>NZ_CP020042.1:4191559-4492767 GCF_002028425.1 Streptomyces katrae | reverse complement strand
GACGGCGCCCCCGTCGCGGGACTGCTGCCCTTCCAGGAGGCAGTGCCCGGCGGTGACGAGCATGTTCTTGCCGGGGCTGCGGACCACCGTCGCGGTGCAGAAGTGGTCGCCGTCCAGGCTGCCGGTGAACAGGGCCCCGGTGAAGGCGGCGGCCTTGGCCTGGTTGGGCGCGGCGGGCGCGGCGGGGGTCTGGCGGGGCTTGCCCAGCTGTGGCTTCGACGCTTGCGGGCGCGAAGAGGCGTTCGGTGAGCCGGAGGGCGCGGCGGCCGACTTGGCGTGCACGGGGGCGGTCGCCTCGGGCGGCGGGACGAGTTCGGCGACCGCCGCCGAGGCGCCCAGTGCCGCCACGGCACACAGCACCGCCGTCACCACGGACCGCTTGTCCACCGCCATGATCCCTCCCGCTTTGCCCTGGCGAAGCATGCCCCGGCAACGGCCCGGGGTGCAAGGTCCGGCCCTCGCGCGCCGCTGGGATGGCGGGATCGCGGCCCTTGGGGCCGGCCGGGCCCCGACGCGTCAAACCCCTTTACAAACCGCGCCGTTGCCGTAGTCTCCCCCTCGTCAGCAAAACAGCGTCTGGGGGAAACAGTAATGCTCGGGATCATCACCACCGCCGTCACCGCCGCCGCGCTCGCCGCTCCCGCCGCCGGCCTCTTCACCCACCGCGCCGTACGCCGGTCCGCGAACGCCCGCCTGATGCGCATCGACACGCCGAACGGCATCGACGAGCAGGGCTTCGTCCGCATCGGCGGGATCGACCAGTGGATCTCGGTGCGCGGCGAGGACCGCGCCAACCCGGTGCTGCTGGAGCTCCACGGCGGCCCCGGCGCGGCCAACTCTCCCTACGGGGCCCGCACCCGGGCCTGGGAGGAGCACTTCACGCTGGTCCGCTGGGACATGCGCGGCAGCGGGCTGACCTTCGCCCACGGCGGCCCCTCGGGCCAGGGCGGCGAGCCGTCCTTCGAGCGGCTGTACGCGGACGCGCTGGAGGTCGTCCACCACGTCCGGGAGCGCCTCGGCGTCGACCGGGTGGTGCTGCTGCCGAGCTCCTTCGGCACCGTGTTCGGGCTCCGGCTGGCCCGCAGCCACCCCGAGCTGTTCTCGGCGTACGTCGGCACCGACCAGAACGTCCTGGAGCCCGGGCGGGACACCTCCGCCTACGACGCCACGCTGGAGCGGCTGCGGGCGGCCGGGAAGAAGAAGGACGCGGCGGAGATCGAGGCGATGGGACCGGACCCGCGCCGCTGGACCCCGGCGCAGCGGTCCTCGTACGACAAGCGGTGCGCCGGCAGCGACCCGCTCACCCTCGACACCGTGAAGAAGGTGATCCTCGGCTCCATGTGGCTCTCGCCGCTGTACTCCCCCGGCCGGATCGCCGCCTACTTCAAGGGACAGGGCTTCTCGCAGCCCGTCACGGCGGGCACGCACGGCTTCGACGACTGGGCCGAGGGGACCCGCTTCGAGGTGCCGTTCTTCGTCTTCCAGGGCGCCCTGGACGTGATCACCCCGGCGGCCCGCGCCCGGGCCTACTTCGACGCGGTGGAGGCACCGGTGAAGGCCTTCGCGCTGATCGAGGACGCGAGCCACTTCGCGGCACTGCGCCGCCCGGACCGCTTCCTGGAACTGCTGCTGACGCACGTCCGCCCGGTGGTGACGGGCGGACGCGTGCCGACCGCCGGCGTCTGAGCAGGCGCGAGGGCCCGGCGGGGCCGGACGCCGAAGCCGCAGGGGGGGTGGGGCGCCGGTGCGGCCGGGCTCCCCACCCCCCTGCCGCCGTCTCAGGCCCCCGCCCAGAGCCCCTCCGGGGTGAGCCCCAGCAGGTCGATGGCGTTGCCGCGCACGATGCGGTCGACCACCTCGGGGTCCAGGTGGCCCATCTGGGCCTCGCCGACCTCCCGCGACTTGGGCCAGGTGGAGTCCGAGTGCGGGTAGTCCGTCTCGTAGAGGACGTTGCCGACGCCGATGGAGTCGAGGTTCTTCAGGCCGAACGCGTCGTCGAAGAAGCAGCCGAAGACGTGCTCGGCGAAGAGCTCGGACGGCGGCCGGTGGACCTTGTCGGCGACCCCGCCCCAGCCGCGGTTCTCCTCCCAGACCACGTTGGCGCGCTCCAGGATGTAGGGGATCCAGCCGATCTGGCCCTCGGCGTACATGATCTTCAGGTTGGGGAAGCGCTCGAACTTGCCGCTCATCAGCCAGTCGACCATCGAGAAGCAGCAGTTGGCGAAGGTGATGGTGGAGCCGACGGCCGGCGGGGCGTCGGCGGAGGTGGACGGCATGCGCGAGGAGGAACCGATGTGCATGGCGATGACCGTGCCGGTCTCGTCGCAGGCCTGGAGGAAGGGGTCCCACGCGTCGGTGTGGACGGACGGGAGCCCCAGGTGCGGCGGTATCTCGGAGAACGCGACGGCGCGCACCCCCCGCGCGGCGTTGCGGCGCACCTCCTCGGCGGCGAGCTGCGCGTCCCACAGCGGGATGAGGGTCAGGGGGATGAGGCGCCCCCGGGCCTGGGGCCCGCACCACTCCTCCACCATCCAGTCGTTGTACGCGCGGACGCCCAGGAGGCCGAGTTCGCGGTCCTTGGCCTCGGTGAAGGTCTGGCCGCAGAAGCGGGGGAAGGTGGGGAAGCAGAGGGCGGACTGGACGTGGTTGACGTCCATGTCGGCAAGGCGCTCGGGAACCGAGAAGGAGCCCGGGCGCATCTGCTCGTAGGTGATGACTTCCAGTTTGATCTCGTCACGGTCGTACCCGACGGCGGTGTCGAGGCGGGTGAGCGGCCGGTGCAGATCCTCGTACACCCACCAGTCGCCCACGGGGCCCTCGTCGCCCTTCGCGCCCATGACGGGGGCGAACTTGCCGCCGAGGAAGGTCATTTCCTTCAGGGGGGCGCGGACGATCCGGGGTCCGGTGTCGCGATATCTGGACGGGAGCCGGTCCCGCCAGACGTGAGGGGGTTCGACCGTGTGGTCGTCCACCGAGATGATCTTCGGGAAGGTCTCCATACCCCTTACGGTAGCGCTGATCTGACGAACCGTCAGCTATTCGGACGCCAGTCGTTCCCCGGCCAGGAGCGGATGGCTCCGCCGCGGGCTGACGCGTACGTTCAACACAAGGCAGACTTGCCCTTGAACCGACGGAAGGCAGGGGGAGGACAGATGGACGGCGGACCGGCCATCCCGCACCAGCCGCGCGTCTCCGACGGTCCCGGCACGGCCGGCGCGCCCGGCACGACCGCGGCCCCCGGTGCGCCCGGCGGGTCCCGCGCGGCCGGAACACCCGGATCCGCGGCAAAAGCCGGAGCCGCAGGTGCCACAGGAACCGCAGGAGCCGTAGGTGCCACAGGAACCGCAGGAGCCACTCGAACAACCGCAGCGGCCCGGGCGACCGGAACCGCAGCGGCCCGAGCGACCGCAGCGGCCGCCCCGACCGGAGCCACCGGAACCACCGGAACCACCGCGCCGACCGCAGCGCCCCGAGCCGCCGCAACCACCCCGATGACCGGAACCGCCGCCGCGGCCGCCGCCGCACCGGCCGCCGGGGACAACCGCTTCGCCGTGCTCGGGCCCATCCGGGCCTGGCGCGGCAGCCAGGCCCTGCCCTCCGGCAGCCCCCAGCAGCGCGCCCTCCTCGCCGCACTGCTCCTGCGCGACGGCCGCACCGCCACCGCGCCCGAGCTGATCGACGCCATCTGGGGCGAGGACCCCCCGCAGCAGGCCCTCGCCACCATCCGCACCTACGCCTCCCGGCTCCGCAAGATCCTCGACCCCGGGCTGCTCGTCAGCGACGCCGGCGGCTACGCCATCCGGCTGCGCCACCAGGAGTCCCTCGACCTCGGCATCGCCCGCGGCCTCGCCTCCGACGCCGAGCAGGCCCGCACCGCCGGGGACCGCGCCCTCGCCCGTACGCTGCTGGCCCGCGCCCTGGACCTGTGGGACGGCGAACCCCTCGCCGGGGTCCCCGGACCGCACGCCGAGACCGAGCGCACCCGGCTCACCGAATGGCGCTTCCAGCTGCTGGAGACCCGCCTCGACCTCGACCTGGAGGTCGGCCAGCACGCCGAGGCCGTCTCCGAGCTCACCGCCCTCACCGCCGCCCACCCGCTGCGCGAGCGGCTGCGCGAGCTCCTGATGCTCGCCCTCTACCGCAGCGGCCGCCAGGCCGAGGCCCTTGCCGTGTACGCCGACACCCGCCGGCTCCTCGCCGACGAACTCGGCGTGGACCCGCGGCCCGAGCTCTCCGCCCTCCAGCAGCGCATCCTCAACGCGGACGCCGAACTGGCCCGCACCGAGGACCCCGCCCCGGCCGCCGCCCCCGCACCCGTACGACCCGCCCAACTACCCGCCACCGTGCCCGACTTCACCGGCCGGGCCCCCTTCGTCAGCGAACTCGGCGACATCCTCTCCGGCGGCGACGGGCAGGTCATGGCCGTCTCCGCACTGGCCGGCATCGGCGGCGTCGGCAAGACCACCCTCGCCGTGCACGTCGCGCACGCCGCCCGCCCGCACTTCCCCGACGGCCAGCTCTACGTGGACCTCCAGGGCACCGAACCGCGCCCCGCCCTCCCCGAAGCCGTCCTCGGCTCCTTCCTGCGGGCCCTGGGCACCCCCGACAGCGCCATACCCGACTCCGCCGCCGACCGGGCCGCCCTCTACCGCTCCACCCTCGACGGCCGCCGCGTCCTGGTCCTCCTCGACAACGCCCGCGACGCCGCCCAGGTCCGCCCGCTCCTGCCGGGCACCGCGGGCTGCGCGGCCCTCGTCACCAGCCGGGTCCGGATGTCGGGCCTCGCCGGCGCCCATCTCGTCGACCTCGACGTGATGAGCCCCGAGGAGGCCCTGCAGCTGTTCACCCGCATCGTCGGCGCCGAACGCGTCGGCGCCGAACGCCAGGCCGCCCTCGACGTCGTCGGCGCCTGCGGGTTCCTGCCGCTGGCCATCCGCATCGCCGCCTCCCGGCTCGCCGCCCGCCGCACCTGGACCGTCTCCGTCCTCGCCGCCAAACTCGCCGACGAACGCCGCCGCCTCGATGAACTCCAGTCCGGCGACCTCGCCGTCAAGGCCACCTTCGAGCTCGGCTACGGCCAGCTGGAACCCGCCCAGCAGCGCGCCTTCCGCCTCCTGGGCCTCGCCGACGGCCCCGACATCTCCCTGCCCGCCGCGGCCGCCGCCCTCGACCTGCCCGAGCACGACACCGAGGACCTCCTGGAGGCCTTAGTCGACTGCTCCCTGCTGGAATCCGCCGCCCCCGGCCGCTACCGCTTCCACGACCTCGTACGCCTCTACGCGCGTGCGTGCGCCGAACGCGACGAGCGGCCCGACGGCGGGCGCGAGGCCGCCCTCGACCGGCTCCTCGACTTCTACCTCGCCACCGCCTCCCGCGTGTACGCCCTGGAGCGGCCCGGCGACCGGCTGCCCGCCCACCTCTCCGAGACCCGCCACCCCGGCCTCGTCCTCACCGAACCCCGCGCCGCCCTGGACTGGCTGTTCGCCGAGGCCGACCCGCTGCTGGCCTGCGTGCGCCAGTCCGCCGGACGGCCACAGGCACTGCGCCGGGCCGTGGACCTGCTGTGGGCGGCCAAGGACCTCTCCGAGTCCGGCGCCAACTCCAAGCAGTACGAGTCGGCGGCGCTGACCGTGTGCGAGGCCGCCCGCGCCGCACAGGACCCGCGCACCGAGGGCCGCGCACGGACCACCCTCACCATGGTCCACCTCTTCGTGGGCCGCTTCGCGGAGGCCGACGAACAGGCCCGCCAGGCCATGGAGCTGGCCCGCCTGGCCGGCGACCCGCTGCCCAGCTGCTGGGCGCCCAACGACCGCGGGATCATCGCCCTCTACCAGAAGCGGCACGAGGACGGCGAACGCTTCCTGCTGGAGGCCATCGAGAACTTCCGGGCCGACGGCAACTTCATCGGCGAGGCCAGCGCCCTGTGCAACCTCTCCCGCATCCACGTGGTCCTGGGCCGGATGTCCAGCGCCATCGACCTCGCCCAGCAGGGCATCGCCATATACGACCGGATGGGCCTGACCCTGCGCCTGGCCAACGGCCGCTACGCCCTGGGCATCGCGCTCACCCAGGCCGGGCGGCTCGCGGAGGCACTGGACCAGCTCGGCGAGGCCCTGTCGCTGTTCCACGACAACCGGCAGCCGCTGTGGGAGGGCGTGACGCACTTCCGGCTCGCCGAGGCCCACCTGGCCGCCCAGCGGCCCGCCCTGGCCGCCAAGCACGCCGAACAGGCCATCGCGCTGCGCGGCATCGGCGGGGAGTGGCGCCGGGCGACGGTCCTGACGGTCCTCGGCAAGGCGCTGCGGCGGCTCGGCCAGCCCGACCGGGCGCGCGCCTGCTGGCGGGACGCGGAGGCGGTGTTCCTGCAACTCGGTTCGGCGGAACTGGCCGAAGTACAGGCCCTGCTGGCGTCCGAACTGGCCGCCTGAGCGTCTGACCTGGAGTCCTGCTCGATGGACGACCGCGTTCATCGTTCGTTTATCGCCGCGCGGCAGGATGAGTGCAACGACCCGGGGCGTCGGGGGGCACCCGGGCCGGATGGAGGACAACCCGTTCGGCGGTCCACGGGGGAATCGCCGAACGGGCCCGACAACCACCGGGCACCACACGAGATCAGGAGAGAGTCGATGGCGACGAACGAGAACATCCTGCCGCTCGACGGCGACATCAGACCGCTCGACAACCACGCCTCGGGCGCCGACGTCAACCCGTTGGACGCCCCGCCGGCCGAACCGCCGGCCGTGGCCAAGCCCGGCGAGAAGCCGCTGGACAACCACGCCTCGGACCTCGACATCGTGTCGATGGACAACCACGCGTCCGGCCCCCGCCCGTAAGGGACCGGGGACCACGGCAGGACGGACGTAGGGGGACGGGGGACCCACGGGGGAGACGTACGGGGGACTTTGGGCGGTCGTACGGGGGACGTACGGGGGGACCGCCCGAGGACGTACGGGGGAACCACGGGGGAAGCACCACGGGGGAAGCGCCACGGGGGAAGCGCCCGCGCGGCCGCATCACGGGGGGGCTGCACCACGCGGGATGCACAACGGGGGATGCACGACGGGGGCTGCACCCGGGGGGATGCGCCACCGGCAAGGAGCACGGCGTACGGGGGAACGGGCGGGCGAGCCCACGGGGGATTCGGGGGAATCCGGGCGAGCCCGCACGGGGGAACGTACGGAACGTACGGGGGAGCGGTGGCCGCGGTGGCCGGAGGGGGACCACCGCGGCCGCCGCGTACCCGCGTGTCCGGCACTACGCTGAACCCGTGTTCACCACCCACGGCCCGAGCCTGCGCGAACTGGCCGTCCAGGCCCTCTCCTCCGTCGAGCGGGGCTACGACCTGCTCGCGCCCAAGTTCGATCGGACGCCGTTCCGCACCCCGGACCGGATGCTCGACGCCGTCGAGGAGGCCCTGGCCCAGCAGGAGGGCGGCTTCGGGTCCGGCCTGGACCTCTGCTGCGGCACCGGCGCCGGCCTGGGAATGCTGCGCCGCCTCTGCCGGGACCGGGTCACCGGGGTCGACCTCAGCGCCGGGATGCTGGCGGAGGCCGCCCGGGCCCACCCCGAGGGCGTGGACCTCGTACGGGCCGACGCGCTGGCCCTGCCCGAGCGGCTCTGGAACTCGTACGACCTCGCCGTCAGCTTCGGCGCCTTCGGCCACTTCCTCCCGGCCGAGCGCCCCGCCCTCTTCGGCGGGGTCCACCGTGCCCTGCGCCCCGGCGGGGTGTTCGCCTTCCCGGTCGGCGCCCCGGTCCCGGTGACCTCGCCCCTGTGGTGGATGGTGGCCGGCTTCGACTCGGTGATGCGGGTCCGCAACGCGGTGTGGCGGCCGCCCTTCGTCATGTACTACCGCACCTTCCCGTTCGGCCCGGTCCGCACGGACCTGGAGGCGGCCGGCTTCACCGTGGAGACGGTCCCGCTCTCCCCCTTCGGCCACCGCGAGGACGGCAGCCCGAGGTGGCGTCTGCTGCTGGCGCGCAAGCCCTAGGAGCAGGGGCGTCACCAGATGCGGTCGAAGGGGAGGTGGACGCGTTCCTGGTCGGTGACGTCGTTGCCGTCGCGGAGGCGGGCCATGTCGTTGCGGGACAGGGCGCGGCCGTAGAGGCGGACGTCGTCCAGGGCTCCGGCGTAGAAAGCCTTGTAGTCGGGCTGGGTGCCGAGGTGGATGGTGAAGGGGCCGGTGGGGCGGAGGTCGCCCGCGGGGCCGGTGGGGGCGGTGGCGGGTGGGGCGCCGTCCACGGAGAGTTCGAGACGGCCGGCGCTGCGCTGGAGGACGACGTGGTGCCAGGTGTCGTCGTCGGTGCGGGAGCGGGAGGTCACCGCCACGGGGCCGGTTCCGGAGTTGACGGTGCCTTCGAGGCGGCCGGTGGCGGGGTCGGCCTCGATGCGGATCTGGGGGGCTGCGGGGCCCTGGCCGTAGGCCCAGAAGAGGGGCTGGCGGACGCCGCTCTCCTTGTCCTGGCCACGGGTCTTGTACTTGACCCAGGTGGCGACCGCGAAGTCGTCCGCGCCAACGCGCAGTTCGTCGGGGCAGTCGATCAGGCGGAGGAAGTCGTCCTTGCCGTCGAAGCGCATGGCTTTGCCGCCGCCGGGCCGGTTGCCGAGGCGCGGGGCGCCGTGGACGACGGCGTGGTTGCCGTAGGGGGTGGTGTCGGTGGTGCGGCGGGGGGTGAGGTCCTCGGCGGCGGCCCGGAGCTCTTGGGGGCCGAAGGCGGTGAACTTGATGTAGCCGTGCGGGGTGCCGTTGGCGGTCTCGTAGAGCAGGCCGACGCGGCCGCCGGGCAGTGCCGTCATGTCGGAGTAGCCGGCGCGTTCGCGCAGCACGACGGCGCCGTCCGTGGACCAGGTGCGGCCCTCGTCCCGGGAGGTGCGGACGGCGAGGGTCCAGCGGTCGGCGGATTCGGCGCCGGGGCGGCTGGGGGCCGACAGCAGCAGCGGGCCGCCGGGGAGCTGGAGTACGGATCCGGAGGCGGGCGGGGCGGGGAGGCCGGCGACGGGGACGAAGCCGGGCGCGGGGAACTCGGGCGCTGAGGCGTCGTCGATGACGGCGGACATGCGGTGGTCGGCGGTGCCGCAGGTGGCGGTGGAGCGGGCGTTGACGTAGATCCGGCCGTCGGGGAGCTGGGTGAGGGCGGGCTCGTTGGGGGCGGGGCGGCCTTCGGGGGCGCCCCACCGGGCGCCGGGCTTCCAGCTGAGGCCGCCGTCGTCGCTGTAGAGGAGCTGGGCGCCGGATTCGCCGGATTCGGTGCGGTAGTCGGCGCTGACGACGAGGCGGCCGGGCTGGTCGGCGCGGGTGGGGGTGAGCTGGACTCCGTGGCCGGGGCCGACGGAGACCCAGGACCAGTCGGCGCCCTTGAGCTGGGGCTGCGGTTCGGGGTCGGTGGTCCAGTCGGCGCCGTCGTCGGTGCTGTGGGCCAGGCGCAGTTCGCGGGGGCCGCGGACGCGGTTGTCGTCGGGGTCGGTGGTCCAGGTGCTGTAGGCGTAGAGGAGGGAGATGCGGCCGGAGGCGGCATCGACGACGGGGGCCGGGTTGCCGTAGGCGCCGGGGTCGCCGGCGCCGCGGATGATCTGCAGGGGGCCCCAGGTGCGGCCCTCGTCGGTGGAGCGCTTGAGGACGAGGTCGATGTCGCCGATGTCGCCGCAGCCGGTGGTGCGGGCTTCGGCGATGGCCAGGAGGGTGCCGTCCTTGGTGGTGGTGAGGGTGGGGGTGCGGTAGCAGTCGTAGCCCTCGGTGAACGCGTTGAAGGGGGCCGAGACGGCGGCGGTCAGTCCGGGTTTGTGCCCGGGGCCGTCCGCCGGGGAGTCGTCGTCGGGTGCGGCGGGCGGTCCGGGCAGCAGGGCGGTCACGGCGACGGCCGCCAGGGCGGCGACCGCCCCGCCGGCAGCCCAGGCCCGCGCCCGGGCGGACCGACGGAATCGGACGACTGCTCGGTGCACGTTCACCCGTGCAGGCTAACCCGCCCGCCGGCGAGGGCAGGGCCGGCCGGGGTGTCGTGCGCAGAGTAGATGTCAGTGCGGCGCTGGGTTCCGTCAGTGCTGTGCCGTAGCGCGCGAAGTGTGACCTGGTGGCGCGAAGCGGCTGATGTCCTGCCTGTCCGGTGCTCAGCCCGGCATGGTCCGTGAGGGGGACGCGTCGGCACGCCGCACTACGAGCGGGAACCGGCACCGTGGTCCTTGCGCTAGACAAACACCCGTGATCACCGGCTACTGCAGGACAACGACCGCCCGCTGCCGATCCGCTGGCGGGACCGCACTTTGGGCCAGGGCTGAAGGGGGGATCTTGTGTCGTCGAGACGACCTCTCCGAGTGAACCGATGTGTGATGCGCGCCGTACGCGGCTGGCCGCGCGCCCTGCTCCTCACACTTGCTGTGACGCTCACGGTGACGGCACCCGCCGGCGGGGCGGCGGCCGAGCCGCGTCCCGGCGTTCCCCCCACGGCCGGCAGCCCGTCGCGGGCGGACGGTGAGGGGAAGCTGTCGAGGGTCAAGGTGAAGCAGCGCGTGGACGTGCGCACTCTGCCCCGGCCGAAGCGCCTCCCCGAGCCGCAGGGGCAGCCCTACCTCGCCCCTCCGAAGGGCCCGGCGCCGGTGGGACCGATGAGGCAGCCGACTCTGCCGGTCACCACCGCGACCCTGACGCCGAAGACCGGCGCATCCCCGAAGGCGGCGCCGTCCACGGCCGTCATCCAGCAGCTGAAGACCTTCAGCACGCTCGGTAACGTGGACTCCGTCCCTCCGTCTGACACTCAGCTTGCAGTCGGCCCCACCTACATCGTGCAGTTCGTGAACCGCTCGGGCCAGGTCTACGACAAGGCCGGCAACGCCGTCGGTGCGCCCTTCGACCTGGGTGCCTTCTTCGGCTTCGCGGCGGGCACGGGCGGGGATCCGCGGGTGCATTACGACGCGGGGTCCGGTCGTTTCTTCGCCGCGTACGAGGGAGTCCTGGCTGGCGGCGACGAAAACGACGTCGCGGTCAGCGACAGCTCCGACCCTCGCGGGCACTGGAGCGTTTACATCGCCGGGAGCAACACCTCCAACATCCGGCAGGACCAGCCGAAGCTCGGCTACAGCAACGACAAGGTCACACTGAGCTGGAACAACTACGACCTCACAAAACCCGAGACGGATCCGGATTCGTACCTGGGCGCGGTGACCGTGGTCGCCAACAAGGCCGACCTGCTGGCCCGAGGCACGGTCAGCTTCACGACGTTCGGCCAGGACACCGGCAGGTTCCAGATCGTCCCGGCCACCTCGCTGTCGGGGATCAACGACCAGCTCGCGATGGAGCACGACCCGCGTGACCCCACCAACGTGGTGGTGCACACGTTCACCGGCGTGCCTGGCGTCAGCACAGTCACCCAGACCGAGAACACCATCGCCATCGGAAGCACGGCCCCGCCGCCGAAGTGCGGCGGCGACAGGGGATGCGCGGCTCAGCCACCCGGGGGCGACGCCACCGTCGCGACGAACGACGACCGGATGCTCTCGGTCGCGTGGCAGAACAACCACCTTTGGGGCGTCTTCAACGTCCAGTGCACTCCCACCGGCGACACCGGGGACCGCTCCTGCCTCCGCTACGTCCAGGTCGCGACCGGCGCGACCCAGACCCTCGCGACCAACATCAACCTCGGCCTCGTGGGTGGATACCTCTACTACGGTTCGGTGGCCCTGAACGACGAGGACGACCTGTTCTCCGGATTCACCGCTTCCTCACCCAGCAGGTTCCCCACCGGAGTGGCAATCGCCGTCCCGGGCGGCAACTTCCCCGCCAGGACCTTCGGCGACTTCTACGCAGCAGGCACCCAGGCCTACTCGTGCAACTGCGGCACCGACCTGCGCTGGGGCGACTACTCCGGCACCGCCCGCGACCCCAGCAATCCCAAGGACGTCTGGACCGTCCAGCAGATCGGCGCCATCGCCAACACCGGGATCTTCGGCGGTGACTGGGGCACCGCGATGGACCGTGTCACGCTGTCCCCGCCGACCGTCACGAGCGTCACCCCGAACCACGCGCCCGAACTCGCCCAATGCGTGAACACCGTGACCGTGCGCGGTACGGAATTCCCCACGAGCGGCGCCACCGTCAGGTTCGGCTCGGTGGAGGCCCCGTTCGCGCACGTGACCGGGCCCGAGGAATTGACCGCGGACGTGCCCCCGCAGGCGCGGGGCACGGTGGACGTCACGGTGACCAACGCCAACGGCACCAGCCCGGTCACCGCCGCCGGTAGGTTCACATACGACGCGGACACGTCCCCGCCGACGGCCTCCGCGAGCGTCTCGCCGTCGCCGAACGGCGCCGGCTGGAACAACAGCAGCCCGGCGACGGTCGACATCAGTGGTAGTGACGGATCCTGCGGCTCCGGCATCCAGAAGATCACCTACAGCGCGAGCGGCGCCCAGCCGGTCGCATCCACCGACGTGCCCGGCGCGAGCGCCGCCGTGCCGATCACGGTGGACGGCGTGACGACGGTGACCTTCACCGCCACCGACAACGCCGGGAACACGTCCGCGCCCCAGACGATCACGGTGCGCCTGGACACCGCGGCGCCGACGATCAACATCGTGCGCCCGACGGCCGCCACATACCTGTTCCAACAGTCGGTCACGGCGTCCTACGCGTGCGCGGACGCCACCTCTGGTGTGGCGAGCTGCGTCGGTACAGTCCCGAACGGCAGCCAGATCGACACCTCGACGTTCGGCTCGCACACCTTCACCGTGAACGCCACGGACGTCGCCGCCAACCCGGCCACCAAGAGCGTCACGTACACCGTCGCGTACCGGATCTGCCTGCTCTACGACCCGAACCGGCCGATCCGCGGCGGGAACAGCACGGTCCCGATCAGGCTCCGGATTTGCGACGTCAACGGCGCCAACCTGTCCAGCCCTGGCATCACCCTCACACCCAGCCAAATCGTCGGTCCCACCACCGTGCCGTTCACGACCCCTTTCCGGTATGACGCGCAACTTCGCGGCTACATCGTCAACCTCCCCACCCGGGGGCTGGCGGACGGCAGCTACACCCTGCAGTTCACCATCAGCGGAGCTGACACCACGACACACGTGGCACCGTTCACCCTGCGCTGACACCCACAGCTCTCGTCGGAGCGCACCGGCCCGGCCCCGGTCTCGGGGCCGGGCCGGTGCACGTCAGGGCAGCTTGCGCGCCACCGTTGACGACGGCTCCCCACCCACGCCTGTGATCAGAGATGGGCACGCCCGCTCACACATCGACCCCACCGACGCCGGCCAGCACCACGCCCTCGGAGACCTCGCCGCCTACTGACACGGACTCTGCGATCCCACTGTCATAACCCTGCGTATCCCGCTGACATCCACCCTGCGCACGACACGGGGGCGCGTCGGGATCGCCTCGGGGTGGGCGGTGGGGTGGGGTCCGGGTGGGGGTGGTGTCCGGGTGACGTTGGGGTTCGGGTGGGGGTGATGCCGGATCCGGGGCGGCGCGGGGGGCGGGGAGGATCGCGGTATGACCAACGAAGCTTTTGTGTACGGGATTTCGGGACGGGCCGGCGGGGGCCGGCGGCCGTGGGGGCCCCGGTGGGCCGGGTTCGTCCGGGCGGCTTTCGTCTTCGCGCCGCTGTGCGTGCTGGTGTACGGAGTGGTCCGGCTGGCCGACCCGGGCCACGGGCCGGGTCCCGCCTGGACCGTCGGGCACGTCTTCCTGGCGGCCGGGCTGGTGCTGTTCGGCGCGGTGTTCCTCGGGCTGCGGCGCCTGGCGGTACCCGCCGGACGCGCGGGCCGGGCGGGCGCCGGTGTGGCGACCGGGCTCGGGCTGGCGGGGGCGGTGGCGGCCGTGGCGCAGGCGGGCATCGACCTGGTGGTCGGCTTCCAGGCCACCGACCGGGCGGGCATGGACCGGCTGTTCGAGGAGGTCCAGGGCCGGCCGGGTGTGGAGCCGGTCGTCTACTCGGTGGGGTCGATGCTGTTCTACGTGGGCCTGCTGTGGCTCGTGACGCAGCTGGCCGTGCAGCGCCGGACCGGGGTGTGGCGTCCGGTGGCGGTGCTGCTGGGCACGGCGGTGATGGCCGTCAGCCTGGACCTGATCCCGCTGGGCGCCCTCCTGTTCGCCGCGGCCCTGTCCCCGCTGGGCCGCGACCTGGCGGCCCACGAGTGCGCCGCCCGCGCCGACCTGGCGTACGCGGGCGCCGCCGCCCCGCGCACGGCCGGCCTGCGGGCGGTCGCTTGACGTACGCCGGCGCGGGGCGGTGTCCGGGGGCGGGCCGGGGACGTCGTGGCCGTCCGGGGGTCAGCGGCGGGCGCGGAGTTCCGTCTTGAGTACCTTGCCGCTCGCGTTGCGCGGCAGGTCGGGGACGAACTCCACCTCGCGCGGCACCTTGTAGTTGGCCATCTCGCGGCGCGACCAGGCGATCAGGTCGTCGGCGGTGAGGGTGGAGCCGGGGCGGCGGACGGCATAGGCCTTGCCGACCTCGCCGAGCCGGGGGTCGGGGATGCCGACGACGGCGACGTCGGCGATGTCCGGGTGGAGCCCGAGGAGTTGCTCGATCTCGGCGGGGTAGGCGTTGAAGCCGCCGACGATGAACATGTCCTTGATCCGGTCGGTGATGCGCAGGTTGCCGCCGCCGTCGAGGACGCCGACGTCGCCGGTGCGCAGCCAGCCCTCGGGGGTGAGGGTGCGGGCGGTGCCTTCGGGGTCCTCGAAGTAGCCGCGCATCACGTGGTGGCCGCGGACCCAGACCTCGCCGGGGGTGCCCGGGTCCTGGGCGGTGCCGTCGGGGCCGGTGATGCGCAGCTCGGTGCCGGGGATGGCGCGGCCGGAGGTGGCGGCGATGACCTCGGCCGGGTCGCCGCGGCGGCACATGGTGACGATGCCGGCCGCCTCGGAGAGGCCGTAGGCGGTGAGGACGGTGGCGATGCGGAGTTCGGCGCGGAGCCGTTCGACGAGCTGGAGGGGGACGACGGCGGCCCCGGTGACGACCAGCCGCAGGGCGGAGAGGTCGTGGTGGTCGCGCTGGGGGTGGTCCAGGAGGGACTGGTGGAGGGTGGGCGGGCCGGGGAGGACGGAGATCCGCTCGGCGGCGATGTTGGCGAGGACGGTGTCCACGTTGAAGACGGGCTGGGGGACCATCGTGGCCCCGCGCATCAGGCAGGCGATGATCCCGGCCTTGTAGCCGAAGGTGTGGAAGAAGGGGTTCACGATGAGGTAGCGGTCGCCCTCGCGCAGTCCGGCGAGCTCGCTCCAGACGGCGTAGCAGCGCAGGGTCTGGGCGTGGGTGATGACGGCGCCCTTGGGGCTGCCGGTGGTGCCGGAGGTGAAGATGATGTCGGAGGGGGCGTCGGGGGCTATCGCGTCGGCGCGGGCGCGGACGGCGGCGGCCGGCACGTCGTCGCCTGCGGCGAGGAAGTCCTTCCAGGTGCGGAAGTCGGCGGGGGCGTCGTCGGCGAGGACGACGACCTGTTCGAGGTGGGGCAGGCCGGGCAGCGGCCCGCTGCCGGTGCCTTCGGCGGCGGCGCGGCGCAGTGAGGCCACGTAGGAGGTGCCGAGGAAGGTGCCGGTGACGAACAGCAGGCGGGCGCGGCTGCGCCGGAGGACGTAGGCGGCCTCGGCGCCCTTGAAGCGGGTGTTGAGGGGGACGAGGACCGCGCCGGCGGTGACGGCGCCGAGGGCGGAGACGATCCAGTCGACGGTGTTGGGGGCCCAGACGGCGACCCGGTCGCCGGGTTCGAGGCCGGCGGCGAGGCAGGCGGCGGCGGCCCGTTCGACGCGTTCGCCGAGCTGGGCGTAGTCGAGGCGGGTACGGCCGTCGACGACGGCCTCGCGGCGGGCGTGGCGGCGGGCGGCGTCCCGCACGAGGGCGGCGACGGTTCCCCAGCGCAGGTCGCCGCGCGGATCGGCGGGACCGCCCCCACCGGAGCCCGGGCCCCCACCGGCGAACCCGCCGGCGAACCCGCCGGCGGCCGCCTCGCCGGCGCCCCCCTCCCCGTCGGGGCGCACGCCGCGGGCGAGCCCGTCGCCACCGGCCACACCGGCCGGGGCCTCGTCGGCCGGGGGCACACCGCCCCCGGTCGCACCGCCCCCGGTCGCACCAGCCGCGGTCACGCCGGCCGCGGTCACGCCGGCCGGGGGTGCGGAGCCGTTCGTGCCGGTGTGTTCGTGGTCGCCGCCTCGGTCCATCGACCGCCCCCTCCGCCGGATCCCGGTAGCTGACTATCCGTCAGATTAGCTGTAGCCTTCGCGGCTGTCAGCAGTACCGACGCACCCCGGAGGTGGCGATGGCGGCAACGCTCAAGGACGCTACGGCAATCGTCGGCATCGGCCAGACCCCCTTTGCCAAGCGGCTACCCGCCTCGGAGAAGGAACTGGCCTGCCGGGCGATCCTCGCCGCGCTCGCCGACGCGGGCATCGCCCCCGGCGAGGTCGACGCCTTCGCCTCCTACACGATGGAGGAGACCGACGAGGTCGAGGTCGCCAAGGCCATCGGCGCCGGCGACGTCACCTTCTTCTCCAAGGTCGGCTACGGCGGCGGCGGCTCCTGCGCCACCGTCGGCCACCTCGCCGCCGCCATAGCCACCGGCCAGGCCACCGTCGGCGTCGCCTGGCGCTCCCGCAAGCGCGGCTCCGGCCCGCGCCCCTGGAAGAACACCGCCGTCCAGCTGCCCACCCCCGGCCAGTGGACCCGCCCCTTCGGGCTGCTGCGGCCCGCCGACGAGATCGGCATGCTGGCCCGCCGCTACATGCACGAGTACGGCGCCACCCGCGACCACCTCTTCAACGTCGCCATGGCCTGCCGCAACCGCGCCAACGAGAACCCCGCCGCGATGATGTACGAACGCCCGCTGACCCGCGAGATGTACATGACCTCCCGCATGATCAGCGACCCGCTCTGCCTCTTCGACAACTGCCTGGAGACCGACGGGGCCCTGGCCTGCGTGGTCGTCTCCGCCGAGCGGGCCCGCGACTGCCGGCACAAGCCCGTCTACGTGCACTCCGCCGCCCAGGGCCTGCCCTCCCAGCACCACGGGATGGTCAACTACTGGAACGACGACCCGCTGTCCGGGCCCGCCTGGACCGCCGCCCGGCACCTGTGGAAGCAGGCCGACTTCGGGCCCGCCGACGTGGACGTCGCCCAGATCTACGACGCCTTCACCCCGCTGATCCCGCTCTCCCTGGAGGGCTACGGCTTCTGCGGGCGCGGCGAGGGCGCCGCCTTCACCGAGGGCGGGGCGCTGGAGATCGGCGGCCGGCTCCCCATCAACACCGGGGGCGGCGGCCTGAGCGAGGCCTACGTGCACGGGTTCAACCTGATCAACGAGGGCGTCAAGCAGCTCCGCGGCACCTCCACCGCCCAGGTGCCGGACGCCGCGACCTGCCTGGTGACGGCCGGTGAGGGCGTCCCCACGTCCGCGATCCTGCTGCGCGCCTGAGCCGCCCGCCCGAGCCGCGCCCCCGAGCCACGCGCCCGAGCCGCGCGCCCGCCCCGAGCCCCTCCCCTAGGAGCCGCACGATGACCACCGCCCCCGGCGCCGACGAACTCCAGCTCCTGCTCCCCGTCCCCGACGAGGACGGCGCCCCCTTCTGGGAGTACGCCGCCCGCGGCGAGCTCCGCGTCCAGGCCTGCACCTCCTGCGGCCGGCTGCGCTTCCCGCCCCGGCCCTGCTGCCCGCACTGCGGGTCCTTCGAGTCGGAGTGGCGCCTGATGAGCGGGCGGGGCCGGATCTGGTCCTACGTCCTGCCGCACCCCCCACTGCTGCCGGCCTACGCGGCGCAGGCGCCGTACAACGTCATCCTGGTCGAGCTCTCGGACGCCCCGCACATCCGGCTGGCGGGGAACCTGGTCGCCTCTGCGGACGCCCCGCTCGACTCGGTGGACCCGTCCCGGCTGCGGATCGGGGCGCAGGTGCAGGTGGTGTTCACCGAGACGGGCGGGATGACCGTGCCGCGCTGGATCCCGGGGAAGTCATGACGCTGCGGGTCGAGCGGGACAAGGAGGCCGGGGTCGCGGTCGTCACCCTGGACCGGGAGCACCGGCACAACGCCGTCGACCTCGACACGGCGGCCGAACTGGCGGCGGTGTGGCGGGAGTTCCGCTTCGACGAGGAGGTGCGGGCGGTGGTGGTGACGGGTGCGGGCACGGCCGCGTTCTGCACCGGCATCGACCGCTCGGCGCAGGTGCCGCAGCCGGCCTCCCCGTACTCGGCCGACGACCCCCTCGTCGCCATCGGGCCGAAGGCGAACGACCTGTGGAAGCCGGTGGTGGCCGCCGTCAACGGCATGGCCTGCGGCGGGGCCTTCTACCTGCTGGGCGAGGCGGAGTTCATCGTGTCGGCCACCACCGCCACCTACTTCGACCCGCACACCTCGTACGGGATGGTCAGCGCCTACGAGGCCGTCTACATGGCGCAGCGGATGCCCTTCGGCGAGGTCGCCCGGATGTCGCTGATGGGCACGGCGGAACGGCTCTCCGCGCGCCGGGCGTACGAGATCGGCCTGGTTTCGGAGCTGGCCGAGCCCGCGGAACTGCTCGCGGCGGCGCTGCGGTCGGCGCGGACCCTGGCCGCGTTCCCGACGGAGGGCGTCCAGGGCACCGTGCGGGCACTGTGGTCGGCGAAGCAGGCCGCGCTGCAGCAGTCCCTCGCCCAGGCCCCGGCCCTGATCGCGCTGGGGAACCTCCCGCCGGAGCGCCAGGCGGAGCTGTTCGCGGGGCGCCGGCCGGGGTCGGAGTTCCGGCTGCGCTGATCAGGGCTTGCGGGCGGCGGCGGACGTGGGCGTGGGCGTGGGCGACGTCGGCGTGGGGCTCGGGGACACGGTGGCGGGCGCGGTGGTGATCCCCGTGATCCGGCAGTCCTTGACGTCCTCCGCCCGGTCCTCGGCCCGCAGGGGGACGACCTCCCTGGCGGTCCGGCGCGGTTCCAGGGTGACCAGGACCGTGGACGTCTCGATGAGGCCCGCGCCGACGCCCTCGCGCCGCAGGGTCACGGAGAAGGTGGCGGTGCGGTCGAGCCGCGAGGTGACCTCGATGGTGCTGGAGGGGCGGGCCGTGCCGGCGTCGATGCAGGACACCACGTAGGCGGTGGCGGGCCCGGTGCTCGCGGTGGGCGAGGCGGTAGCGGCCGGGCCGCTGTCGGTGCGGGTGCCGGTGCCGGTGCCCTGGCTCGTCTTCGTGGTCCTGCTCTTGCTCTTGCTCTTGGAGCTGGAGCAGCCGCCCCCGCCGCCGTCGCTCTTGCCGTGGCCCCCGCCCGTGGAGAACCCGGTGAGCGACAGCACCACCGCCACGAGCACCGCGCCGAATCTGACCCTGCGTACCTGTCCGGACAGCATGGTTCACGTCCCTCCCCCTGAGACAAAACGCCGTCACGCTACCAGGGGGCCCGGGCCGCACCCCGGCAGGGGACGCCCGACGTGTCGGCATTCACCACCGCACACCCGGAAGGCTCCCCTCCGCTCTCTTCGCCACCAGCGAAGACCTGCCCTCCCCGGGTCTCGGACCGCCCGATCCGTGGTTGCATCCCAGCACCGAACCCGGCGGCAGCCGCACACCCCGCGTCCCTTCGGCGAGTACCACGTCACCACGAGGAACACGGCGAAATGCGACGCAACATCACCACCGAGATCACCATCGACGCGACCCCGGAAGAGGTCTGGGCGGTCCTGACCGACCTGCCGCGCTACTGCGTGTGGAACCCCTTCATCCGGCAGGCCGGCGGCGAGGTCGCGCCCGGCGAGCGGCTGCGGCTGACCATGTACGCGGAGTCCGGGAAGCCCACCACCTTCCACCCGACCGTACGGGTCTGCGTGCCCGCGGCCGAGCTCCGCTGGGTGGGCCGCCTCCTCGTCCGGGGCCTCTTCGACGGCGAGCACTTCTTCCGGCTCTCCGAGGGCCCGGGCCGCACCACCCGGCTGGAGCACGGCGAACGGTTCCGGGGGCTGCTGGTCCCCTTCCTCGGCAAGCTGCTGGAGGGCACGGCCCGCAACTTCGCGACGATGAACGAGGCCCTTCGCCGGCGCGTCGAAGCCGCCCGCGCCACCTCCTGACGCGCGCACCCCGGGCCCGCCGGCCCCGCCTCCGGACGCCACGACCGGCGTGCGCCGCCCAGGGCCCCGGGCTAGCGTCGGGATCATGACCGCTACCCCGGAGGGCCGGGCATGATCCGCAACGCAATCGGCTCGCTCATGGGTCTGATCGGCGCCGTCGCCGCCGTCTGGAGCCCGTTCCGGGCCTGGTACGACGGCCGCCCCGGCCGCGACTACCGCATCGAGGAGCTGTTCTCCGGCTCCGGCGTCACCACGGACGTGCCCGCGCTGCTGGGCTCGCTGCTGCTGCCGATGCTCTTCGCCGCGCTGCTCGTGCTGCTCGCGGTCCTGCGGCGTTCGCGGCCGCTCATGGCGCTGGCGGGGGTGGTGGTGCTGGGGGTGGCGGTGCTGTGGATGGTCCGCCAGGGCCAGGCGGCCGGGGGCCTGTCGGTCGGCGCCGACGGGCAGGGCATCGGCGACGGGCTCGCCTCCGCCTTCGGCGCGGGCGCGCTGCTGCTCCTGGCGGCGGCGGTCATGCGCGGACGCCGCCGCCGGCCCCACGGCCGCGACCGCTACCTGGACCTCGACCCCCCGGCCCGCCCGCCGGCCGGGGAGCACGAGCCGTGGGGACCGGGCGACCGGCCGTAGCGGCCGGACGCAGCCGGCCCCGGAGGCCCCGAACGGCGGCGGCCCCGCTCCCCTGAGGGGGGCGGGGCCGACCTGCGCGGGGTGGGGATCAGGCGTCGACGACGCCGGAGGCCGCGACCTCGATCTTGGCGCGGGTGGCGCCGGAGGGGGAGCCGAGCTTCTCGATGGCGTCGACCACGTCCTGGCCCTCGACGACCTCGCCGAAGACGACGTGCTTGCCGTCGAGCCACGGGGTGACGACGGTGGTGATGAAGAACTGCGAGCCGTTGGTGTTGCGGCCGGCGTTCGCCATCGACAGCAGGTACGGGCGGTCGTGCTTCAGGTTGAAGTTCTCGTCGGCGAACTTCTCACCGAAGATGCTCTTGCCGCCGGTGCCGTTCTGGCGGGTGAAGTCACCACCCTGGAGCATGAACTGCGGGATGACGCGGTGGAACGGGGAACCCGCGTAGCCGAAGCCGTGCTGGCCGGTGGCGAGCTCGCGGAAGTTCTGGGCGGTCTTCGGGACGACGTCGTCGAAGAGGTTGAAGACGATGCGGCCGGCCGGCTGGCCGTCGATGTTGATGTCGAAGTAGACGTTGCTCATGGGTCCCATCCTGTCACTCCCGGTGCGGAACGCGACCCGGAGGGGCCCCGAAGCACGCCGCCGGACCGCCCATAGCTCGTTCAGGTGAACCAAATACATATGCCTGCGGCACTTGTCGAGAGCGCCTTGGATCGTCCGTATGGTCGCTTCGCACCACGAGGCATCCCACCGGATCTTCCAGGACCGCCCGGAGCTGCTCGCCCCGGTGTTCCGCATCCTCGGCGTGCCGCTTCCCGCCAAGGCCGCCGTCGAGGTCCTGACGGCCGACGTCACCGAGATCCGTCCGCTGGAGCGGCGGGTGGACAGCGTCCTGCGCATCGAGCCGGAGGACGGTGTCGGCGGCTTCCTCCTCGCCATCGAGGCCCAGGGCCGCCGCGACCCGGACAAGGCAGTCAGCTGGGCTTACTACCTGTCGTACCTGAAGGCGAAGTACGCCTGCCCGGCCCTGCTCCTCGTCATCTGCCAGGACGACGGCACAGCCCGCTGGGCGGCCGGGCCCTTCCCGCTCGGCGCCCAGGGCTGGAACGCACTGACGCTGCACCCGCTGGTGCTGGGCCCCGGGAACGTCCCCGTGATCACCGACGTGGAGGACGCGGCGCGGGACCTCCCGCTCGCGACCTTCTCGGCCATGACCCATGGCCGCGGCCGGAGCGCTCCGGCCATACTGAAAGCACTGGCGGAGGCCCTGGGGAGCGCCGATCCCGAATCCGTCGCCTACTACTCCGAACTGCTGGAGATCGGCCTGGGGAACACCCCGGCGCGAGAGACCTGGAGGGACCTGATGCCGCGTACCTACTTCCCCGGCCGGGGAACGCTCATCGAGGAGACCTACCTGGAAGGCGAGGCGCAGGGCCGGGTCGAAGAGCGTGCGCAGCTGGTCCTGCGGGTACTCGACAACCGCGGAGTCGCGGTGACCCAGGAGGTCCGGGAGCGGATCGCCGCGTGTGGCGATCTCGACACCCTTGGGCGGTGGATCGACCTCGCCTTCGCCGTATCGGACGCGGAGGGCCTCTTCGAGGGCCCGGAGGGCTGAGGGGGCCCGGTCGGCCCCGGCCCCCGCCGGCGGGGCGGGGGCCGGGGGTGGCTCAGGCTCCCGTGCGGGTGCCCGTGCCCTTGGCGGCGTCCAGGGCGTAGACGCAGCGGTCCTTGCTGCACGCGTACACCACGCCGGCCTCTGCGACCGGTGCGCCGGTGATCTCGCCGCCCGTGGCCAGCTTCCAGCGCAGCTGCCCGCCCGCCGCGTCCAGGGTGTAGAGGCAGTGGTCGGCCGAGCCGAAGTGGACCCGGCCGTCCGCGACCACCGGAGGGCCGGTGATCTCGCCGCCCGCCGCGAACCGCCACTTCGGGGTGCCGGTGACCGCGTCGAGCGTGTACAGGGCGCTGCCCGCGCCCAGGTGGACGTTGCCGCCCGCCACCAGCACCGGGTCCGCAGCCGGGCGCGGCTCGGTGGCGATGCGCCAGCGGTCCTTGCCGGTGGCGGCGTCCAGGGCGTAGACGGTGCCCAGGTAGTCGGCGAGGTAGACCCCGCCGCCCGTGACCGCCGGACCCGGCGCGAACGCGGGCGGGGCCAGGAAGACGGCGGGCGCCTCGAAGTGCCAGCGGACCCGGCCCGAGGCCCGGTCGACGGACAGCACCCGGGTGCCGGCGGCCACGTACACGTTGCCGTCGGGGGCCGGGGTGACGCGGACCGGGACGTTGCCGCAGGAGGCCGCGTCCCCGACCGGGTACGACCAGGCCTCCAGCCCGGAGCGGGCGTCGAGGGCGCGCAGCCGGGCGTCCTGCCAGACGTAGACCGTGCCGTCGTGGAGGACGGGGGCCGCCTCCGGTGTCTCGAAGTCGGTCTGGGCTCCGCTCAGCTCCCACAGCTTCTGCCCGTTGGAGGCCTCCCAGCCCTGGACGCCGCCGCCGCGCGTGGCGGTGATGACGGTGCCCCGCTCGGCGCGCAGGGCGTACACCCAGGCTTCGGTGTTCAGCCGCCACCGCTCGGAGCCGTCCTTGGCGTCGAGGGCGAACAGGGAGGGCCCGTCGGAGGCGTGGATGCGGCCGTCGGCGACCGCCATGGACCAGGCGACGTCCCGCGTCTTGAACTGGCGCCGGCCGCTGCCGACGTCCAGGGCGTGCACCTCGAAGGAGGTGACGTACAGCAGGTCGCCCGCGACGGTCGGGGTCCCCCACACCTCGTTCGACATGCGGAAGCGCCACGGCCGCCAGCGCCCGCTGTCCGGGGACGGGCCGGGGGCCGGCACGGACGGGGTGGCCACCGGGGCCGCGGCAGCGGACGGGACCCCGGCCGGCGGGCGCACCCAGCCGGTCGCCGAGTCCGCGGCGGCGAGCGCGGCCGGGGCGGAGGCCGTCGCGCGCGGGCCGGGCCCGATCGGCACCGGCGAGCCGCCGAGCTGCACGGGCGCGCCCGGCAGCGAGGAGACCGGCGCCATCGGCGGGCGGTCCGGGCGCGGCGGCAGGGCCTGACCGGTGCGCGGGTCGGTGAAGGGGTCGGCGGTGCCGCGCGGGGGCCTGCGGTGCGTGGCGGGGCCGGAAACCGGCAGGGCGGGGGCGTGGGCGGAGGCGGGCCCTGAGGCGGGCGCGTGGCCGGAAGCGGGGGCGTGGCCGGGGGCCGGGGCGTGCCCGGAGGCGGGCGCGTGGCCCGAGGCGGGCGCGTGGCCCGAGGCCGGGGCTGCCGCGGAGCCGCCCTGCGGGGCCCGGGAGGGGCCGCCCGGGGACGGCACGCCCGGGGCCGGGACGCCGGGGGCCGGAGTACGGTGCCCCGCGCGCCGGGCCTCGATCATCGCGACGGCCCGGGCCGGCAGCCACGCCGAGGCGGTGCCGCTGTCGTCGCCGCCGTCGAAGAGGTGCGGGGCGAGCTGCGCCTGGAGGTCGGCGGGGGTCGGGCGCTGGGTGGCGTCCATCTGCATGCAGGAGTCGATCAGCGGCCGCAGCTCGTCGGGGAGCCCGTCGAGGTTGGGGCCCTCGCGCAGCAGCATGAACACCGTCTCCACCGGGTTCGCCCCGTGGTACGGCGGGTGCCCGGTCGCGGCGAACACGAGGGTGGAGCCGAGCGAGAACACGTCGCTGGCGCCCTTGACGCTGCGCGAGTCCTTCGCCTGCTCCGGCGACATGTAGGCGGGGGTGCCGACGGCCACGTTCGTCATCGTCAGCCGCGTGTTGGACACGCCGCTCGCGATGCCGAAGTCGATGACGCGCGGCCCGTCCTCGACGACCAGCACGTTGGACGGCTTGAGGTCGCGGTGGACCAGGCCCGCCCCGTGGATGGACTGCAGCGCCTCCGCGATGCCGGCCGCGAGCCACCGTACGGCCTGCACGGGCATCGGCCCGCACTCGTTGACGATCTCCTCCAGCGAGGGCGCCGGCACGTACGCGGTCGCCAGCCACGGCACGGCCGCGCGCGGATCGGCGTCGACCACGGCCGCGGTGTAGAAACCGGACACCGCGCGCGCCGCCTCGACCTCGCGCGTGAACCGCACGCGGAAGAGCTGGTCCTCGGCGAGCTCGGTGCGCACCGTCTTGATCGCGACCCGCCGACCGGACGCCGACCGCGCGAGATAGACCAGCCCCATGCCGCCGGCGCCGAGCCGTCCCAGCACCTCGAAGGGGCCGATCCGTCTCGGGTCGTGCTGCGTCAGCTGCTCCACCACTCGCCTCCACACCTCCCCGTACGGGCCCTCTGCCCGGGCCCGCTCTTTCCCAGCGCGTCCGCCGGCGCGCGCACCGGCACGGCGGACGGCCGCCCGGCGTCCCGTACGGCACCACCTGCGGAACGGCACCCGACGGCACCCGTTCCGCCGCGCGCGGCGTCCGACTCCCGGCCCGTGGCCAGGAGTCGCGCAATCCTGATTCTGTCAGGCCCGCGCCTGGTCCGGCCCCGGCTCCGGGTCCGCGTTCGCGCGCGGCGGCGACAGGAGGGCGAAGACGGCCCCTTGATTGTCGGCCACGACGGCGATCCGGCCGTACGGCGTGTCGAACGGATCGGCGGTCACGCGGCCGCCGAGGCGCTGCACCGTGGCCACGCTCGCATCGCAGTCGGGGACGGCGAAATAGGCCAGGAAGTGGGCGGGCATGATCTCCGGGAAGGCGTCGGTGATCAGGCTGCGGCCCAGGACGGCGGTGGCCGCGCCGGGCGCGGAGCCGGGCGGGGACCACAGGCGGTACTCGGCGGCGGGGGCACCGGGAGCACCGGGGGCGGCAGCCGGCTCGTCGGGGTCGTACTGGTCCTCGGGAACGTAGCCGAAGACGGTGGCGTAGAACACGTCGACCGCGTCGCGGGCGCGGGTGTAGAGCTCGCCCCAGCAGTAGGTGTACGGCTCGCCCTGGGCCTCGAATCCGTGGTGGGTGCCGGGCTGCCAGAGCCCGAAGACGGCGCCTCCCGGGTCGGCGGCCATGGCGGCGGTGCCGTAGGGGCCGACGGGCTGGGGGTCCATCACCATCTGGCCGCCGGCTGCGCGGATGCGGGCCGCGCAGGCGTAGGCGTCGGAGGTGTGGAGGTAGATGCCCCAGACGGTGGGCATGCGGCCGTCGGGCTTGGGGGCGAGGGCGGCGACGTTGCGGCCGCGGCTGTAGGCCTGGGTGTAGCCGCCGTACTCGGGGCCCGCGCTGTCGCCGAAGGTCCACCCGAAGAGCTCACCGTAGAAGCGCTTGCCCGCCTCGACGTCGGGCAGCGAGGCGTCGACCCAGCAGGGGGAGCCTTCCGCGAATGCGACCATGGGGAGGTTCCTTCCGGTTGCGCCGGGTTGCACTGGTTTGCACTGGGTCTGTCCCTGATGGACATGGTCCGCCCGAAAGGTTGTCCACACCCTGTTGATAAGACTATTCGGGGGATACGGGGGGATACGGAGGGGGGTGCGTCGGGCTTGGAGGGCAGGGTGTACCGGGGTTGGACGGGTCGGCGCCTTCGCCGCTCACCGCCCCGGTGGCGCCGCCGCAATTCGGCCGAAATCCGCTGCCCCGGGACGTCCCGCAGTCGCTCCTGGGCTGGTCGGCGGGGCCGTAACCCCATTTGCAGGCGGCCGAATAGCGCGCCGGAGCCCCCTCGGTAAGCTGACGGCATGACAGGACAAGTACGCACCGTCGACGGGCGTGTCGCCGGCCGGCGCGGCCAGGCGACGCGGCAGAAGCTGCTCGACTGCCTCAGCGAGATGCTCAGCTCCTCGCCGTACCGCGACGTCAAGGTGATCGACGTCGCGCGCAAGGCCGGTACCAGCCCCGCCACCTTCTACCAGTACTTCCCGGACGTCGAGGGCGCCGTCCTGGAGATCGCCGAGGAAATGGCCACGGAGGGAGCCCAGTTGACGGCGCTCGTCGAGGGCCGCAACTGGGTCGGAAAGGCGGGCTGGGCAGCCGCTGAGGAACTGGTCGAGGGATTCCTGGACTTCTGGCGCCGCAACGACGCGATCCTTCGCGTGGTCGACCTCGGCGCGGCCGAGGGCGACAAGCGGTTCTACAAGATCCGCATGAAGATCCTGAACTCCGTCACCAACTCCCTTACGGAGTCGATGAAGGAGCTCCAGGCCAAGGGCAAGGTCGACAAGGACCTCAGCCCGGCGGCGATGGCCGGCTCACTGGTGGCGATGCTGGCAGCGGTCGCCTCGCACCAGAAGGGCTTCCAGACCTGGGGCGTCAAGCAGGCCGAACTCAAGCCCAACCTGGCGCTGCTCGTGCACCTGGGCATCACCGGCAAGAAGCCGACCAGGTGACGGCGGACCCCTCGCGGGGGTCCGCCGTCGGCGCAGGCTCCCGTACGCCTGGGGTCAGCGCCGCTCCAGGCGGAACAGCCTGATCTCGCGCTCGATGCGCGCCTGGTACGTCGCGTACGGCGGCCAGAACTTCAGTACCGCCCGCCACGCCTCCGCCCGTTCGGCCCCTTCCAGCAGGCGGGCCCGTACCGCGATGTCCCGCCCCTGCCAGTTCACGTCCGCGTCCGGGTGCTTGAGCAGGTTCCCGGTCCAGGCCGGGTGGCCGGGGCGGCCGAAGTTGGACCCGATCAGCAGCCAGCTGGCGCCGCCGTCCTCCGGCATGCACGCGAGCGGGGTGGTGCGCGGCTCGCCGCTCTTCGCACCCTTGGCGGTGAGGATCACCCCGGGCAGCATGCGGGCGCTGAGCAGCACCTTTCCGCCGGTCAGGCGGTGCACCGCCTTGTCCATGGCGGGGATGAAGTGCGGTGCGATCCGGGCGAAGAGGAGGGTCGAGGAGACCTTCTGTATGAGCTTGACGGGGAGGGTCGCACCGGGAGCCATCAGACGGCCGCCTTCTGTGGAGTCGCGGAGGGCGTTGCGGACGGAGTCGTGGACCGGTCGGGTGCGGCGAAGAGGCCGGCCTGCTGCGCGGCATGCCCGCGGAGCCGGTGGACCGGGCCGAAGAGCAGCTCGTCGGCAGCCGCCCGCTTGAAGTAGAGGTGGGAGTCGTGCTCCCAGGTGAAGCCGATGCCCCCGTGGAGCTGGATGGCCTCTCCGGCGGTGATCCGCAGGGCCTCCAGCGCCTGGGCGAGGGCGAGGGGGCCCTGTTCGGGGTCCCAGGCGGCGTAGTAGGCGGCCGAACGGGCGGCCTGGACCTGGACGTAAAGGTCGGCCAGGCGGTGCTTGACCGCCTGGAAGGAGCCGATGGAGCGGCCGAACTGCTCGCGCCGGCACACGTAGTCCACGGTGCGGGCCAGCGCCTGGCCCGCCGCGCCGACGGCCTCGGCGGCGAGGACGGTGGCGAGGAGGAGTCCGGCGGCGGCCAGGGCGGGGAGCGGGTCGGTGCCGGTCCCGGTGCCGGCGCCGTGGGCGTCCTGGAACGGCGCGCCCAGCAATTCGGCTTTTACGTCGCGCAGTTCGATACGGCCCTGGGGGCGTGTCTCGTCGAGGGTGGCCTGCCGGGTTCGCACGAGGCCGGGCGCGTCCCCCCGGACGAGGAAGAGCAGGGTCCGGGCCCGGGCGAAGCCGCCGGTGTGCGCGGCGACCAGGAGCAGGCCGGCGCTGTGCCCGTCGAGGACCTGGGCGACCTCCCCGTAGAGCCGCCAGCCGTCGCCGTCGGCGCGCGCCTGCACCCCGCCCGCGCGGCCGCCGCCCGCCCAGTCTCCGGGGGCGTTGTCGCCGGTCAGGGCGAGGGCGGTGGCCAGGGCGGGCCCGGGCACGGCGAGCGCGGCGGTCAGCTCCCCGGACGCGAGCGCGGGCAGCAGGGCGGTGCGCTGGGTCTCGGTACCGAGGGCCCCGATCAGCGGGGCGGCCAGCGCGGCGGTGGCCAGCAGGGGCGAGGGCAGCAGCACGCGCCCCGTCTCCTCGCAGGCCAGCGTCAGGTCGGCGGGAGCGCAGCCGACGCCGCCGTACTCCTCGGCGATGGCGATGCCGGGCAGACCGAGCTGCCGGGAGAGCTGCTGCCACAGCTCGCGGTCGTATCCGGCTTCGGTCCGGACGGCGGCCTTGACCTCGTCCGGGCCGCAGCGTTTGCCCAGGATCTCGCGCAGGGTGCGGCGCATCTCGTCCTGCTCCGCGGTGAAGGCGGCATCCATCGTCGGGCTCCTCCCCGTTTCTGACGGGCCGTCATGTTAGAGCGGCGGGGGCGAGATGCACAGGGGGCGGGGGCGGGCTTTGGGGGTGGGGCCGGGGAGCGGTTGGGGGGTGGGTGCGAGTGGATGGGGGTGGGTGGGGGTTTCATCTGACGCCATGTCAGATGTACCGTCCTCCCATGCCTGGACCCCTGTCCGCACCGCCCGTGTCCCCGTCCCTTCCCGCACCCCGCCGCCGGGTCGCGGTGGTCGGCGTCGCCCTGTCGGACTGCGGCCGGGTGGACGGCCCGACCCCGTACACCCTGCACGCGCAGGGCGCCCGGCGGGCGCTGGCCGACTCCGGCCTGGACCGTTCCGTCATCGACGGCTTCGCCTCGGCCGGCCTCGGCGTCCTCGCGCCGGTGGAGGTGGCCGAGTACCTCGGCCTGCGGCCCACCTGGGTCGACTCGACGTCCGTCGGCGGCTCCACGTGGGAGGTCATGGCGGCCCACGCCGCCGACGCCATCGCCGCCGGACACGCCAACGCCGTCCTGCTCGTCTACGGCTCGACGGCCCGCGCCGACATCAAGGCCCGGCGGCGTACGTCGAACCTGTCGTTCGGGTCGCGCGGGCCGCTCCAGTTCGAGGTGCCGTACGGGCACACGCTGGTAGCCAAGTACGCGATGGCCGCGCGCCGCCACATGCACGAGTACGGCACGACGCTGGAGCAGCTCGCCTCGGTGGCCGTCCAGGCCCGGGCGAACGCCGCCACCAACCCGGACGCGATGTTCCGCGACCCGATCACCGTCGAGGACGTCCTCACGTCCGACCCGATCGCCGACCCCTTCACCAAACTGCACTGCTGCATCCGCTCCGACGGCGGCTGCGCGGTGCTCCTGGCGGCGGAGGAGTACGTTCCGGACAGCGCGAAGACCCCGGTCTGGGTGCTGGGCACGGGCACGTCCGTCTCGCACACCACGATGTCGGAGTGGGAGGACTTCACGGTCTCCCCCGCCGCCGTCTCGGGCCGCCAGGCCTTCGCCCGAGCGGGCCTCACCCCGGCGGACGTGGACCTCGCCGAGATCTACGACGCCTTCACGTACATGACCCTGGTGACGCTGGAGGACCTCGGCTTCTGCGCCAAGGGGGAGGGCGGCGCCTTCGTGGAGAAGGGCCGCCTGCTGCGGGACGGCGAACTCCCGGTCAACACCGACGGCGGCGGCCTCTCGGCCTGCCACCCGGGCATGCGCGGCCTCTTCCTCCTGGTGGAAGCCGTCCGCCAACTCCGCGGCGAGGCGGGCCCGGGCAGACAGGTCACGAAGCGCGGCGGCGGTGGTGGCGGTGGCCTGCCGGAGATAGCCCTGGCGTCGGGCACCGGCGGCTGGTTCTGCTCTTCGGGGACGGTGCTGCTGGGGCGGGGGTGAGGGCGGGGGTCCCTCAGCGGCCAGGCGGGGAGGTCGGGGGGCCGCCTCGTCGGGCGTCCGGGACCCCGTCGGCCTGGCACATGGGGGTGCGGGTCATGGACGAGGGGGTTCGCCGGCCGTGCGTGCCCTGAGCCAGGTGAGCAGGGTCGTGAAGGCCGGGGTCATGGTGGCGTCCGACTGTTCGAGGGTCGTCGTGCGCGGTCCGTCCTCCATCGTGATCGCGTAGCTCATCGCGTCCCGCGCGCGGTCGCCCTCGGCTGCTGCGGGAGCCGCTGCGGCGGCTGCGATCAGGCGGGTCAGTTCCGCTGCGGCGGAGGCGGGCAGGGTGGCCGTGTCCAGGACCTCCGGCGGGCGGCGGGTCGTCGCCGCCAGCCCGCCGAATGTCTCCAGCGTCACCTTCACCGGCTGCCCTTCAGCGCGGTCAGGTCCTTGGCCAGTCCCGTCACCTTGGCGTTCAGTTCCCCGAGCTGCCGGGACAGGGCTGCGATGCCGTCGTCGCGGCCCACGCGGCCGTTCCCGTCGACGGCGAAGACCCGGCCCTTCGGGACGCCGCTGATCTGGATCTCCACCCCCGCCCAGGCCGCCAGCACGGCCGCCTGCTCGGCGCTGCCGGCACCGAAGAGGTCCCCGGCCTTCTGGAAGGTGGTGTCCGCGAAGTCCTGGAAGCCGGCGTCGGCGGTCGAGGCCCTGAGCGAGTCGTACCAGATGTGTCCGGCGGCCTCCCACGCGAATCCGCCGATGCCCACTGCGGCCAGGAAGAACGCCTTGTTCGGGATGCCGGAGTTGAAGTGCACCCCGCCGGAGTCCCCTCTCGGCGTGTCGGGCAGATGGATGAACTTGCTCATGCGGTCGGGCTGGGGGTCCTTGCCGAACAGGGGATTGTTGTACGCCTGCCCCGGCTCCTTCAGCGATCGCAGGGCGTCACCGGCGATTCCCGGGGTCCATACGTCGGCGCCGATCTTCCAGTCCGCGTCCTCCGCCTTCTGCTTCAGCGACCACTGCTTGACCAGTGAACCGAATACGTCCGACATGGATTCGTTCAGGGCCCCGGACTGGTTGTGGTACTCGAGTCCGGCAGTGGTCTCGGTGACGCCGTGCGTGAGCTCGTGGGCGATCACGTCGAGGGAGCCGGTGAGGTTGCTGAACTCCTTCCCGTCCCCGTCGCCGAAGACCATCTGCTGCCCGTCCCAGAACGCGTTGTTGAACTGCACGTCGAAATGGACGTAGCCGTCCAGGCGCATGCCCTGGTCGTCGATCGAATTGCGCTGGAAGACCTCCCGGTAGAAGTCGCGCGTCAGGCCCAGTCCCTCGAAAGCCCGGTCCACCGCAGTGTCGGCGGACTCCGGTCCGTCTTCCGTCCTGACCAGAGTGGCGCGGCGCAGGGTCACCCCCTCGTCGCAGTCGAAGATGGTGCGCCGGCCGTCACCGGCGGTGGCGGCCGCGCCCGCGAGGGAGGCGCGGACCGTGCGTTCACCCCGCAGACGGGCGGTGGTCAGCATGGTGTCCAGGGCGGCCTGGCGGACGTCACCGTCCGGGCTCTCCAGGAGCTTTTCGAGGATGTACGGAGGGATGATGCAGTTGATCGGACGGGCCCTGCTCATGGGGCACCTCCTGCCCAAGAGGACCAACGGTTAAAGATTCATCATTTGACATTTCATCATTTGATGTGAGGGCGATCTCGGATCGCATGGCAGCGGTCGTTTCGCGTCGATATCACCAGTCTTGCTCCGCCACCAGTCGCCAGCAACCGCCGGGCGAAGTGCGCCTGCGCCCCTGCGCGCGCCGCACGAACGGGCAGCTGCTCACCGGCGCGCGGCCTGGCACCCGGCGGCACGTCAACCCGCTTTCCAGCTAAGGTTTTTGACGCCCGCGCGAGCGCGCGGTTACGTTCGGCCCATGGATCTCTTGCGCTACGTGGCCTTCAGCACCGACCCTCTCGGCGGGAATCCGGCGGGTGTGGTGCTGGACGCCACCGGCATGGATGAGGCGACGATGGCTGCCACGGCGGCGGACGTCGGCTATTCGGAGACGGCGTTCGTGGTGCCCCGGCAGGACGGGGAGCTCGACATCCGCTACTTCAGCCCGCAGGCCGAGGTGCCGTTCTGCGGGCACGCAACGATCGCCACCGCCGTCGCCCACGCCCAGCGGTACGGCGTGGGCAGGCTGGTGCTGCACACCCAGGCGGGCCCGGTGCCGGTGACCACCTCGACGGGGCCGGACGGGGCGGTGGTCGCCACCCTGGTGAGCGTGGCGCCGCGCACGGCGGAGATCCCGGAGGCCGACCTGGCGGAGCTGCTGGCCGCGCTGCGCTGGTCGGCGGCCGACCTGGATCCGGCGCTGCCGCCGCGGGCGGCGTACGCGGGGGCCTGGCATCCGGTGATCGCGGCGGGGAGCCGGGAGCGGCTGTCGGACCTGGACTACGACATGGCGGGGCTGGCCGCGCTGATGGCCCGCCGGGACTGGACGACGGTCGCCCTGGTCCGGCGCGAGTCGCCGACGGTCTTCCACACCCGCAACCCCTTCCCGCCGGGCGGGGTCGTCGAGGACCCGGCGACGGGTGCGGCCTCCGCCGCCCTGGGCGGGTACCTGAGGAGCCTTGGCCTGGTGGAGGTGCCGGCGGTGCTCACCGTCCACCAGGGCGTGGACATGGGCCGGCCGAGCCTGATCACGGTGGGCGTGCCGGCGGACCCGACGGCGGGCATCGAGGTGACGGGCACGGCCGTCCCGATCGCCTGACGGGGCGGGGGGATGCGGGCCACGGGGCAGCCCTTAGCCTGGCGGGATGACGGGTGACTCCGAGTTCCACGAGGTCCTGCACTCCCTGCGCGTCTGGGACACCGCCCTGCCCTCCTTCGACCCGGCTTCGGCGCCCGCGGAGCCCCTGGAGCTGTTCCGGGAGTGGTTCGTGCACGCCGCGCGGGCCGGGCAGGTGGAGCCGCACACGATGAGCCTGGCGACGGCGGACGCCGACGGGCGGCCCGACGTGCGGATCGTGATGCTGCACGAGGCGGATGCGCGGGGCTGGCACTTCGCCTCGCACGCCACCAGCGCCAAGGGGCGCCAGCTGGCCGGGCGGCCGGAGGCGGCGCTGGTCTTCTACTGGCCCGCGGTGGGGCGGCAGGTCCGCGTGCGGGGCCGGGTGAGCGCGTGCGGGGAGCGGGAGAGCCGGGCGGACCTGGCGGTCCGCTCGCGCGGTGCGCTGGCGGCGGCGCTGACGGGCCGGCAGAGCGAGGTGCTGGGCTCCGCGGAGGAGCTGGCGCGGGCCTCGGCGGCGGCCTGGGAGCGGGCGGCCGCGGAGCCCGACGCCCCGGCGCCGACGTGGACCCGTTACGTACTGGAGCCGTCCGAGGCGGAGTTCTTCCAGGGCGACGCCGCCCGCCGCCACGTCCGCCTGCGCTACCGCCGCACCGGTCCGGACACCTGGGCCCGCGAGCTGCTCTGGCCGTGAGCCCGCCCGGACCGCCGCTTCAGGGACGGAACACCGCGACCCACACCCCGTCGGCCGCCTCACGGAAGGTGACCCGCAGCGGCATGCCGATGCGAAGCTCCCCCTCCGGGCAGTCGACGACCTCGGTCATCATCCGGGGTCCCTCCGCCAGGTCCACGACGGCGGCCGTGTACGGGACGCGTTCGCCGAACGGCGGCAGGTCGTTGCGGTGGATCACCGACCAGGTGTAGAGGGTCGCGCGGCCGCTCGCCTCCTCCCAGGCCACCCGGTCCTCGCCCGCCCAGCAGAAGGGGCAGAACTCGCGCGGGTAGTGGTGGGCGCGCCCGCAGTCGGCGCAGCGCCGCAGCAGCAGCCGGCCCCCGGCGGCGGCGTCCCAGTAGGGGCGGGTGAACTCGTCGGCCTCGGGGAGGTCGTACCGTGCGGCGCTCACAGGAACAGTCCGATCGCGGCGTCGAGGGACCAGGTCTGCCAGGCCATGGCGAAGAACGCGACGCCCGAGATCAGCGCCATCATCGCGTTCTGCCCCTGCTCAGCCCAGTCGTGGATCATCAGCACCAGGTAGAGCAGGTTCAGCAGCAGCCCGCCGGCCAGGGCGACGGGGGTCAGGAACCCGAGCACCAGACCCAGGCCCAGGGCGAGCTCCGCGTAGACGACGACGTACGCCATCAGCCGCGGGCGCGGCTGGACGACCGAGGCGAAGCCGCTCTGGACGAAGGACCACCGGTGCTTGCCGGCGACGTCGGCGGCCCAGGCTATGCCGGTGCCGCGCTCGAACCAGCCCTTCTTGTCCTTGTGCCGCCAGCTCTCCAGCCACCACAGGCCGAGGCCTATGCGCAGCACGGCGAGCCATTCGGCCCCGCTGAGCCAGATGGTCTGCATGGACCGCCACCCCTCCACTTGATCTGACGGTACGTCAGTTCAGCGGATCGGCGCCGATCCCGCAAGGCCTCAGGCGACCTCCGTGAACAGCCGCCCGTACCCCTCGACCCCGTCCGCCCCCGCACCCGCCGCGCGCAGGGCGGACCACAGCAGGACCTGGTTCGCGGTCAGCACCGGGCGGCCCAGGGTGGCCTCCAGGGCCTCGATCACGCCGACCGCGCGCAAACCGTTCCCGCCGATCACGACCGCCTCGGCCGCGTCCCCCACCTCGCCGGCCACCCAGTCGTGCAGCGCCTGCGGGGTGACCTGCGTCTGCCCGCCCGGCAGTCCGCAGGGGGCCGCGTACGGGACCTCGAAGCCGGCCTCCTCGTAGTAGCCGCGGCCGAGCTCGTTCAGCGTCTCGTCGAACCACGGCGGGTCCACCAGCGCGATCCGCCCCACCCCCAGGGCGCGCAGCGCCTCGACCGCGGCCGCACAGGTGGCCACCACCGGCAGGCCGTGGGCGCGCTCGCGCAGCCGGGCCAGCATGTACGCCTCCCCGCGCGCCCCGATCACGTACGAGGAGCTGGTGAAGGCGAACGCGACCACCGCCACCGGCGCGTCCGCCAGCAGCCCGGCCGCCTCGTCCAGCCGCGGGGGCTCGGCGAAGGCCCGTACGGGCGCCAGCGGGATCGTCTCCTCCATCGCACCGCCGCGCCCCATCGCCCCGAACGGCACCCGCGCGAAGTGCAGGCCGACACCGGCCGGGGCCATGGCGCGCAGCTCCGACTCGGGGCCGACGTCGGCGTGAGGGGTGAGGACACCGAGCCGGACGCGTACGTCCCACCCGTCGGGCTGCCACATCGCGCACTCCTCTCCACTACCGAGACGCCCCACTTTGGCAGGGTTCGCCCCTCTCTGCGGCCGAGCCGCGCCGGGCCCGGCGCGACCGGCGCCCGCCCCCGTGACCGATCCGCAATCGATTCCCTCCTCGACCGAGACCCATCAACCCTCTGTGTCGATACGCTCACTCCTCATGCCCGCGCCCGCACCGGACCTGACCAGCACCCAGCCCCGCCCCGTGTACGTGATCGGCGGGGGCCCCGGCGGCCTCGCCGTCGCCGCCGCGCTGCGCGCCCGCGGGGTGCGCGCGGTGGTCGTGGAGCGGTCGGACGCGGTCGCCACCTCCTGGCGAGGCCACTACGAGCGGCTGCGGCTGCACACCACCCGCCGGCTGTCGGCCCTGCCGGGCCTGAAGATGCCGCGCCGCTTCGGCCGCTGGGTGGCCCGGGCCGACGTGGTCCGGTACCTGGAGAAGTACGCCGAGCACCACGAGCTGGAGCTGGTCACCGGCGTCGAGGTCACCCGGATCGAACGCGCCGCCGACGGGCGGGGCTGGACCCTGCACGCCTCGGGCGGCCGGCTCCTCGCGGCCGGGGCGGTGGTCGTGGCCACCGGCTTCAACCACACCCCGCACCTGCCGGACTGGCCGGGCGCGGCCACCTACACCGGGCGGCTGCTGCACGCCTGCGGCTACCGCGAGCCCTCCCCGTACGCGGGACGGGACGTGCTGGTCGTCGGCGTCGGCAACACCGGCGCCGAGATAGCCGTGGACCTCGCCGAGGGCGGGGCGGCCCGGGTGCGGCTGGCGGTGCGCACCGCCCCGCACATCGTGCGCCGCTCCACGCTGGGCTGGCCCGCGCAGCGCACGGGGATCCTCGTCCGCCGGCTCCCGGTGCGGCTCGTGGACCGGCTCGGGGCGCTGGTGGCGAAGGTCTCGATCCCGGACCTGTCGGCGCACGGGCTCCCGCGCCCGGCGCCGGACCTGTACAGCAGGGCCCGGCAGGGGGCGATCCCGGTCCAGGACGTGGGCCTGATCGACGCGGTGCGCACCGGCCGGGTGGAGCCCGTGGCCGCCGTGGCCTCCTTCGACGGCGACCGCGTACGCCTCGCCGACGGCACGGAGATCACCCCGGACACGGTGATCGCCGCGACGGGCTACCGGCGGGGCCTCGAAGCCCTGGTGGGCCACCTGGACGTCCTGGACGACCGGGGCCGCCCCCGCGTCCACGGCCCCCGCACCGCCCCCAGGCCCCCGGCCTGTACTTCACCGGCTACACGAACCCCGTCAGCGGCATGTTCCGCGAACTGGCCCGCGACGCCCGCCGCATCTCCAGGGCCCTCGCCCGCTAGGACCTAGGCCGGTTCCGGTCTGGACTGCGCCCGAACACCTCTGCCACGGTTCGGGCACACCACCTCCACGACCTTTCCTGCGCATCCCTGTTCCTGACGGCACGTCAGTTCAGTAATCTGACTAGACGTCAGCTACCGACGACTCCATCGAGGTTCATCGAGCAGGGCGGGCGAAGCGATGCTTGGATCTACTCACGGCACCCTCACCACCGACTTCCGCGCACGGGTCGAGGCCTGCGGGGAGACCCCCAGGACGGCCGTCCACTCCACGACGGCACCGGCCGCCGGGGACACGGCCGAACGGGACGTCAGCGGCCGGCCCCTGCACTCCGACGTACCCGACCTGGACCGGTTCTTCCAGCCGGAGTCGGTGGCCGTCATCGGCGCCTCCGACACCGAGGGCCGGCCCAACACCGGCATCACCCGGCAGCTGATCGCCTGGGCCGACCGCGTCGGCGCCCGCGTCCACCCCGTGCACCCCACCCGGACCGCCGTCTTCGGGCTGCCCTGCCACGCCTCCGTCGCCGAGCTGCCCGAACAGGTCGACCTCGCGGTCCTCCTCGTCGCCGACCCGGTCCCGGTCATCGAGGAACTCGCCGACACCAAGGTCAAGTTCGCGGTCGCCTTCGCCTCCGGATTCGCCGAGACCGGCGAGAGCGGCGCCGCCGCCCAGGCCCGGCTGACCGCCGCCGTCCAGCGCTCGGGGCTGCGCCTGCTGGGCCCCAACACCAACCTCAACGCCTTCGAGAGGTTCCGCGACGACCTCGAAGGCCCGGCCATCGCCCTGATCACCCAGTCCGGCCACCAGGGCCGCCCCGTCTACACCCTCCAGGAACTGGGCATCCGCCTCTCCCACTGGGCCCCGACGGGCAACGAGGCCGACCTGGAGACCGCCGACTTCATCTCCTACTTCGCCGAACGGCCCGAGGTCGGGGCCATCGCCTGCTACGTCGAGGGCCTCAAGGACGGCCGCTCCTTCCTCCTCGCCGCCGACCGGGCCGCCCGCAACCGGGTCCCCGTCGTCGCCGTGAAGGTCGGCCGCACCGAGACGGGCGCCCGCATGGCGGCCTCCCACACCGGCAAGCTGACCGGCGCCGACACCGTCGTGGACGCCGCCATGCGCCAGTTCGGGGTCATCCGCGTCGACGGCCTCGACGAACTCCAGGACACCGCCGCCCTCCTCGCCCGGGCCAGGCCCCCGCAGGCCGAGGGGGTCGTCGTCTACTCCATCTCCGGCGGCACCGGCGCCCACTTCTCCGACCTCGCCACCGAAGCCGGGCTGACCCTGCCCACCCTCTCGGACGCCAAACAGGCCGAGCTCCACCAGTGGATCCCCTCGTACCTCAACGTCGCCAACCCGGTCGACAACGGCGGCCACCCCGTCGGCGACTGGCGCGGCCGCAAGATCATCGACGCCCTCCTCGCGGACCCCTCGGTCGGCGTCCTGATCTGCCCCATCACCGGCCCCTTCCCCCCGATGAGCGACAAGCTCGCCCAGGACCTGGCCGACGCCGCCGAAGCCACCGACAAGCTGGTCTGCGTCATCTGGGGCTCCCCCGTCGGCACCGAGGAGGCCTACCGCACCACCCTCCTGGGCTCCTCCCGCGTGGCCACGTTCCGCACCTTCGGCAACTGCATCACCGCCGTCCGCGCCTACCTCGGCCACCACCGCTTCACGGCCTCCTACCGCTCCCCCTTCGACGACGCCCCCCGCACCCCCTCCCCCTCCTACCGCAAGGCCCAGGCCCTGATGCGCCCGGGCCAGCAGCTCAGCGAACACGCCGCCAAGCAGCTCCTGCGCGCCTACGGCATCCGCGTCCCGCGCGAGCAGCTGGTCACCAGCGCGGCGGCCGCCGTGCGCGCGGCGGGCCTGGTCGGCTACCCGGTCGTCATGAAGGCCTCGGGCCCCCAGCTGGCCCACAAGACGGAACTCGGCCTGGTCAAGGTCGGCCTCACCTCGGCGAGCCAGATCCGCGACGCCTACCGCGAGCTGACGGACATCGCCCGCTACGAGAACATCCCGCTGGACGGGATCCTGGTCTGCCAGATGGTCGAACGCGGCGTCGAAATGGTCGTCGGCGTCACCCAGGACCCCCTCTTCGGCCCCACCGTCACCGTGGGCCTGGGCGGCGTCCTGGTGGAGGTCCTGAACGACGCCGCGGTCCGCGTACCCCCCTTCGGGGAGGACCAGGCCCGCACGATGCTCCGCGAACTGCGCGGCGCGGCCCTGCTGGACGGCGTACGGGGGGCTCCGCCGGCGGACGTGGACGCGCTGGTGGAGGTGGTCCTCCGCGTCCAGCGGATGGCCCTCGAACTGGGCGACGAGCTGTCGGAGCTGGACATCAACCCGCTGATGGTCCTCCCCCGCGGCCAGGGGGCGGTAGCCCTGGACGCCCTGGCCATCTGCCGCTAGCCGGTGGCACACCCCGGTCCGATGTCCCCCCCACCCACCCTTGCCCCGTCCCCCGGGGCTCCGCCCAGCTGGGAGGGCCCCCAACCACGCCGGATGGCGCGACGACGACCGCAGCAGCGGACGCACCCGACCAGGGCGGCAGCCGCAGATCCGGACGCACCCGGCCGGGGGCGGGGACGGGGTGGGGTGTCGTCCGGGGCTAAAACGAGATGACTTCGGCGCCCTGGGGAGCCAGGCATCTCTGACCCGGCTCGGAGCGCCGAACATCGAAGCCCGCCCCGGACGGCACCCCACCCCGGCACCGACCCCGGCCACCCCCGACCCCGCACGCCCCGACCCCGCCCAGCCCCGCACGCCCCGACCCCGCACGCCCCGGCCACCCCCGACCCCGCACGCCCCGGCCACCCCCGGCCGCACGCCCCGACCCCGCACGCCCCGGCCACCCCCGGCCCCGCACGCCCCGACCCCGCACGCCCCGGCCCCCGCAACCGCCCGGCCAGGGCAACCGCACCGACCCCGCCCCGCAGCCCCGCCCCCGGGGCAGCGCCCGACCCCGCCGACGGAGACCCATGACCCCCGACACCCCCTCGGACGAGATCCGGCACCGCTTCGAGAGCGGCGTCTCCTGGATCACCCTCAACCGCCCCGACGCCATGAACGCCCTCACCTGGGACCAGCGCGAACGCGTCATCGCCCTGCTCGCCGACGCCTCCGCCGACCCCGCCACCCGGGCGGTCGTCCTCACCGCCACCGGCAAGGGCTTCTGCGCCGGCGCCGACCTCCGCAGCGGCCCCGCATCCGCCGCCGCCACCGACCGTGTCGCCGGCGACGTGGCCCGCATGATCCGCCTGGGGGCCCAGCGCCTCGTCACCGCGGTCCTCGACTGCGAGAAACCCGTCATCGCCGCCGTCAACGGCACCGCCGCCGGCATCGGCGCACACCTCGCCCTCGCCTGCGACCTCGTCATCGCCGCCGAACCGGCCCGCTTCATCGAGGTGTTCGTCCGCCGCGGCCTCGTCCCCGACGGCGCCGGCGCGTACCTGCTCCCCCGCCTCCTCGGCCCCCAGAAGGCCAAGGAGCTGATGTTCTTCGGCGACGCCGTCCCCGCCGCGGAGGCCGCCCGCCTCGGCCTCGTCAACAAGGTGGTCCCGGCCGACGAGCTGGAGGCGGCCGCCCGGGAGTGGGCCGAGCGCCTCGCCCAGGGCCCCACCCGCGCCCTCGCGCTCACGAAGCAGCTGGTCAACGCCTCCCTGGACAGCGACCGCGCAACGGCACTCGCCGCCGAGGCCACCGCCCAGGAGCTCAACATGACCACCGCCGACGCCAACGAGGGCGTGGCCAGCTTCGTGGAACGCCGCACCCCGAAATACCGAGGCCGCTAGGGCCAACGCCCCACCCACCCCGGGGCCCCACCCCCGGGCCGCACGACACGGCCCGGGCTCCCCCACCCCCACCCCCTACATCCGCGGATCCGGCCTCAGCACCGCGAACACCGCCCCCGCCGGGTCCGCCGCCCAGGCGATCCGCCCGACGTCCGGCACGTTCGCCGGCGGCATCAGCACCGCACCCCCGGCCCCCTCGACCGCCGCCACGGTCGCATCCGCGTCCGCCACGTGGAAGTACGGCACCCAGCGCGGCAGGATGTTCGACGCCCCGCCAGTCCCCTCCCCCTGCGGCGCGACCCCGCCGAAGGAGGTCTGCTGCTGGTCGCCGTCTGCCAGGCTCAGCACCCGGTACGTCATCCCCGGCGTCTCCATCTCCGCCGACCGCCACCCGAACACCCGGCCGTAGAAGCCGAGCGCCGCCTCCGGGTCCGGCACGTGCAGCTCCACCCACACCAGGCTGTTCTCGGCGGAGGCCACCTCCAGCCCGCCCGTCTTCCCGGGCTGCCAGCAGGCGAACCGCGCACCCTGCGGGTCGGTGAACTGGGCCAGCCAGCCCTCCCCCATCACGTCCATCGGCGCCACCCGCACCTCCCCGCCCGCGCGCTGCACGGCGTCGGCGGTGACCCGGATGTCGTCGCTCTGGAAGTACACGGTCCACGCCGAGTCCGCCCCCTCCTCCGTCAGGGGGCCGAGCGCGGCCACGGTCCTGCCGCCCTGCTGGAAGAACCCGTAGCCGCCCGCCTCGGGCCCGGCGGAGACGAAGTCCCAGCCGAAGACCGCCCGGTAGAAGGCGGCGGCCGCGCCGGTGTCGGGGCTGCCGAGGTCGAGCCAGTTGGGCGATCCGGTACGGAAGTCGGTGCCGAGCATCAGGTCCTCCACAGGTAGGCGCCACGCAGTCGCTCGCCACCATGCCCACCCCCCACCCCCCTCGCGGCGTACCGGCCGCCATGCCCGCCCGGATTCACCCGTTCGGCGCCACCCGCCACCCGCTACCCCCTTCCCGACCCTTCCAGACCCGTCCCGCCCCTTCTCATCTGATGACCCGTCAGGTTCAATCGAAGGGTGATGGGACACGCAGGGATGGCGGCCACCGTCGTCCGATACCTCAGGTCAGCCGGCTCCCCCACCTCCACGGCCCGGGAGCCCGACCCCGCGCACGTCGACGCCCTCCCGCGCCCCGACCTGCGGGCCGTCGGCGAGGACGAGCGCGCGCCCGTCAGCCCCGCCGAATTCCGTGCCGTACTGGGCAACTTCGCGAGCGGGGTCACGATCATCACCGCGCCGCCCGCCGAGGGCGAGGAGGGCCCGGCCGGCTTCGCCTGCCAGTCCTTCGCCTCGCTCTCCCTCGACCCACCCCTGGTCACCTTCATGGTGGCCCGTACGTCGACCACCTGGCCGCGCATCGCCCGCGCCGGGGTGTTCTGCGTCAACATCCTCGGCGCCGGACAGGGCGAGCTCTGCCGCGCCTTCGCCGTCAGCGGTGCCGACAAGTTCGCCGGCGTCTCCCACCGGCCCGCCCCGGCCACCGGCTCCCCGCAGCTCGACGACGTGCCGGCGTGGATCGACTGCCGGATCCACGCCGTCCACACCGGCGGGGACCACCTCATCGTCGTCGGCCGCGTCGAGGCCATGGGCGCGGAGGGCGAGGGCGCCCCCCTCCTCTTCCACAAGGGCCGCTTCGGCCGCCTGGCCGACTGACTCCCCCCGCCCGCCCACCCGTTATCCTGCCGGTCTCGAACGGGCGGGGGGCCATGAAGAGGACGTACGAACACGCGCGCACCGGGTGGACGACCACCACGGGATGGCTGATGCTGGCGAGCGCCCTGGGCGCGGTCGTCTGCAGCCTGGCCGGGGTGAGCCCGTACCCGCCCCTGACCGTCGAGATCGCCCTCGCCGGCGCCTCCACCGCCTTCGCCGTCTGCTGGGCCGTGGCCTCGTACCTGGCCGGCCGCAGACCGCCGAAGGTGTCACTGACCAAGGCCCCGCCGACCCCCGCACCGCGCCGCCAGGGCCGCGTGCTGCGCTACCTGCTCTCCTTCGGCGTCCCGTTCGCCACCGCGGCCGCGCTCGTCGTCGCCGCCACCGGTTCCAGCGAGGACGGCAAGCGCACCGAGCGCCTGGAGCGGGCCGGGTACGACCTCCACCGGGCCGAGATCGTCCGGCTGACCGGCGAGCCGGACCACACCGCTGCGACCGACGACCGCGACGGCTACTACGAGACGGACGTGGTCCTGCGCGTCCCCTACGACGACGGGCCCCGCGAGGTCCCCGTGAAGGCCGTCTACACGAAGGACGCTCCTGCACCGGGCTCGGCCGTGGACGTGTACTTCGCCCCCGCCCACCCCGAGGTCGGCGTCGGCACCCGCTCCGTCTTCCGCCGCTCGGCGCCACTGCTCACAGTAGGCCTCTGCGCTCTCCTCGGCCCCTGGTTGATCATCGCGGGCGCCTCTGTGAAATCGGAGCTGTCCCGGGCTGCCCTGCGGCGGCTCCGCCGCTTCGAGCCCGCCACCCACCTGCCCGCGCTCGCCATCCTGCTCCTCGGCGTCCTCGCTCTGCTGCCGGTGGCTCTGGAGACCGAGGTCGCGGGTTTCAGCCGCCTGTGGACCGTCCTCGCCGTCCCGGCCCCGGTCCTCGCCCTCCTGTGGGTGGCCCGGCGCGCGTGACGCGAGCCGGGCCACCGGGCCGCCACCGCCCGTCAGAACGTGAGCACCCCCCGCGCCACCCGCCCGTGGTGGGCGTCGTCCGCCGCCTTCGCGAAGTCCTCCACCGGGTAGACCTCCGTCACCAGCTCGTCCAGCAGCAGCTCCCCCCGCCGGTACAGCTCGGCGTAGAGCGCGATGTCACGCTGCGGGCGTGAGGACCCGTACCGGCAGCCCATGATCGTCTTGTCCAGGTACATCGAGGAGACCAGGAACGACGCCTCCTCCTTGAACCCCGGCACCCCCAGCAGCACCGCCTGCCCGTGCCGGTCCAGGAGGTCGATCGCCTGCCGGATCAGCTTCACGCTGCCCACGCACTCGAAGGCGTGGTCGGCGCCCGTCGGCAGGATCTCGCGGACGGCCGCCGAGGTGTCGGCGAGGGACCCGGCCGCCGACGCGTCCACGAAGTGCGTGGCCCCGAACTGCCGCGCGACCGCCTCCTTCGCCGGGTTCGCGTCCACCGCGACGATCACCGAAGCCCCCGCGATCCGGGCGCCCTGGATCACGTTCAGCCCGATCCCGCCGGTCCCGATGACCACGACGGTCTCCCCGAGCCCCACCTTCGCCCGGTTCAGCACCGCCCCCACCCCGGTGAGCACCCCGCATCCGATCAGCGCGGCCGAGGTCAGCGGGACGTCCTCGGGGATCTTCACCGCCTGTACGGCCTTGACCAGGGTCCGTTCCGCGAAGGCCGAGTTCGACGCGAACTGGAACAGCGGCTGCCCGCCCCGCGAGAACGGCCGGCCGGGCATCCCGATCGCCCTGCGGCACATCGTCGGCCGGCCCCGGTCGCAGTCCGCGCAGGCCCCGCAGTTGGCGAGGGTGGACAGGGACACGTGGTCACCCGGCGCCACGTGCGTCACACCCGGCCCCACCGCCTCGACCACCCCCGCCCCCTCGTGCCCCAGCACCACCGGCGGCGGGAAGGGGATCGTCCCGTCGATCACCGACAGGTCGCTGTGGCACAGCCCGGCAGCGGCGATCGCGACCAGCACCTCCCCCGGCCCCGGATCCCGTACCTCCAGGTCCCCGACCACCTGGGCCTGCTTGCCGTCGAACACGACGCCCCTCATCTGGGCTCCTTAGGCAGGCCGAGCACCCGCTCGGCGATGATGTTCCGCTGGATCTCGTCCGAGCCGCCGTAGATCGTGTCGGCCCGGGTGAACAGGAACAGGCGCTGCTCCTCGTCGAGCCCGAGTTCGTACGGGACCCCGCTCGCCCAGAGCCCCGGCCCGGCCGTGGCCCGCGCACCCCGGACGGCCACCGCCAGCTCCCCGAGCCGCCGGTGCCAGCCGCCCCACAGCAGCTTGGCCACGCTGGGCGCCCCGGCGTCCCCGGCCTCCCCGAGGGTGCGCAGGGCGTTCCACCGCATGGTGCGCAGCTCGGCCCACTGCCGTACGAGGCGTTCGCGCAGCACCGGGTCGGGCGCACCCGAAGCCGCGTACGCCTTGACCACGCGTTCCAGTTCCGCCGCGAAGCCGATCTGCTGGACGAGGGTGGAGACCCCGCGTTCCAGGGCGAGCAGCCCCATGGCCACCGTCCAGCCGTTGCCCTCGCCGCCGACGACCTCCTCCGCCACGGCCCCGTCGAAGAAGACCTCGTTGAACTCGGCCGTCCCCGACATCTGCCGGATCGGCCGGACCTCGACCCGTCCGGGCTGGTCCATCCGCACGAGGAGGAAGGACAGGCCGTGGTGGCGGCGCGAGCCGGCCTCGGTGCGGGCGAGGACGAAGCACCAGTCGGCCTCGCGGGCGAGGGAGGTCCAGATCTTCTGGCCGGTGACGCGCAGCCGCCCGTCCGCCGGGTCCCGGACGGCGGCGGTGCGCAGTCCGGCGAGGTCGGAGCCGGCGTCGGGTTCGCTGTAGCCCTGGCACCACAGTTCCTCGCCGCGGGCGATCGCGGGCAGGAAGCGGTCCTTCTGCTCCAGGGTGCCGTAGGCGAGGAGGGTGGGGGCGAGAAGGTTCTCGCCGATGTGGCCGACCCGGGCGGGGGCGCGCGCCGCGGCGTACTCCTCGGCCCACACCACCTGCCCGGTGAGGGAGAGCCGACGGCGGCCGTAGGCGCCGGCCGGGGCGTCCCAGCCGGTGCCGATCCAGCCGCCTCGGCCGAGTTCACGTTCCCAGTCGCGCCGGGCCCCGACGCCCTCGTGTTCGCTGCCGGGGCCGCCGAGGCCTATGGCCTGCTCGTACGGGCCGACGAGGTGGTCGGTGAGCCAGGCGCGGGCGCGGCCGCGCAGCTCCTCGGCTTCGGCGCCGAAACTGAAGTCCACGCCCCACCCTTCCCTTCTACGCGTTCGGGCGGTCCTTGGCGGCGGCCGCCTTGGCCATGGCTTCGAGCTGGGCGAGCATCGGCATCGGGTCGGTGCCGACGGTGCCGGGGAGGAAGTCGGCGATCTTCTCGGGGGTCCAGGCCCCTTCGGCATACCCGGCGCGCAGTTCGCGGGGCTGGGCCCAGACGGCGATCTTCGGTCCGGCGATCGTGTAGACCTGCCCGGTGATGCCCTCGGCCTTGGCGCGGTCGCTGAGCAGGTAGGTCACGAGCGCGGCGACGTCCTCGGGCTCGCCGATCTCCTTGAGCTCCATGGGCACGTTGGCGGACATCCGGGTGCGGGCGACGGGGGCGACGGCGTTGGCGGTGACCCCGTACTTGTTGAGGCCGAGGGCGGCGCTGCGGACGAGGGAGATGATCCCGCCCTTGGCGGCGCTGTAGTTGGCCTGGGCGACGGAGCCGGCGTGGTTGCCGCTGGTGAAGCCGATGAGGGTGCCGGAGCCCTGGCGCCGCATGACGGCGGAGGCGGCGCGGAACACGGTGAAGGTGCCCTTCAGGTGGGTGGCGACGACGGGGTCCCACTCCTCCTCGGACATGTTGAAGAGCATCCGCTCGCGCAGGATGCCCGCGACGCACACCACCCCGTCGAGGCGCCCGTACTGGGCGAGGGCGGTGTCGACGATGCGCTGGCCGCCCGCCATGGTGGAGATGTCGTCGGCGACGGCGACGGCCTCGCCCCCGGCCGCGAGGATGTCCTTCACCACCTCCTCCGCCACCTCACTGGTGGGCGCGTTCCCCTCGATCCCGACGCCGTAGTCGTTGACGACGACCTTGGCGCCCTCGGCGGCGGCGGCGAGCGCCACGGCCCGGCCGATGCCCCGGCCGGCGCCGGTGACGGCCACGACCTTGCCTGCCAAGAAGTTCCCCACGTCCGGCCCCTTCCCGCTTTTTCTGACGGTCCGTTAGATTCTATGACCAGTCAGATCCCTTCCCACAAGCCCCTGTTCGTTCAAGGAGTGGATGGCGGCCATGACCCTGCCCCCCGAGTTCCACGAGATCGCCAAGCGCGTCAACAACTGGGGACGCTGGGGAGCCGACGACGAGATCGGCACCCTGAACCTGATCACCGAGGAGGTCGTACGGGCGGCGGCGTCGGAGATCCGCACGGGCCGCCGCGTCCCGCTGGCCCTGCCCCTCAAGGAGGACGGGGTGCAGGCGGGGATGATCCCGGGCCGGATCAACCCCCTCCACACGATGGTCCAGATCAACCAGGAGCTCTTCGGCCCGGGCACGGTGGCCTGCAGCGACGACGCCGTGACGATGGGCCTCCAGGCGGCGACCCACTGGGACGCCCTCACCCACGTCTCCCACTCGGGCCGCATCTACAACGGCCGCCCGGCGACCACGATCACCGCGCACACCCGGGCCCAGTTCAGCGGCATCGACAAGGCCACGCCGATCGTCTCGCGCGGGGTCCTCCTGGACGTGGCCCGCGCCAAGGGCCTGGACCGCCTCCCCGGCGACCACGCGGTCACCCCGGAGGACCTGGCGGAGGCGGAGGAGTTCGGCGGGGTGAGCGTCCACGCGGGCGACATCGTCCTGGTCCGCACGGGCCAGATCCAGGCCTACCTGGCGGGCGACAAACACGGCTACGGCTTCCCGTCCCCGGGCCTGTCCGTCCGCACCCCGGAGTGGTTCCACGCCCGCGACGTGGCGGCCGTCGCGAACGACACCCTGACCTTCGAGATCTTCCCGCCGGAGATCGAGAACCTGTGGCTCCCGGTGCACGCGCTGCACCTCGTGGAGATGGGCATGCACCAGGGCCAGAACTGGAACCTCGAACCACTGTCCACAGCCTGTGCGGAAGCCGGCCGCTACACCTTCCTCCTCTCCGCCATGCCGGAACCCTTCACGGGCGGCACGGGCACACCGGTCGCCCCGGTGGCGGTGCTGTAGCCGGTCAGCCCCCGCAGCCCCCGCAGGCTCCTCCGCACTGCCGGGAGGGCTGGTCGTCGTCGGCCCAGGCGACGGCCTCACCGTTGCCGGGCTCGTCGGCGAAGAACGCGATGGCCGGCATCAGCAGGAGGGGCACCAGGGCGAGCCCGGCGATCCCCCAGTTGGTGAGCGCCTCCTGGACGCCCTGCAGGTCCGAATCCATCACGATCCAGCCCAGCACCACCCATATCCCCACACCCGCCACCGAACCGACCGACAGCCACCGATCCGCCCTGTTCATACCCCACCCCCGTCGCCCACCTGTTCGACGATGTGCCCCCGCCGCGGCGACGGAACACATGCCTCCGTCAACCTCACCCGGGGACGAGACTGAACCACACCACCTTCACGGAGTCCCCCTGCGCCACCGCCGCCCAGTCATCGGCACAGGCGGCCACGAGCGCCAACCCCCGCCCACAGGTGGCGAACACCCCGAGCCCACCACCCTGCGGCCAGTGCTCGGGGGCGCAGTCGGAGACGTAAACGGTCACCCGGTCCCGAGCCAGGGCGACCTCGACGGCAATCTCGGCCGTATCGGTGTGCCGGTAGGCGTTGGTCACCACCTCGGACGCACAGAGCCGCGCCCGCTCCTCCAGCCCGGCATACCCGGCACTCCGCAACACGGACACCACCCAGTCCCGGGCGATGCGAGGGGTATCGGCCCGACTCGGCGCGACCATCCGATAGCTGAGCCCGACCCCGGGGGCGGGCTCGTCGGCATGCCGTAAAGCGCTCGTGTTCATCGTGGTTCACTCCCAACGCGGTACGAGTTTCGCGCTGCCTGCGCCATGCGTGGCATCGGCCGCCCCCAGGTGACGCGCGCCCCAAGGCGCGTGTCAGCGGCTGCACTTCGGTCTTACTGGCGTGCGACGCGGTGCAAGCACTGACTGTAGCGACTTCGTCACACAGTTTCTACGAAGTCAGTAATACGTAGGCGACAGGTGGACCCTGATCCCGACCAGAGGCCAAGATGAGAGCCGACAGGAGGGGGCGCCGATGCCGCCAAGGAAAGCTCCAACCGCTCGGCAGCGCCGACTGGGTAGCGAGCTCCGCAAGATCCGGGAACACGCCGGCATCTCGATGACCGACGCCGCATCCCGACTGAGTACCGACCGGACCAACATGAGCAACGTCGAAAGCGGCCGCTTCGGCGTCAGTAGCGAGCGCGTGCGTACCTGGGCGAGGCACTACGGCTGCCCCGACCTGGAGTACGTGGAAGCCCTCGCAGCCATGGCCGACGAGCGCGGCCGGGGGTGGTGGGACGACTACCGCGACGAACTCCCGGCCAGCTTGCTCGACCTGTGCGAACTGGAGCACCACGCCCAGGCACTCCGCAGCGTGCAGATCATGCACATGCCCGGGCTGCTACAGACTGAGGACTACGCTCGCGCCGTGTTCGAGGAAGCAGTTCCTCCAATGACGCCGACGGACCTGCGACGCCACCTTTCACTCCGCATGCGACGCCGTGACGTACTCGACCGTAAAGACACGCTCAGCTGCAGTTTCCTGATCCACGAAGCCGGCCTGCGAATGAACTTCGGCGGCCGCCACGTGACCTCTCACCAGCTCAAGTACCTACTTGACCAGTCCGAGCGGGAGAACGTCACCGTCCGTGTGATCCCCTTCGAAGCCGGAGGCTTCCCCAACGCTGGGGGTCCGACTCTGTATGCGTACGGCCCGGTGCCCCAGCTGGACACCGTCCAGACCGACATTCCGACGGGCTCCGTGCTGCTCGACGCCGAGACTCGGCTCGCCAACTATCGGGCGGTGCTCGATCGGACGGAGCAGCGGTCGTACACCCCTGAACGGTCTCGCGATTTCATCCGCGAGATGGCGCAACAACTGTGAAGGCGTGAAAACAGTGGAAATCATCTGGCGCAAGTCCTCCAGGTCCGCCGATACGGGCAACTGCCTGGAGGTCGCGATACAGGACGGCGAGGTCCTTATCCGCGAGAGCGACAACCCGGCCGTGATCATCCGGACCTCCCGAGCCAAGCTCAGGGCGTTCATCGACGGAGCCGCCGCAGGCGAGTTTGACGACCTCGCCTGAGCCCGACACCTTCCCCGGCCTCCTGCCCTCCACGGGCAGGAGGCCGGACCCCATAGCGGCCCCGTACAACGGGTTGGCATATGCCGTATCACCCGTACGACGTCAAACAGTTGATACGGGTCCGCAGCGCGCGCTAGCGTCACATCACGCCGCCCGGGTCGGCCTGTGGCGGCATAACTCTCCCTTGCTCTGCGCCAGTTCGGGAGAGTCACCGGTTGCCCCCTCCCCGCTGCTCGTCACAGCCTGGAGGGGGCAACTCTCCGCGACGGCAGGAGACCGGCACATGACCACGGCCACGCCCACCCCCCAGGACCACACGGTGGCGATCCGGACCGGCTACTGGTTCGAGGCCCTGTGCCACCACGACGCCTACGACGGTCCCCCCGAACTCCTCGACCGCACCATGCTGGACACCCCCGAGGAGGCGATCCGCCTGATCCGGCTCCAGATCCGCACCGCCCACCCCTTCGCCCTCTCCCCCACGGAGGTGGACCGGGCCCTCGCCTGGGCCGACGGCGGCGGCCGCATCCAGGCCCTCGCCGCCCTCCACCGCCGCGAAACCGCCGGCTTCAGCATCGTCCTCCGCGACGGCCTCCGCCCCGAATGGCGCGTCCGCCCGGTCGACTACCTCTCCCTCACCCGCACCCATCCCACGGCCTGCGCCGCCTTGACTTCCAGGTGGCCGACAAGGCTCTCGCACACGAGGCATATCGGCGCCACGCTTAGCAGTACCCACCTGCCACCGAACCGGACGACAGGAGAAGGCGGAATGGACGAATCCATCGCCTGGCAGAAGTCCTCCTTCTCCGGGGCCAACGGCGAGAACTGCATCGAGCTCGGCCGCAAGGACGGCCGCATCGTTCTACGCGAAAGCGACGACCCGACGCAGATCGTCACCACCACCCCCGCCAAACTCGCCGCCTTCATCGAGGGCGTCAAGGCAGGCGAGTTCGACCACCTCATCCCCTGAAACAGCACCCGTCCTTGGCCGAAAGTAGCCAAGCGAGAACGACGGCGACCCTCGGTAACGGACTAAGTTGCCCGGCGACCACGCGCTACGCGCGAGTAACAAGAGGGTGGCCCTGCCATCCAGGGAACGCGCGTCCTGCTCGACGCGCGCTGTTAGGAATGCATGAACCAGCGTCTATCGCAGAAGATCGTCACCTTTTTCACCGTCCTATGTCTGGCCATCGGCTCGGGCGTGGGAACGGCTGCGGCGGCTGGGCCTCCTGAGCGTGAGCCCACGCTCCTGGAGATCGCCGCCAAGGTGGAGCAGTACTCGAAGTGCAGGCAGAAGCCGCTGCTTCAGCGACCGCAGTGCCGCAAGGACTTCGCCCTCCGGTCGGCCGAGATTGCCCTGGCCGTAGGCCTCTTCCTGTACGTTTCCATGCCGGCGATGAAGGACAACGGGGCCGCCTTCACCGGGGTGAAGAAGGAGCTCGGAGCGCTCGTCGACCAGCTGAAGCCCCTGCTGGACGAGGCGAACCATGAGAACGCCGACCCCGAGAGGCGGCGCGAGATATTCCGGCAGGTCGCCACGACGTACAAGGCAGCCAGGCCGAATCTGGACAAGATCCGGGCCGACATGATCGCGGTGTCGCGGATGCTCGACGTAACCGGAGACCTGTCTCCCGAACTCCTCGCCGCCTTCACCGTCATCGCCGGAGACTATTTCCCGAAGGAGAAGGAGAAGCCCATCGAGCCGCCCAAGGGCGGTCCGTCCTGGGACATATGGGCTGATCTCAAGGAGTTGGGCAAGGCCGTCGATCAGATCAACGCCGGCCTCGCTCAGATGAACGAGGCGCTCGACGAGATGAACGACACCATGGTCGTCGTCAACGAGAGCATCGACGGCATCAACAAGGGGCTGGATCAGGCCAATCGGGGTATGGACCAGCTCAACGCGGGCGTGGGCCAGATGAACGAGGGCCTGGGGCAGGTCAACACCTCCGTAGCCGACTTCAACAAGGCTGCGGACAGCATCCTCGTGCCAGACCTCAAGTTCGACTTCGACTTCTCTCACGTGGGTGAGAGCATCGGGGCCGCGAAGACGCCCGAGCAGGCCGCTGCACAGGACGAGCAGGACCGCAGGATGGGGATGCTCCTCGATCTCCTCCCCGGCATCAGCGACGGCAAGGGGGTCATCGACGCTCTCACCGGCAAGGACATGGTGACTGGTGAACACCTGAGTCCCGTAGACCGCGCCCTCGGCGCGACCGTGGTGCTGAAGTGGCTCAAGTACGGCGGCAAGCTCGTCCCCGAGGACATCCGCGCGGCCCGTCGGGGGCGCAAGGTCCCGTGCAAGACGAACAGCTTCCCCGCCGGGACCCTCGTGCTGAGGGGTGACGGCACGGCTGCCCCCATCCAGCAGATCAAGATCGGTGACGCCGTCCTCGCCACCGATCCCGCGACAGGTGCGACCGGACCGCGCCGCGTCGACTCCACCATCTACACTCCCGACGACCGGGACTTCACCCGCATCACTCTCGGCCCTGGGGCAGGGCGAGGATCGCTGACCGCCACCGCTCACCACCCCTTCTGGTCGACGAAATCCAAGCAGTGGACCGATGCGGGCGACCTCAACGTCGGCGACACCCTCCGCACTGCCGATGGCAGCACTGTCGAGATCGCCACGGTCACACGCTGGAAGGGCCTACAACCTGCCTACAACCTGACCGTCAATGACCTCCACACCTACTACGTGCTGGCGGGCAGCACGCCCGTGCTGGTCCACAACGCGTCGTGTGACTTCATCCCCGGGGACATCCCGGATGCGTCGGCCATCGACCGCGGATCGTTGGTCAAGCTCAGGGAGAAGCAACTCGAGAATGCTCTTGAGGGGCTCGGTGAGGATCCGCACGGCTTCAAGGCCGACTGGGTCGGGAAGAACAACGTGTCGCGGTTCGACGCCGTGCGCGACGGGGATGGCAGGATCGTGCTCATGAGCAAGGACGGGAAGATCCTCGTTCCGACGAATTACAGGTTCCGGCCGTGAGCGGGTTCCGGATGTATCTCAGGGTGGTCAGCGAGTCCCTCCAGCCGGCGGAGGTCTCGGAGAGGCTGGGGGTGGAGCCCGACGAGGCGACCTCGATCGGAAGCCGTCGGCGTCCTCAGTCGCCTCCGCGGTCCCAGTCGACCTGGATCCGGCACGCTTCGACGGAGGCGGGGGCCAGGCCGGAGCACTTGGAGCCCGTGGTGCTCGGGTGGGGGCCGGACCTTGCCGCCAGCCTGGGCCGGCTGGTCGATTCCGGGGAGGCCGCCGTCTCGCTGGTCCTGGTCCAGGAGATCCGTGACCTTGAAGACCCCCAGCAGAAGGGCATCTTCCTCGGTCCCGACCTGATGGCGTGGGTCGGCGCGGCCCGCGCCTCTCTCGACATCGATCAGTACATCTACCACGAATGCGGCGACGCTACGGATCTCGGAGGCCAGTAGGGCCCACCCGCCGGGCCGCCGTACCGCCCGCTCGGCCAGGCCCGGGACGCGGCCATGAGGGGAGCCCACCAGCGTCGCCCGGTGGGCTCCCCTCACATCGGGGGCGGCCCTCACAGGCCGCAGGGTGACCAGACCGGCAGGCCGATCACCCCCCACCGCCGCCGATCCGCCTCCCGGACCACCTCGGCCCAGCCCCTCACCAGCTCCGCGAACTCCTTGAACCCGGCGATCCACTGCCCCGGCTCCCGCCCCGCGAGCTCTCCGTACGGCGCCCGCAGCCCCTCCAGCCCCGGGGCGGCCTCACACCACCTCCGCCGCAGCCGTCACGCTAACTGTCAGGCCTCGCCGCCGGATGCGGATGACAGGAGACACCGAATGGACACGCGCATCCCCTGGCAGAAGTCCTCCAAGTCCGCCGACACGGGCGACTGCCTGGAAGCCGCCGCCCACCACGGCCAGATCCTGATCCGCGAAAGCGACGACCCGATGCAGATCGTCACCACCACCCCCGCCAAACTCGCCGCCTTCATCGAGGGCGTCAAGGCAGGCGAGTTCGACCACCTCATCTCCTGACCGCAACGATGTGACCAGTGGTCGTTCTCGAAGTCACGGCTGCCACGTCGATCCAGATCGATGAGGCCGCGGAGGAGGTCTTTCTCCGGATCAGGCCGTGTCGGTCACCGGCGCAGCCAGCCCTCCTTGGGGAAATCGGCCGGGACCGCCTCCCGCGGCATCACCAGCTCGGCAACGCAGATGCGCATGTGAGCGGAGAGCGTGGTGGGACGACTGGCCTTCTCGTACCAGCGCGACCTGGTCTGCTCGACGAGCCAGCTCGTGGGGGACGTACGGAACACGAGACGGCCGGACTTCTCTCGGGCAACACCCCACGTGTAGGCCCGACTCATTCCCGGCCCGGGCAAGGGCTGCTTCTCTTCCGCCTTCGACGGGGACCTTCTCCACCAGCTCCCAGGCCTGTCGTCATTCGTTCGTTTGACGACGCCTTCTCAGGTGAAGGCAATAGCCGCTCCGGTTGAGATCGAGAGTTTCGCAGCGTGGAGGAGTTGCAGGCATACATAGGACTCGACGCCGTAGCGTCGCCACCCCTCGGTGGCCGGTTCCTCGGCATCGGCGGCCTCGAAGACCTCTTCGGAGTGCGGATCGAGGTCTTCCGGAAGACCGAGCGCTTCAGCGAGTCGACGGGCTTCCTCCAGCAGACGCACCGATGACCCCAGGTAGCCTCCCCGCGCCTTTTTGTCCACGATGACCTGGGCGAAGTCGACGGGGACGTAGTAGCCCTCGCAGTCCGAATGATGGACCAGATGGTCGAACGGTCCAGGAGGGCCACTCGGGAGGGCCTCGTACACCTTGCCCAGGAGCGGGTCGTCAGTCGCCCGCCGGCTGCCGTCCAACGGCTCGGGCAGGCGCCCGTCCGCTGCAAGGTGGACAGCGAGACGGCGAAGGGTGTGCAGGCCCGAGTAACCCCACGCCTCGAACTCCGCGCCCTGCTCCTCATCGAGGTCGGGCTCAGTCCACTGTCGCGCTCCCGCACGCTCCAGTAGCTCGCCGATCGCGACGAAGTCAGCGTGAACCATCTCGGTGTAGTCGTCGTCCTCGGCGCCGGCGAGGACCCCGACCACCATGTTCAATCCCATGGCCCGATCTTGCCATCGGCGATCCGACGGCCACTCGTTGCGCTGCCGCCGAGGTCGGCGGGCTCTGCGAGGCCGACCTCCACCCGGTTCCCCCGCTCGGGGGGGAACCGGTACAAGACCGCAGGCGGACTCGTGAGGGGGATCACGGCTCAAGCACCGCCCCCTGTTCGTCCGTGAGGTCTCCCCGTCCCGCGGACACGATCATTCAGCGCTCGAGATCCATTTTCTATTCACGGCCGGGGCACGTGTGTAGGTGAGGAAGACCGCGCCGCTCTTGAGGACCGTGTGGTCCGCGAGTGTCCAGGTGCACGGGTCGAAGACGGCCTTCCGGGAGAACAGCGGGATTCCCTCGCCGATGGTCAGCGGGCCGACCTTGAGGATCAGCGTGTCGATCTCGGAGTACAGGGCGCCCGCGAGCTCCGCGCCGCCGACCAGCCAGATGCCCTTGCCGTCCTGCTGCTTGAGTTCGCGCACGGTCGCCACCGGGTCGTCGGCGACCAGTTCGACGGCCGGGTCCGGGCTTTCGGTCATGGTCCGGGAGAACACCACGTGACGCAGGTGGGGGTAGGCGTCGGTGATGCCGGCCGCCAGGCCGATCTCGTAGCTGCGCCGCCCCTCCAGCACGGTGTCGAAGTGCGTTCCCTCCGCCGTGACGGACAGTGCCTGCCGGGCCTGGACGGGAAGGGTCTCCGGGTACTCGGCCACGAGGTGCTGTACGTAGTCCTCCGTGATGGGCCAGAAGCCCTGCGGGCCGGTCGGGTCCGCGCCGTCCGGTCCCGCTATGAAGCCGTCGAGGGTGGTGGCCACGTAGTAGGTGAGCTTGCGCATGAAGCATCCGTTCTGGGAGGCGGGTGGTGGAGTGGGCGAAGGGCCCCGACGCGCCGGTAAGCGGTGGCGGGTGCTCCCGTCGGACTGTGCTGCGAGCAGGCGTGCGAGGCGTCGGGCAGTGGAGCGAGGGGCTGGGCCGTGTCGGTCACGCCGGTCGGATTCCACGCCTCCAAGCCTCGTGCACGTCGCGAGAACGATCAAGGTGGTCTTCCGCGGCGTTCGATGACTGGGGCGCCGGTGGAGGTGCGGGCGGCGATGCCAGCCGCGGGCCCCGGCCCGCCCCGCCCCCTCTACCCCAGCGCCGCCAGGTACGCGTTCGCCGCGCCGGGGCGGGCCACGCCGCGCGCGGTCAGCTGCCGCAGGCAGTGGTAGGCCAGGTCGGTGGAGTCGTAGACGTGGTGTGCGAGCAGGGCCAGCCGGCTCAGCTGGCCGTCGGTCATCTCCTCGGGGCGGCCGAAGTCGCGCACATACACGACATCGGCCTCCAGCAGCTGGTGGCGGGCCAGGCGGAAGTCGCCGCCGAAGACGACGGGCGCGATCGGCCACCGCTTGACGGCGGCGAAGGCGTGGGGGACGAAGCCCTGGCCGCGCAGTTCCCGGTCCACGTCACCGAAGACCGGCTGCCCCTCGTACAGCGGGACGAAGGACACCTCCGTGTGCACGGCAACGGCCTCCGCCAGCTTGCGCCTGCCGCCCTGGAAGACCATCAGCTCCGCACCCTGGACGTCGATCTTCAGCAGGTCGAAGGGCTCGACGCCGTCGACCTCGTCCAGCCGCCGCGTCACCACCGGTACCTCCGCCACGACCCGCCCCCACTCCTCGAACCCGTTGAACAGCCCGAGCCGCCGCGGATCGGGGCGGAAGAGGCTGGTCATCCCGGAGGCCGCGGCGATGAAGAGGGTGTGCGCGGCGCCGTCACCGAGGGCGTCGGGCAGGTACGTCTCGTACGGACCCTTGCGGGCCAGCAGCTCCGCCAGTGCCTCCGGCTGGGGCTCGAACCCCGTCACCCGGCACAGGCCCGCCTCCAGCATCGCCCGGTAGGGCGGGTCCCCGTCGACCGGGTTGGCGCCGACGTCGAGGACGTGGGTCGGCCGGGTGGGCGGGAGGAGACCGAGCAGGGGTGAAGCGGCGCGGGCCGGGGTGGTGGCGTCGGCGGTCATGGGCGCTCGCTCTCCGGGTGGCGGACTGGCACGGCCCCCCGCGCAGCATCCTGGCGCACCCGGACCCGATCCCGGCTCAGGCGCCACCCCCCGGGGGGCGAGGCCGACCACCTCGGACACCCGCCGGTACGGCCGGGAGTCGGCCCCCGCCCCCGCCATTACTCCGAAGGCGGCATGTCCGCGCGTCGGTCCGGGCCCGCACCGATGAGTTCCGCCCGCCCCGGCAGTCTCACCCTCAGCACCACCACGACCACCACTGCCACTGCCACTGCCACCACGACCGGAAAGGCCCCAACCCCCATGCCCACTCAGCAACTCCTCCGGGTCCAGAACTTCAACGTCACCCGCGACGGCTACGGCGCAGGCCACAACCAGCGCCTGGAACAGCCCTTCGGCGACGGCATGAACCCGGCCGAGCTGTTCTCCTGGGCCGGCGCCACCGCGAGCTGGCCGACCCGCACCGACCCCGGCGGCAGCCGCGGCCTGGACGACTACTTCACCCGGGACTTCAAGAACAACATCGGCGCCGAGATCATGGGCCGCAACAAGTTCAGCCCCTACCGGGGCCCCTGGGAGGACCACGCGGACTGGCAGGGCTGGTGGGGCGACGAACCCCCCTTCCACACCCCGGTGTTCGTCATGACCCACCACCCCCGCCCGTCCCTCACCCTCTCCGACACCACATTCCACTTCATCGACGCCGACCCGGCCACCGCCCTGGCCCGGGCGCGCGAGGCGGCCCAGGGCAAGGACGTCCGTCTGGGCGGCGGGGTGACCACGGTCCGCGAGTTCCTCGAAGCCGACCTGGTCGACACGCTCCACGTGGCGGTGTCGCCGGTGGAACTCGGCGGCCCCGGCCTGCGCCTGTGGGATTCCCCGGACGACCTCCTCGACCGCTTCCACATGGACGTGGTCCACAGCCCGAGCGGGGTGACCCACCACCTGTTCTGGCGCCGCTAGACGAGTCGTTCCGCTTGCTCAGCGGTAGAGCTCCTTGGCGCGGGCCAGGTCGACAGGACCGTCCTGGTGCAGGTGCAGGAAGTAGTCCAGCTGCCAGGCCTGCGCACTGCCGGCCTGGCGGTTGGCGGTGGTCACCCAGGGCGGGTAGACGCGGAAGGCCCGCTTCCCGCCACGGCCGCCCGCTGATACGACCCCGTGCCGGCGGAGGGCGTCCATGGGAAACACGAACTGGCCGAGGTGGTGATGCTCGCGGGTGCTGATGACAAAGAGGTCGACGGGGTCCGCGGCGTCGAAGGGCTGGATGGGCCCGGCCGGGGACCTCTTCCAGACGGTGACGAACTGGCCCACCTTGGTGGGGGTCGTCTTGGCTGCGCGGAACCGGATGGAGAGGCCGTCGAGAGTGAACTCGTGGGCGGCGTAAGCGGCACCCTCGGCTTCGGGGGTGGGCTGCGTGCAGGTGAACCCGCAGGGGTCGTAGACGAGTGCTCTCGCCGCAACGAGATCCCGGTGGGCCGGGACGGTGTCCGACCACGGTGTGGGGTGGGGATCGGATGAGTGCCCGCGGTTCGTCATCGTTCAGCCGCCCTGTCGTGGTTGCTTGGACTTGTCGAGGCAATCCGCATGCTGATGGTGTGCGGGGGAACGCAGACAAGGCGTCCGAGATCGTTGTGTGACGAACGACCTGGGCGCCCTGCCGACCGCACTGTACGTGACCGCCGGCGACCGGACCGGCGGACCGGCACGGTCACCGCACCGTTCGCCGACACAGGAGAGGCCCTCGTCATCAGCCTTGGCGTGCCCGCCGACGGCACGCCCCCGGCCCGCCGGGTCCCGGTCCGGCCCTGATCCGCCGGACAACTCCCTAGAGGCCGACGCGGGCCGCGTACGCCGCCAGGCCCTTCCCCGGCTCTCCCGGCTCTCCCGGCTCCCCCGCCCAGCCCACGTAGCCGTCCGGGCGGATCAGGAACACCCCGTCGCCGTAGGCCCCGTACGACGGGATCCGTACCGTCCGCGCGCCCGGCAGCTCCGCCGGGGCCTGGGCCCCGACCAGCAGCAGGGTCCAGTGCGGACCCCGGTACGCGTCGAAGAGGCGGAGGCCGCCCCGTACCCCGTCCGGGGCCCGGTCACCGGCCCGCAGGGCTTCGGCGGGCAGGGCCGTGCGGGTCTCCACCGCCAGGGAGGAGCCCCGGTAGCCGAGGCCGAGCTGCTGCGTGGCCGCGCCGCGGCGGGCCTCGCCGCGGTGGATCCGGGTCGACAGGCCGAGCATGTCGGCGGCGACGGGCAGCCGCTCCTCCTCGTACGTGCCGAGCAGCACCTCCGGCGCCGCGCCGCTCAACACGGCGGCCAGCTTCCAGCCCAGGTTGTACGCGTCCTGCACGCTGGTGTTGAGCCCCTGCCCGCCCGCCGGCGAGTGCACGTGCGCGGCGTCCCCGACGAGGAAGACCCGCCCCTCCCGGAACCGGTCGGCCATCGCCGCCCGCGGCCGGAAGTCGGAGGCCCAGCGGACCTCCGTCACATCGCCCGGATCCAGGTGCGAGCGCGCGGCCACGACCGCGCGCAGCCCCTCCAGGGAGAGGTCGACCGCCGGGCCGCCCGCCGGCATCTGGGCGGTGACCTGGAAGTCCTCCGTCCCGGCGAGCGGGCACACGGCGAGGAAGCCCTCGCCGTCCGCGGGCGGGAAGACGTGCCAGTGGTCGCGGTCGAGTCCGCTGATGCGCACGTCGGCCACCAGGACCGGGTTCGGGTCGACCGTCTCGCCGGTCATCCCGATCCCGAGCAGCCGCCGCACCGTGGACCGCCCGCCGTCGGCGGCGACCGCGTACCGGGCCCGCACGGGGGCGCCGTCGGCGAACCGGGCCGTCACCCCCTCCGCGTCCTGTGTGATCCCGACCAGCTCCCGGCCGAAGGCGACCCGTCCGCCCAGCTCGCCGAGGCGGGTGAAGAGGACTTCCTGGGTGCGCCACTGCGGCACCATCCAGGGCTCGTGGTACGGCGAGCCCTCCTCCGGCTCCGTCGGGTCCCACATCGCCTGCTCGCCGAGCCGCTCGCCGTCCCGCCAGATCATCCTGGCCGGGTACGGGCCGCCCGCCGCCCGGACGGCGGCGCCGACCCCGAGGTCGTCGAAGACCTCCATCGTCCGCGGCTGGATCCCCTTGCCGCGCGAGCCGGGGAACAGCCGCCGGTCTCGCTCGACCACGAGGGCCCGTACGCCCCGCCGCGCGAGGTCGACCCCGAGCGCGAGCCCTGCGGCACCGGCCCCGACGACCAGCACGTCCACGTCCACGTCCACGTCCCGATGTACGTCCATGCCCATCACACCCACCCGCACTTTCCTTAACGGCGTTAAGTTCGACACCCCCGAGCCTGCCCTTAACGGTGTTAAGCTGTCAAGCGTGTCCCCTCGCAACTCCCCGAAGCTGGACAAGAAGCAGGCCGTCGAGGCCTCCCTCCGGCTCCTCAACGAGGTCGGCCTCGACGGCCTCAGCCTCCGCGCGATCGCCAAGGAGCTCGACGTCCAGGCGCCGGCCCTCTACTGGCACTTCAAGAACAAGCAGGAACTCCTGGACGAGATGGCCACGGAGATGTACCGCCGGATGGCAGCGGACGCCCCGCCCTCCCCCGGCCTCTCCTGGCAGGACCGCCTCCTGACTGCCCACCACGGCCTGCGCGCCGCCCTGCTCCGCTACCGCGACGGCGCGAAGGTGTTCAGCGGCTCCCGCTTCACCGGCACCGAGCACGCGGCCGGGATGGAGGACAGCCTCCGCGCCCTCACCGAAGCCGGCTTCTCCCTCCCCCAGGCCGTCCGCGCCACCACCACGGCGTACTTCTTCACCCTCGGCTTCGTCACGGAAGAGCAGGGCGTCGAACCCCTCCCCGGCGAACGCCGCGCAGGCTTCGACGTCACCGAACGCGCCGCCCGGCTGGCCGAGTTCCCCCTCGCCGCCGAAGCCGGGGCGGACCTCTTCCAGAACTACGACGAGGGCTTCGAGGAGGGCCTGGCCCTGGTCGTGGCGGGCATCGCGAGCCGGTACGGGCGGTGAACGGACACCCCCCACCCCCAAGGCACTCGCGACCGTCCTGGCCCTGACGTTGGACACCCCGGTACTGGCGGAAGTGCCCCCTGAAGTCAGCCCAGCAGCACCGGCAGGGTCCGCAGGCCCCGGTGGCGGGGGTTGCGCCACCACAGGGGGCGGGCGGCCGGGGTGGCCAGGCGCAGGTTCGGGTGGCGGGTGAGGAGGGCGGTGAAGGCGATTTCGGCCTGGAGGCGGGCCAGGGGGGCGCCGAGGCAGTGGTGGATGCCGTGGCCGAAGGCCAGATGGCCCGTCGCCGGGCGCGACGGGTCGAAGCGGTCCGGGTCGAAGCGGTCCGGGTCGGGGAAGGCGGCGGGGTCGCGGTTGGCGGACAGCAGGGCGATCTGCACGAAGTCCCCGGCGGGGATCACCGTGCCGCCTATGGTCACCGGCTCGGTGGCGTAGCGCATCGTCGCGATGGAGAACGGGCTTTCGTGGCGCAGGACTTCCTCGATGAAGGCGCCCGTGCGCGAGGGGTCGGCGCGGAGTGCGGCCATTTCGCGGGGGTGGGTGAGGAGGGCGTGGACGCCGTTGGAGATCAGGTTGGCGGTGGTCTGGTGGCCGGCCGCCACCAGGAGGAAGCCCATGGAGGTGATCTCCTGCTCGCCGAGCCGGTCGCCCGCGTCGCGGGCCGCGATCAGGGCGGTCAGGAGGTCGTCGCCGGGGCGGGCGCGTTTGTGGGCGATGAGGGAGCGGATGTGGCCCACCAGGGCCTCGGCGGTGGTGACGGAGACCTCGCCGTCGCCCTCCTCGCCGTTGAGGGTGGCGGCCCAGGCCTTGAGGATGTGCCCGGCCCCCTCGGAGGCGCCGAGCAGGTCGAAGACGACGGCGAGGGGCAGCGGGACGGTGAAGTCCCGGACCAGGTCGATGACGGGCGCGCGGGTGGCGACGGGGGCCCCGGCGCGGGACGCCGGGACTTCCAGGGCGTCCAGCAGGCGGTTCACGTGGCCTTCGATCACCGGACGCAGGGCCGCCACCCGGCGCGCCGTGAAGGCCTGCTGGACCAGTCTGCGCAGCCGGGTGTGGGCGGGCGGGTCGGAGTTGAGCATGTGCGCGGTCAGCGCCCGGCCCGGGCCCGGACCCTCCTCGGAGCCGTCGCGGCGGTCGAAGGCCTCGGTCGCGGCGTTCTTGCTCAGCCGGGGGTCGGCGAGGGCTGCCCGGCATGCGGCGTGCCCGGTGACCACCCAGCCTTCCAGCGGGGCCTCGCCGAGGATCCGCACCCGGTGCGCCCCGCCCTCCAGCTCCCGCCAGCGCCGGCAGGCGGGGTGGGGGTCGTCGAAGAAGGAGACGGGCACCTCCTCAGTGGCCATGCCGTGCCCCCGCCCTGACCACCCGTACGTCCTCCACCCCGAGCAGCCCGACCAGCGGCACCTTCGCCTTCCGCTGGGCGGGGTCGACCTCCAGCCCGGCGCCGCGGATCAGGTCCAGCAGCAGTTCGGCGAGCGGCATGACCATGTGCCGCCCCCAGCACCGCTCGGAGGAGTGCCCGAAGGGCAGGTAGCCCGGGGCGGTCTCGGGGTCGAGGTGGTCCCACCGTCCGGGCAGGAACACGTCGGGGTCCTCCCACAGCGCGGGGTCGCGGTGGGACAGCAGGGGCAGGACGAGTACGTCGTCACCGGCACCGATGCGCGCGTCGAGGGCCCCGTACTCGGGCGAGGCGTAGCGCAGGATGTTCCAGGACGGGGGCAGCAGCCGGGCGGCCTCGTGGAGGATGTTCCGGTTGGAGGTGTCGCCGTCGAAGGGCGAGCCCAGCCAGAGGGCGTTCGCGACGAGGGTGGAGACGGTGAAGCAGACGGGCGCGGCCGCCCTCCGGTAGATGCCCATCGCGTGGCGCCGGTCGTGGTAGCCGTCCGCTTCCGCCAGCAGTCCGGCAATTCCGCTCGATATCGCCCCGGGCCTTTTCCGCCAGGGAAAGGCCGCACCCGCGGCTATCACCGACCAGGTGAGTTTCGGGGTCAGCTCGAGGTTCCGGCTCATCAGAATGCGCAGCCGGCGCGGATCGCCGCCGAGAATGAGGTCCCTCAGGAAAAGGTGCCCGGTGAGCGGCCACGGGCCGGTGAGGTCCACGTCCTTCGGCACGGGGCCTTCCAGGGCTTCCCTGACGTCCCGCCCGATGACCCGCATCACGGAGGCCGCCTCGGTGCGGCCGATCGACCGGCCGTGCAGCGGTTTGAAGGTGGGCCGCTCCGTCTCGGTGGCCCGGCGGGCGGCGAGGATCCGGTCGGCCAGGGCGTGGCCGGCGACGCCCATGGTGTCGGGTTCCAGACGGAAGGCGTCCTTGCCGGTGTGCTCGCGCAGCAGGGCGGCGAGCCGGGGCGCGAACAGCGTGGTCCGCGTGGCCGGGAGGGAGGAGAGGGGCATACGGGGCTCCGATGGGCCGTCGGTGTCGCCCCGGCCGACGAGCGGCCGGGGCGGCTCTGCCGGTCTAGTACCAGAAGTACCAGGCGCTCTTCTTGAGGCTCTTCTGACCGGAAACGGCATTACGGATGGCGAAAAGCATCTTCATCGCCGTACCCCCTCTCCCATGGATGGCTTGTGGCCGTAATTAAGGGTCACGGAACACTGCCGGAGGTACACCGGCGGCGCCCCGCTGGAGAATGCGCCGCCACCGTAGGCAGCCGTCTTCCCAGGAGACAACGGGCCCCACGTCTTTATGTACGCTCCTACCAATCCGGCCCGCGAATTCCGGCCAGCCATGGCTTTGTTCCCGCCGTATCGCACCGGAACGACCCCGGGGGGACCTCCCCATCGCGTAGGACGCGCGCGCGGGCATCGCGTGCAGGCGCATCGCGCGCGGGCAGGCGTATCGCGCGCGGGCGAAGGACCTGCGGGTGGCGGCGTGCGGCATGCACGCCCCGAGCGCGGCACGGCAGCCGCCACCCCACGACCCGCACTCGTCAAGGCACAGGACCCTTGGCGTCCCCTCGCGACGAATCGCTCAACACCAGGGTGATCAACAGGTGACGAACCGTCAACACCTCATTAGAGGTACACGCGCGGTTCCCGCTTCAGCAGTACTTTTTTCAGGGGCACCGGCTGCACCGGCGCCGGCTCCGCGCCCGCCCGGTCGATCTCGCACCAGATGCGCTTGCCCGCACCCTCGCGCTGCCAGCCCCACCGGTCCGCGAGCCCGTCCACGAGCTCCAGCCCGCGCCCGCCCGTGTCGTCCCCGGCGGCCTGCCGGCGGGCCGGGGCGCGGTCGCTCGCGTCGGCGACCTCCACCCGTACGCCCGGGCCCCCGAGGAGCATCCGCAGCACGGCCGGACAGCCCGTGTGCACGACCGCGTTGGTGACCAGCTCGGAGATCAGCAGGATCAGCGTCTCGGCGAGCGGTTCGTCGTCCCCTATGCCGGACCCCGCCAGCCGGGACCGCGCCCACCGGCGCGCCCGCCCGACCTCGGCGGGGTCGGGTCCTACCTCCAGCTGTACCTGAAGCACCTGCACCGCTCACACCATCCGAACCGGCGGACACTTCGCCTCGCGACAGGACGGGATCACCGAGTGTGGTCCCCTTGCCGAGCAGCATGGTTGACGTACAGTCACCACAACAAGCGCTTCGGGCATATTCCAGCGCGAAGGAGTAGGCGTGGTGCATACTGTGCGGCGCTCGCGCCGCTCAACCACTCGCATCGTGGGAGCGTACCGGAGCACACCCCCGCCTCCGGGCCGGATCGGGGCGGGCGAAGGACACAAACCGATATCAACTCTCCGTAATCGGACATGAGTCCCGCACCGTCCCTCCCGTGCCCCTGCGTCACAGGCTGCTACCCCATCACCGCCACCTCCGACTCCGCGTCGGGCTCGGCGTCCGCGCCCGCTTCCGCCTCCGCTTCCGTGCCGAGGCGGGCCGCCAGGAGTTCCTCCGCCTCCCGCGCCGTGTGCCACTGCTCCGCCCGCACCCACGCCCGTTTCAGGTGCAGGTGCACGTCCGCCTCCCACGTGAAGCCCATCCCGCCGTGCACCTGGAGGCAGTCCCGGGCCCCGCGCACCGCCGCCTCGTCCGCGAGGAGCTTGGCCGCCGCGATCTCGGCGGCGTCACCCGTCACCGCCGCCGCGTACACCGCCGTACGGGCCACCTCGGCGCGGACCAGCATCCGCGCGCACAGGTGCTTGACCGCCTGGAAGCCCCCGATCGGCTGCCCGAACTGCTCGCGCTCCCCGGCGTAGCGCACCGCCAGCTCCACCGTCCGCAGCGCACTGCCCAGCTGGAGCGCCGCCGTCAGCAGCGCCCCCGCCTCCCGGTGCTCCGGCGGGAGCACCCCCGAGGACCGCCACAGCGGGGTCAGCGGGTCCACCGAGCGGACCGGCTCGCCGGGCGGCATCCCCTCCGCCCCCAGCACCGCGTCCGCCTCCCCCAGGTGCGCCACCAGCGGCCCGCCCAGGTCGAAGGCCGTCACGACCGCCGAGCCCGTCGCCGCACCCGGGACCACCCCGGCCGCCAGGTGCGTCGCCACCAGCGGCCCCGGCAGCAGCGCCCGCCCGGCCTCCTCGAAGACCAGCACCGCCTCCGGCAGGCCCAGCCCGACCCCGCCCTCGGACTCCGGCAGCCGCAGGGAGAAGAACCCCGCCTCGCCCAGCTCCCGCCACAGCCGCCGGTCCACCGCCGCCCCGGACGCCACCGACTCCCGCAGCGCCTCGCGCCCGTACCGCCCCGCGAGCAGCTCGCGGACGCCCGCCCGCAGGTCCCGCTGGTCCTCCGTCAGCCGGAAGTCCACGACCCTCACCGCCCCTTCGGCAGGCCGAGGATCCGCTCGGCGACGATGTTCCGCTGGATCTGCGAGGTCCCCGCCGCGATCGTGTAGGACAGCGACGACAGCCGCTCCGCCGTCCACTCCTCCTCCAGGGACAGCGCCCCCGCCCCCAGCACCTCCGCCGCCGCGTCGTACAGCTCCTGCCGCGCGTGCGAGTAGGCCAGCTTGAACACGCTGCCCCCGATGCCGGGGACCCCGCCCGAGCCCTGCGCCTCGCTGACGTTCCACTGCGTGAGCCGCCACAGCGCGCCGAACTCCCCGTACAGCCGGCCCAGCCTGCGCCGCAGTACGGGGTCGTCCCAGCGGCCGTTGGCCCTGGCCGCCCGCGCCAGCGCACCCAGGGTGCGCCGGCAGGCGACGACCTCCCCGACGAAGGCGGTGCCGCGCTCGAAGGACAGGGTGACCATCGTGACCCGCCAGCCGTCGTTCTCGGCGCCGACCCGGTTGGCGACCGGCACCCGGACCTCGTCCAGGAACACCTCCGCGAACTCGGCAGACCCCGCGAGGGTGCGCAGCGGCCGTACCGTGACCCCGGGCGCGTCCATCGGCATGGCCAGCCAGGAGATCCCCTTGTGCTTGGGCGCGGCCGGGTCGGTGCGCACCAGCAGCTCGCACCAGTCGGCGACCTCGGCGTGCGAGGTCCAGATCTTGGAGCCGGTGACCACGTAGGCGTCCCCGTCGCGCACCGCCCGGGTGCGCAGCGCGGCCAGGTCGGAGCCGGCGCCCGGCTCGCTGAACCCCTGGCACCACACCTCCTCCCCGCGCAGCACCGGCGGCAGCCAGCGGGCCCGCTGCCCGGCGGTCCCCTCGGCGGCGATGGTGGGGCCGGCGTGCAGCAGACCGACGAAGTTGGCGCCGACGTACGGGGCGCCGGCGCGCTCGGTCTCCTCCAGGAAGATCAGGTGCTGGGTCGGGGTGGCGCCGCGGCCCCCGGCGTCGAGGGGCCAGTGCAGGCCCGCGTAGCCGGCGTCGTAGAGCCGGCGCTGCCAGCCGAGGTCGTAGGCGCGCCGGCCGGGCCAGTCGTCGGGCGACGGCTTGGCGGGCAGCTCGGGCAGCACCTTGGCGAGCCAGGCGCGCAGCCGGGCCCGGAAGTCCTGCTCCTCCTCGGTGTGGGAGAGGTCCATGTCAGACCAGGTCCAGTCCGAGCATGCGGATGGCGTTGCCGCGCATCAGCTTGTGGATCGTCTCGTCGTCCAGTCCCTTCACGTGGTCGAGGGCGACCTCCTTGGTGTGCGGGAAGGTCGAGTCCACGTGCGGGTAGTCGGTCTCGAAGGTGGCGTTGTCGCGGCCGACGACGTCCAGCGAGGCGATGCCGTGCTTGTCGCGGAAGAAGCAGCAGAAGATCTGCCGGTAGTAGTACGTGGACGGCGGCTCGGGGATCAGGCCGCGGACCCCGCCCCAGGCGCGGTGCTCCTGCCAGACGTCGTCCGCGCGCTCCAGGGCGTACGGGATCCAGCCCATCTGGCCCTCGCTGTAGGCGAGTTTCAGCGTCGGGAACTTCACCAGGACCCCGCTGAAGAGGAAGTCCATCATCGAGGCCATGGCGTTGTTGAAGCTGAGCGAGGCCTGGACGGCGGGCGGGGCGTCGGGGGAGGCGGCGGGCATCTGGGAGGAGGACCCGATGTGCATGTTCACGACCGTGCCGGTCTCCTGGCAGACGGCGAAGAAGGGGTCCCAGTAGCCGGAGTGGATGGACGGCAGCCCGAGGTGGGTGGGGATCTCGGAGAAGGTCACGGCGCGGACCCCGCGGGCGGCGTTGCGGCGGATCTCGGCGACGGCCAGGTCGATGTCCCACAGCGGGATGATGCACAGCGGGATCAGCCGGCCACCGCTGTCGCCGCACCACTCCTCCACCATCCAGTCGTTGTAGGCGCGCACGCAGGCGAGGGCGACCTCCTTGTCGTGCGCTTCGGCGAAGGTCTGGCCGCAGAAGCGGGGGAAGGTGGGGAAGCAGAGGGAGGCCTCGACGTGGTTGAGGTCCATGTCGAGGAGCCGCGCCTTGGGGTCCCAGCAGCCGCGGCGCATCTCCTCGCGGGTGATGCCCTCCAGGGTCATGTCGTCGCGGTCGAAGCCGACGGCGGCGATGTTGCGCTTGTACGGGAACTTCAGGTCCTCGTAGATCCACCAGTCGGTCGGCGGCCCGTCGGGGTCCATGGAGATCACGTACTTGCCGCCGGTGTACTCCAGCTCGCCGATGCCGGCGGTGAGGGGCTTGGGGCCGCGGTCGCGGTACTTCGCGGGCAGCCACACGTCGAAGAGGTGGGCGGGCTCGATCACGTGATCGTCGACGCTGATGATCCGAGGCAGTTCCAGTGCCATGCGGGCTCCCCAATCTGATGGATCGTCAGAAACAAGCTAGCCCCGCCACCCCTGGACCGACAAGCTCCGGAGGCCTACGCTCTGCCCTTGATCTGACTGACCGTCAGCTGGCGGCAGGCCGGCACGCCCAGGGGAGAGGCCCGCGATGACGACGACGGACAGCGCGAGGACCGACGACGCGGCGAGGGCGGACGGGGCGACGACGGACAGCGCCCGGCGGGACAGCGCGAGGACCGACGACGCCGCGAGGGCCGTCGCCACCGGACTGGGCCGCTCCCGCACCCTCTGGGAGCTGATCTCCCGCCGCGCCGCCCTCACCCCCGACGCCCCGGTCCTCATCGAGGCCGCCGACGACCCCGCCGACGACCGCACCCTCACCTTCGGCGCCCTGCGCGACCGCGCCGAACGCGTCGCCGCCGGCCTGCACGGCATGGGCGTGCGTCCCGGCACCGTCGTCGCCTGGCAGCTCCCGACCCGCATCGAGACGGTCCTGCTGTCCGCGGCCCTCGCCCGCCTCGGAGCCGTCCAGTCACCCGTGATCCCGTTCTACCGCGACCGCGAGGTGGCCTTCGCCCTGCGCTCCTCGGAGGCCGAGTTCTTCGCCGTCCCCGGCACCTGGCGCGGCTTCGACCACACCGCCATGGCCGCCCGGCTCGGCGCCCGCGGGGTCTTCGAGGCCTACGCGGACCTGCCCGACGGCGAGCCGGCCGTGCTGCCCCCGCCGCCCGCCGACGGGACGTCCGTCCGATGGATCTACTGGACGTCGGGCACCACCTCCGACCCCAAGGGCGTCCTGCACACCGACCGCTCCCTGATCGCGGGCGGCTCCTGCCTCGCCCACGCCCTGCGCCTGACCCCCTCCGACGTGGGCTCGATGGCCTTCCCGTACGCGCACATAGCCGGCCCCGACTACACGGTGATGCTGCTGCTCTACGGGTTTCCGGCGGTCCTCTTCGAGCGGTTCGCGATGCCGGACGCACTGGACGGCTACCGCCGCCACGGGGTCACCATCGCCGGCGGCTCCACCGCCTTCTACTCCATGTTCCTCGCCGAGCAGCGCAAGGACCCCGGCACGCCCCTCCTCCCGAGCCTGCGCCTGCTCGCGGGCGGCGGCGCCCCCAAGCCGCCGGAGATCTACCACGCGGTGGTGCGCGAGCTGGGCTGCCAGCTCACCCACGGCTACGGCATGACCGAGGTCCCGATGATCACCATGGGCTCCCCGGACGACACCCCCGAGAACCTGGCCACCACCGAGGGCCGCCCCCCGGAGGGCATGTCCATCCGCATCACCACCCCCGACGGCACCCCCCTGCCCGCCGGCACCGACGGCGAGGTCCGGCTGCGCGGCGAGGCAGTCTGCCGGGGCTACCTCGGGCAGAAGGACGCCAAGGACACCCCGGACGTCTTCGACGCCGACGGCTACCTGATCACCGGCGACCTCGGCCACCTCACCCCCTCCGGCCACCTGGTGCTCACCGGCCGCAGCAAGGACGTCATCATCCGCAAGGGCGAGAACATCTCGGCGAAGGAGATCGAGGACCTCCTCCACCAGCTCCCCGGGATCGGCGACGTGGCCGTCATCGGCCTCCCCGACGAGGAGCGCGGCGAACGCGTCTGCGCCGTGGTCGAGCAGCCCCCCGGCGCGGCCCCGCTGACCCTCCCCCAGATCACCGCCTACCTCCGCTCGCAGGGCCTGTCCCCGTACAAGCTCCCCGAACAGCTGGAACTCGTCGACGCCCTGCCCCGCAACGACGCCCTGCGCAAGGTCCTCAAGTACCGCCTGCGCGAGCGCTATTCCTGACCGCGCACCCACCCCCTGGCACCAAGGTGACAGTCCCCTTGGTGCCCGCCCGATCCCCTTCCGCGCACCTTCCGCGGGCAGCAGGATGGTGCTCACCGGAACGGCGGCGGGAACGAAACCCGAAGCCGGGGCCGCAGGGGCGGGACTCGCCCCCGACGCCCGGACATCCGCCTTCCGGGTCCACCAGCACCAGCCGTCAGGGGGCACCGCCATGCCGAAAACCGCTCCGCTCCACCGCATCCGCACCTGCGCCGCCCACACCCCCTGCGCTGACGTCATCAGCTGGGACTGACCGGCATGCTCCTCGTCCGACTGCCCCTCCTCAGCCACACCGGGGCACCGGGTACCGAGAGCGGGGCGAGCCTCCTGCACGACGCCCTCTGGGCCCACGCGGGCCCGCAGCACGCCCTCGAACACGTACGGGTGCGCCCGCTGCCCACGGGCCTGAACGTGGCCCTCTTCGTCCGCGCCGAGAACGACGACCAGGCCCACCGGAAGGCGTCCAGCCTCCTCACGGCCGTCCTCGGCACCGGAGCGGGCCGCGCCTACCGCCTGAGTTCGCAGCTCACCATCTGACCCACCGCACCACCCCGTCCGCCACCACCCGGTCCGCCGACCGCTGTTCCTGCAGGGCAGCCGTCCCACCGGCACCACGGTGCGCAGCCCCACCCCTTCCGGCCTCGACCAGGCCCCGCCCCGCGGCATCCCGCGGCGCCACCACACGTCTCTTCACGCCCACAGGAGCTCAGCCATGCCCAAGAACCTCAAGGCCACCGCCATCCGCGTCGCCTCCACCTCGGCCCTCGCCGCGACAGCCGCCACCATGATCTTCGCCTCGCCGGCCAGCGCCTCGGCACTCACCGACGGCATCGCCGCGACGGCCCGCGCCGAGGAGGGCAACGGCGCCTGCGCCCACGGCGGTTACGTGGGCGGATCGGAGCAGAGCAGCAGCTGCTACAACGGCCAGAGAACCCACGCCTGGTGCGCCGACTTCGCCGGCTGGGTCTGGGCCCGCAACGGGGTCACCGGCCTGTCGACCCTGAGCGACATGGCGGACAGCTTCTACGACTACGGCGTCAAGTACGGCACCCTCTCCAGCACGCCCCACGTCGGCGACGCCGTCGTCTACAACCACGGCGGCAGCTACTCCGACGACCACGTGGCCCTCGTCACCGCCATCTCCGGCAACTGGGTCACCATCACCGGCGGCAACCAGGGCGGCTACCCGGGCCACGTCAGCACCCACAGCACCGACGAGTGGCAGGTCGGCTCCTCCCCCTGGGGTCAGCGGATCAGCGGCTACATCTCCCCGGCCGGCACGAACAAGCCCTCCTACCCGGCCCCGTCCTCCCTCGCGGACGGCACCCTCGTCAAGTCGCCGAACGGGCCCGACGTGAAGGTCATGATCAAGGGCGCCGGCGTCCCCGTGGCGGGCTCCGACGTCACGCCGGACAAGTACGACCTCAGCAAGATCGTCCTGGTGGACGACTCCGCCTTCCGCTCCCTGGCGAGCGCCCCGCCGGCCGGCACGGTCGTCCACGACCAGGCGGGCGGCGTGGACCGGTACGTGGTCATCGACGGTGCCGCCCTGAAGATCGGCGGCGAGGACTGGACGGCCGCCGGCTACAACACCCGCCCGGACATGGGCGTCCCGTCCGCCTGGCTGAAGGCCGCCGCTCAGCGCCAGATCGCCACCGGCCTGGTCGTCATGGACCAGACGGGCAAGGACCCGGCCCGCTACGTGATGGTCGAGGGCGGCGCCCTGCACATCTCGGCGTCGGAGTGGACCGCCGACGGGTACAACGAGCAGACGCTCATGGGCGTCCCCGGCGAGTGGCTGAAGGCCGCCGCCGCCAAGGCCCCGGCCAACGGCACCGTGGTCATGAACCAGTCGGGCTCCGACCCGGCCCGCTACGTGATGGTCAACGGCACCGCCGTGCACATCTCCGCCGCCGAGTGGAGCGCCAACGGGTACGACCAGCGCTCGCTGATGGGCGTCCCCGGCGAGTGGCTGGCCGGTGCGACCGCCAAGCAGCTGGTCAACGGCACCGTCGTCAAGGACGCCGCCAACCCCACCGTCTACGTGATGGCCGGCGGCAAGGCCGTCGCCCTGACCTACGCCGACTTCACCGGCCTCGGCTACGACAAGCGCCCCCTGGAGGTCATCCCGGGTGAGTGGCTGGCCTCCGCCGCCGCCAAGGCGGTCCCCGCCGACGGCACGATGCTCCTCGCCCAGGGCGACCCCACCGTCTGGCTGGTCACCGGCGGCAAGAAGCGCGCCATGACCGAAGCCGAGTTCGGCCCCGGCAAGGCCGACTTCGCCAACGTCGTCAGCGTCCCGACCGCCCTCATCGCCGCCCTGCCGACCGTCTGACCCCGGCCCTTCGCCACCGCCTGACGGCGGCTCGGCACCACCGCCCGAGCAACGCCTCCTGAGCAACACCCCGGGCCGCCCAGCCCCCACCGGCCGGGCGGCCCGGCCCCCCGCCGGGCCGCCGCCCCGCAGCCCCGCCCCGCAGCCACAGACACCCCGAGGGACACCGTCATGCGCTCCGCCGCCCGCAAGAAGTCCGCACTCCTCGCCACCGCCACCGCCCTCCTCGCCATCGCCGCCCCGCTCGCCGCCGGCACCACCGCCTCGGCGGCGTCCGTCTCGACCTGGGACAAGGTCGCCCAGTGCGAGGCCAGCGGGAACTGGTCGATCAACACCGGCAACGGCTACTACGGCGGCCTCCAGATATCGATGTCGACGTGGCGCGCCTTCGGCGGCACCGACTACGCCTCCCGCCCCGACCTCGCCACCAAGCAGCAGCAGATCCTCACCGGTGAGAAGATCCTGGCCGGCCAGGGCCAGGGCGCCTGGCCGTCTTGCGGCCCCGCCGCGGGCCTGGGCGCCGATCACGCCGACCCGTACCCGTCGGGCCCCACCTACCCGAGCCCGGCCTCGCTCGCCGACGGCACGCTCGTGAAGTCCCCGAACGGCCCGGCCGTGAAGGTCATGATCAAGGGTGCCGGTGTCCCGGTCGCCGGCTCCGACGTCACTCCCGACCACTACGACCTCGGCAAGATCGTGCTGGTCGAGGACTCGGCGTTCAACGGTCTGCCGAGCGCCCCGCCGGCCGGCACGGTCGTCCACGACCAGGCGGGCGGCGCGGACCGGTACGTGGTCATCGACGGTGCCGCCCTGAAGATCGGCGGCCAGGACTGGACCGCCGACGGCTACAACACCCGCCCGGACATGGGCGTCCCGACCGCCTGGCTCCAGGCCGCGGTACAGCGCACCGTGTCGAACGGCCGGGTCGTCATGGACCAGACGGGCTCCGACCCGGCCCGCTACGTGATGGTCAACGGCACCGCCGTGCACATCTCCGCCGCCGAGTGGAGCGCCAACGGATACGACCAGCGCTCGCTGATGGGCGTCCCGACCAGCTGGCTCGCCGCCGCGACCGCCAAGCAGCTGGTCAACGGCACCGTCGTCAAGGACGCCGCCAACCCCACCGTCTACGTGATGGCCGGCGGCAAGGCCGTCGCCCTGACCTACGCCGACTTCACCGGCCTCGGCTACGACAAGCGCCCCCTGGAGGTCATCCCGGGTGAGTGGCTGGCCTCCGCCGCCGCCAAGGCGGTCCCCGCCGACGGCACGATGCTCCTCGCCCAGGGCGACCCCACCGTCTGGCTGGTCACCGGCGGCAAGAAGCGCGCCATGACCGAAGCCGAGTTCGGCCCCGGCAAGGCCGACTTCGCCAACGTCGTCAGCGTCCCGGCCGCCCTCATCGCCGCCCTGCCGACCGTCTGACCCCGGCCCTTCGCCACCGTACGCGGCTCCGGATCCCCGGAGCCGCGTACGTGCGTTCCGCTACAGCCGGCTCAGCGACGCCGCCGCGAACAGGACGTCGCGGATCGCCTCCCGGTCGCCGGTCTGGCCGACCGCGGCCTCCTCCGGGGAGATGTGCCCGGCGGCCAGCTGGCAGAACTCCAGCCCGTCCAGCGCGACCTCCGCCACCGTGTGCTCCCGCGAGGGCTTCGCCGCCGGGGAGTCCAGGGCGATGTCCCAGCCGCCCCCGCCCGCGCCCTCGATCTCCAGGTGCAGGGTCCGCCCCGGAGCCCCCGCCGCGACCAGCCCGCGCGCCGGGGCCGCCAGGCCCGAGCGGCGGCGTCCGGCCAGGGCGCGGGGCAGCAGCCGGGCCGCGAGGTCGATCATGCCGTGCAGGTGCGGACCGGACGGCGGCTCGTACGGGTAGTCCACCGCCTCCGCGATGTCCCAGGCGTGCACCCAGCACTCGAAGGCCCGCTCCAGGAAGGCGTCGCCCAGCGGCAGCGCGAAGGCCCCGTAGTCCACGGACAGTTCGGCCACGCCCCGGCCCGCGAAGGAGACCGTACGGACCAGGGTGTGCCCCTGCTCCCGCCAGGGTTCGCGGACCTTGCGGGTGGACTGGTCGCCGGCCGAGTTCCAGTAGTGCCGGGTGCGGCCGGTGGGACCGCCCGGCGGTGCCTGCGGGCCGAGCGGATCGTCCAGTCCCAGCGCGGTCGCGACCAGCCCGTCGACCGTCAGCAGGTGTCCGATCACCCCCGCCACGGTGGTGCGGTGGCTGCGCCTGCGCTCCCCCTCGAACCATTTCAGCCGCACCGGGGTGTCCCACTCCGACTCCCCGAAGTCCCGCAGCAGGGCGTCCAGCCGTGCGGTCTCGGTGTCGTACGGGTTCGCCCACACGGGTACCGGGATCCGGGCCGGGCGCTTGCCCAGGCAGTCCTCCAGCACCCGCGAGCGCAGCAGCGGCTTGAGGTCGAGGCTTTCCTCGGGGTGCAGCAGCCCGACCGCGTCGCGCAGCCGCAGGGCCTCCTCGGCGCAGGGCGCGCACTCGGTGAGGTGGTCCTCGACGGCCTGGGTCTCCTCGGCGGAGCAGGCGGCCAGCGCCCAGGCTCCGAGCAGGGACTTCAGTACGGCGTGCGAGGGCGGTGCGGGCGGCAGGACCTCGGGCGCCTGGAGGTCGTCGCCGGCCGCGCGCGGACCCGGTATCAGCGCCGGTCCGCCCGCCGGGGGCTCGTACGCGTCGTCGGGGGTGTCATCGGTGGGTCCGGTCATCGGGTGGTTCCGTATCCGCGTGGGCCGTATCCGGGCGGGGCGGGGTCCTCCCTCGGGAGGACGTTGGCGGTCGACAGCAGCTGGAGCCCGAGCCGCAGCCGGCGCCGCGCCTCGTCCTCGCTGATCTGCAGGTCGGCGGCGGCCTGCCGGTAGTCGCGGCGCTTGAAGTACGCGAGTTCCAGGGCGGCCCGCAGGGGTGCGGGCATGGAGGTGACGATGTAGTCGGCGCGGGCGGCGGCGTTGGCGCTGCGCACCTTCTGTTCGAGTTCCTCGCGCGAGCCCCGGCCCAGTTCGGCCTGGCGCAGCCGGGCGACGGCCTGGCCCTGGGTGATCCGGGCGACCCAGGAACGCATGGAGCCCTGTTTGGGGTCGTAGGCGTCGGGGTTCTCCCAGATGTAGCCGAAGACCTCGCGGGTGATGCGGTCCGCCGCCTTCTCGTCACCGAGCACCCGGTGGGCGAGGCTGTGCACGAGCGAGGCGAAGCGGTCGTAGAGCTCCCCGAGGGCGGCGGCCTCACCGCGGGCGAGACGCTGCTGCATGCGGCGGTCCCAGCGCGGTGGAACGTCCTTCGCCATGGTGCCTCCAGCCGTGTGTCGACCCGTCAAATGTAGTCGCCACCGGCCGGACCGCGCCTGTTTTGGGGGAACCTCCCCCGTAAGCGCGACCCCCGTGCTAGCCGCAGCCTCCCGCGGCGCGGCCGCACATGCGTACGCGCCCCGGCGCGCTCCCCGTGCGCGGGTTCGATGCGGCCACCCCGTCGACCGCTCCGCTTAACGCGCAGGCCATCGAGGGCTTACGCTCCTGCCTGTCTTGATCTGCACCTCAAGTGCACCCCCAACGCACATGTGAAGGCGGAACGCCGCATATGGACAGCGCAGAGTACGAGCGCAAGATCGCCTCCCGATTCGCCACCTTCGACCAGGACGGGTCGGGTTACATCGACCGCGAGGACTTCAGTACGGCCGCCCGCGCGGTACTGGCCGAATTCGGTGTCACCGCCCGCTCGGACAAGGGCCAGGCCGTCTTCGCCGGGGCGGAGGCGTTCTGGCAGGGCATGGCCGGCATCGCCGACGTGGACGGGGACCAGCGCGTGTCCCGCGAGGAGTTCGTCACCGGGGCGGCGAAGCGGCTGCGGGACAACCCCGAGCGGTTCGCCGAGATCGCCCGCCCGTTCCTGGCGGCGGTGGTCGCGGTGGCGGACGAGGACGGCACGGGCGCCACCCCGGCGGCGGCGACCCGGGTCCTGCGGGTCCTGGGCACGGCCCCGCCCCTGGCCGCCCAGGTGGCCACGGCCCTGGCGGGCCCGGACGGCCGCATCTCGCAGGAGGCCATCCTGACGGCCTTCGCCTCGTACTGCGGCGTCGACCCGGACGCGTGACACCGGCCGGCGGGGGTCGGGGGGCAGCGCCCCCGGACCCCCGCGGGGACTACGCGGGGACTACGCGAAGACGACCGTCCGGGACCCGTTCAGCAGCACCCGGTGCTCGCTGTGCCACTTCACGGCCCGCGCCAGCGCCTGGCACTCGACGTCCCGCCCGACGGCGACCAGCTGGTCCGGCGTGACCTCATGGCCGACCCGTTCGACCTCCTGCTCGATGATCGGCCCCTCGTCGAGGTCGGCCGTCACGTAGTGCGCGGTCGCCCCGATCAGCTTCACACCGCGCGCGTGCGCCTGGTGGTACGGCTTCGCGCCCTTGAAGCTCGGGAGGAAGGAGTGGTGGATGTTGATGATCCGCCCGCTGAGCTCCTTGCACAGGGTGTCCGACAGCACCTGCATGTAGCGGGCCAGCACCACGAGCTCGACCTTCTCCGCCCGCACCAGCTCCAGCAGCTGCGCCTCGGCCGCCGCCTTGGTGTCCTTCGTCACCGGGATGTGCACGAAGGGGATGTCGTAGGAGCCGACCAGCTCGGCGAAGTCGGTGTGGTTGGAGACCACGGCCGCGATCTCCACCGGCAGGGCGCCGATGCTCGTGCGGAACAGCAGGTCGTTCAGGCAGTGGCCGAACTTCGACACCATCAGCACGATCCGCATGCGCTCGTCCGAGCGGTGGATCTGCCAGTCCATCCGGAAGCTGTCGCCGATGGCGGCGAAGCTGGCGCGCAGCTTCTCCAGCGTGACCTCCGGCTCGGCCTCGAAGTGCACCCGCATGAAGAAGAGGCCGGTCTCCCGGTCTCCGAACTGCTGGCTGTCCACGATGTTGCAGCCGGTCATGAACAGGTAACTGGACACGGCGTGCACGATGCCCTGCTTGTCGGGGCAGGACACGGTCAGGACGTACTGGGGCAGGGGCCGGGCCCCGGGCTGCGGGTCGCTCATGACCCCATAGCCTTTCACACCGTGCGCGTGAGCATCCTCAGCACTTCCACGGAGCTCGGCCGCTCGTCCGGGTCCTCCCCGTCCGCGGCGGACATCCGCACGTGCGCCTCGCGGGCCGCCCGTACCGCGTCGGGCCAGGCGGGGTTCTCCAGGTAGGCGCTCACGGGCGCGTCCGGGCCGACCTGGTGCAGGATCCGCAGAACGCGCAGCACGGCGAGGTCGACCAGGGCCGCCTCCTGGGCGTCGCGGAAGATCGTGCCGATGTACTTGTCGGCGGACCAGCTGTCGAGCCAGGTGTCCTCGACGAGCCGGTACACGGCGTCGGTGACGTCCCCGTACCCTTCGGCGCCGGCGAGCCAGACCTCCTGCTGGAACGCGGGGTCGGAGAGCATGTGCAGCGCCGAGCGCACGTTGCTGCGCCAGCGCCACCACGGCATGTCGTTGAGGGGCATGCCGCCCATGGTGGAGGAGCGGCCGCCGCGGCGGGAAGAGTTCTTCGAACCTTGGGCGAATGTCACGCTTTCGATCGTACGTTCCCCACAAATGCGATCTTGACGCACCTATCCACACCCCGCCCCCGGCCGTTCACCCGGGCGTCACCGGATGTTGTGTACACCTCAGCATCCAGTTACCCCTGTGGCGGAATGGTCGTGGGACATGACCAAATGCCGACGCGCAACCGCCTTGTCCCGCCTGCTACTTGCCGCAGCGACAGGTGCGTGTCTCACCACAGCGTGCGGGGTGCTCCCCGGCAGCCCGGGGAACTCCGGGGACACCCTCACGGTCATGACGTTCGCTCCGATGGGAACCAAGGCCACCAACATGCCCGGCATGCCCGGAATGGCCAAGGCGTACGAACGCTGGATCAACGCCAACGGTGGCATCAAGGGCCGCAAGCTGCGCGTCCTGACCTGCAACGAGAAGAACACCGCGACCGGCGCCGCCGACTGCGCCCGCGAGGCCATCACGAAGAAGGCGGTGGCCGTCGTCGGCTCCTACAGCCAGTACGGGCGCGCCTTCATGGCCCCGCTGGAGGCCGAGGGGATCCCCTTCATCGGCGGCTACGGGGTCTCCGCGGAGGAGTTCCAGAGCACCCTGTCCTACCCGGTCAACGGCGGCCAGCCCGCCCTGCTCGCCGGCGCCGGCCACCAGCTCGGCAAGGCCTGCGCCCAGGTCTCCCTGGTCCGCCCCGACACCCTCGCCGGGGACACCATGCCGGTGCTGCTGAACGCGGGGCTGAGGGCCAACAACAGCCCGGAGGCCTCCGACATCCGGGCGGCCGAGGACGCCGCGGACCTGATGCCGCAGGCCCGCGAGGCCCTGTCCGAGGCCACTCCGGGCGGCTCGGGCGGCGGCTCGGGCGGCTCGGGCGGCGGCTCGGGCGGAGGTGGCACCGGCACGAGGGACACGGGAACGCCCTCGTCCAAGACGACGCCGTCCCCGGGCCCCTCCGGGCCGGCGTCGGCCGGCTCCCCGTCGGCCTCCACGGCCGCCAAGGGAAGCCCCTCGTCGTCCAAGAGCTGTGTCACGGCCGTGCTCGGCGAGCGGACCGAGACCTTCTTCGACGCCTTCCGCCGCGCCGACTCCACCCACCGCAACCCGCAGATCTCCTCCGTCCTCGGCAGCGTCAGCCAGGCCCTGGTCGACCGCACCGGCGGCAAGGAGAGCCCCTTCGAGGGCGCGCTCGTCACCAGCTGGTACCCGGTGTCGACCGACCCCCTGTGGGCGCCGATGCGGAAGGTGATCAGCGACCAGGCCTTCGGCGACGACACCGTCGAGTCCGACGACAGCGGGGCCCAGACCACCTGGATCGCCTACACGGTCTTCAACCAGGTCATCCAGAAGTTCAAGGAGGGCGAGGAGATCACGGCCCGCAAGATGGCCCGGATGCTCAACGAGTCCTCCGGCATCTCCACCGGCAACCTCACCCCGGAGCTGAGCTGGCGCTACCAGGACATGCGGGCGGTGGCCGGCTTCCCCCGGCTAGTGAACGGCCGGGTCAGCTTCCAGGTCGTCCAGCAGGGCCGGCTCGTCGCCCAGCCCGGCGAGGCGGACCAGGACATGACCCCGGTACTGGAGTCGGCCCCCCGCTCGGCCTGATGCCGCTGCCCGCTACAGCTGGGTCTTGTCGCGCTGGGTCAGCCCGTACTTGGCGGCGATCGTGTTCCACATGGTCGCCGCCGTTTCCTTCGCCTTGGTGGCCTCGGCACTGGACTTGTTGCCGTCGGCCGCGCCGTCGGTCTGCTTCGCCTTGCCGTCCTTGCAGCCGCCCTTGTCGTGGCCGGCGTCGTCCGCCCAGTCCGCGTAGCTGTTGTCGGCGTCGGCCGAGGCGTTCCAGGCCTTGGTCAGCGCCGCCGAGAGCCGGGCGTGGTTCGGCAGCAGGTCCATCTTCAGGTCCGAGAGACGGGTGACCAGCTCGTCGCGCTGCCGGGCCGCGTCCCGCAGGTCCTGGGCGGCCTGGCCCAGGTTCTTGCAGTCCTTGATGTCGTCCACGGCCTTGATCACCGCGGTCCGGCTGTCGTTGGCGTCCGCGAGCAGCTTGTCCAGCTGGACGGCCTGCGGGCGCGCCGGGTCCACCGGCGCGGAACCGCCCGGCGCGTCGGCGCCGGCGCCGGCTCCCCCGGACCCCGGGGACGTCGCCACGGGGTCGTTGTTCTGCGCCTTGCCGTCGCTGAGCAGCGCCCCCACCCCGAGCCCTGCCACGACCAGCCCGAACACCGCGGCCGCGATCACCGCGGGCGGAACCCGGCGCGCGGGGGCCGCCGGGGGCGGGGCGGGAGCCTGGAACTGCTGCGGCTGCGGCGGCTGCGGCCGGCGCCGCTGCGGCGCCGCGGGCGGCGGCGTCCGCCGAGCCGCCGGCTCGGCGACGGGCGGCCCCTGCTGCGCACGCCCGTCGACGGCCCCCTCACCACCACCGTCCCGGAACAGCCCCTCGAACCCCTCACCCCCAGCGGCACTCCCCCTGCCGGGGTCGGCGGGGACGGGCGGGATGTACTGCGTGGCGTCCTCACCCGCACCACTCCCCGGACCGGCCGGGACGGGGGGAACGAGCTGGGTGGCGGCGTCGGCCGCACCGCCGGCCGGAACCGGCGGAAGGTACTGGGTAGCGGCATCCGCCCCACCGTCCGCCGGGACCGGCGGAAGGTACTGCGTCGCAGCGTCTGCCACACCGCCCGCCGGGACCGGCGGAAGGTACTGCGTCGCCGCCTCGGCGACACCACCCCCCGGCCCCGGCGGGAGGTACTGATGCGCGCCCTCTGCCGCGCCGCCCGCCGGAACGGGAGGGATGTACTGGGTGGCGGCATCCGCCACGCCACCCGCCGGGACGGGCGGAACGTACTGGGTAGCGGCATCCGCCACGCCACCCGCCGGACCCGCCGGGACGGGGGGAACGAACTGCGTCGCGGCCTCGGCCACACCGCCCGCCGGGACCGGCGGTAGGTACTGGGTGGCGGCATCCGCCACGCCGCCCGCCGGGACCGGCGGAACGTACTGGGTCGCGGGCCCGCCCCCGCCCACGTGCGGCAGGTCGTACGGGGGCGGGCCCCCGGCCGGGGTTCCCGGCACCGCCGGCACGGCCTGGGTCTCGGCCCCCGCCAGCATGGCCCCCGGCGCTCCCGGGCCCGCGGGCCGGGCGTGCGGGGTGCCGGGTGCGGCGGCGCCCACCTGGGGCACGTACTGCGTGGCGGCGTGCGACAGGTGCGCGGCCGGCCCCGCCTGCACCGGCGGGACGTACTGCGTCGGGGCGTCCGCGACCGGCGGCAGGTACTGCGTGGCCGCGTCCGCCACCGGCGGGTAGCCGTAGCCCGGCGCGCCCGGGGCCTCGGGGGCGGGGGCGTGGCCGGTCTGGGGGTAGCCGTACGCCGGGGCGCCGGGCTCCGGCGGCGGGACGTAGGCGGCCTGGACCGGCCCGCCCTGCTGCTCGTACCCGCCCTGCTGCTCGTACCCCTGGGGCTGCTCGTACCCCGGGGCCTGCTCGTGCCCCTGCGGCTGCGGCGTGCCGTACGGGTCCTGCGCGGGCGGGAACCCGTACCCCGGCGCCGCCCACGGCTGCCCGGCCTGCGGCGCCCCGGGCTGGGGGACGCCCCCTTGTCCGTTCTCCGTCACCGGGACTCCTTCTCGCCTTCTCCGACGTCCGCGCTCCGTGGAGGATCCGCGCAGCCGTCGGGTCACGCTACCCGGTCACGGCGTGTCGACGTCAGGCCACCTGAACCTCCAGCCTCGCCCCGAACTCCCGCACCGCCGGTTCCTCCCGGTACGGCTCCAGCCGCGCCCGGAAGTCGTCCAGGTACTCCGCACCCCGCCGCGAGCGCAGCGTCCCCAGCAGTTCGGCGGCCTTCGTCGCCGTCTGGCAGGCCTGCTCCACCTCCCGCTGCTGGACCTGCGCCGCGGCCAGCAGCAGCAGGCCGATGGCCCGTCGGCGGGCCTTCGTCACGGGCAGCCCCCGCAGCGCCTCCTCCGCGCGTTTGCCCGCCGCGTCGGCCTGGCCGAGGTCGCGGTGGCAGTGCGCGAGCTCGTCCGCCAGGTAGGCCTGGTCGAAGTGGCGGATCCACACCGGGTCGTCGCCCGACTCCGGCTCGGCCCGCTCCAGCGCCGTGACCGCCCGGCCCGACAGCACCGCCGTGGAACGGCCGTCGCCGAGCAGTGCGTGCCCGCGCGCCTCCGCCGCGTAGAACATCGCCTCCACTCTCGGGGTGACCTGCCCGCGCGTGCCCTCCTGCGCGGCCCGCGCCAGCTGCGCGATCTCTCTCGGGTTGCCCAGCTCGGCCGCGAGGTGGCTCATCGACGCGGCCAGCACGTAGCCCCCGTACGCGCGGTCGCCCGCCGCCTGGGCGAGCCTGAGCGCCTGGATGTAGTAGCGCTGGGCGAGGCCCGGCTGGCCCGTGTCCACCGCCATGTACCCGGCGAGTTCGGTGAGCCGGGCCACCGCCGCGAACAGCGCCCGCCCCACCGGCTCCCGGTAGGAGCCGCCGATCAGCCCGGAGACCACGGAGTTGAGGTAGTGCACGACCACGGGCCGCACGTGCCCGCTGCCGAAGCGGTGGTCGAGGTCGGTCAGTGCCTGGGTGGTGGCCCGGACGGCCTCCACGTCGGACATCCCGACGCGCGAGCCGCCGTTGCGCGCCACCTGCGGATCGGCCCCGGTGATCAGCCAGTCGCGGCTGGGCTCGACGAGCGCGGAGGCGGCCACGCTCGACCCGGAGAGGAAGTCGCGGCGCCCGACGTCGCTGCGCCACAGCTCGCAGACCTGCTCGATGGCGCCGACGACGGTCGGGGAGAACTGCAGGCCGACCCCGGAGGCGAGGTTCTTGCCGTTGGCCATGCCGATCTCGTCGATGGTGACGGTCCGGCCGAGTTTGCGCCCCAGCGCCTCGGCGATGATGCCGGGGGCCCGGCCGCGCGGCTGCTGGCCGCGCAGCCAGCGGGCCACGGAGGTCTTGTCGTAGCGGAGATCGAGGCCGTGCTCGGCCCCGCACATGTTGACGCGCCGGGCGAGCCCGGCATTGGAGCACCCGGCTTCCTGGATGAGCGCCTGCAGCCGTTCGTTCGGCTGGCGGGCGACGAGAGGCCTGGCTGCCATGAAAACCCCCTGAGACGCGGGTGATCGCTGGAATGATCACTTCCCGCCTGAAGTGCGGAGAATCTTCCTCTCTGCGACGTGTCGTTACCCATCGGCCGCGCGCTGGGCTCCTACGCGCCCCCGCTCGTGCACCCGTGCGCCCCGCGTGCAGGATCGATGCACCGCCGCCCGGGGCGTTTATCCCCGTAACCCCCGGTGACCCCGGGAGTTGTGCTGGGCGTGGAAGACACCATCGGAGTCACGGCGACCGCACCCATCCCCCAGCAGCGCGGCGAGCTGCTGCTCGACCATGCCGTGCGGTACGTGGAGGAGCGGCACTGGGACGTCTTCGCCGGTACCTGGCTGGAGCCCGGCGACGGCCGGGAGCTGTGCTCCTGCGGGGTCGCCGACTGCCCGGCGCCCGGCGCGCACCCGGCGGTGAAGGACTGGCGCTCGCTGGCCTCGGGCAGTGCCGTGGGGGTGCGGCGGATCTGGGGAAAGCACCCGGGCGCGTCCATCCTGCTGCCGACGGGCCGCACCTTCGACGCCCTGGACGTCCCGGACTCCGCGGGCTTCCTCGCGCTGGCGCGGCTGGAGCGCATGCAGCGCACCCTCGGCCCGGTCACCCTCACCCCGGACCACCGCATGCTGTTCTTCGTGCTGCCGGGCGCCGGGGCGAAGGTGCCTGACCTGGTGCGCAAGCTGGGCTGGCTGCCGCACGCCATCGACCTGACCGCGCGCGGTGAGGGCGAGTACGTGGCGGCTCCGCCGACCCGCTACGGCGGCAAGGGGCCGGTGCAGTGGGCCCGCAAGCCCACTCCGGCGAACCGCTGGCTGCCGGACACCGAGGAGCTGATCGACGCCCTCGCGTACGCGTGCGGCAGCGAGGCGGCCGCGGCCCGGGGCCGCCGCCAGGCGTAGCCGACCTCGCCGACGTCCGCGACTTCATGACATTCGTAACTGCCGAGCCCTCTTCCCCTCCTCCTATCGTGGGAAAAGTACGACCACGGGGATGAGAACGAGAGGCAGGCGCATGCCGGACCAGGGTTATGCGGCAGGCGGTAGCGGTGCGGGCGGATCGGACGGCGCGCGACCCGCGTCGGCCGGTGCCGCCGTACGGATAGAAGGACTGTGGAAGCGCTTCGGCGAGCAGGTGGCCGTCGGCGGGATCGACCTGGAGCTGCCGGCCGGCCGCTTCATCGGCCTCGTCGGCCCGAACGGCGCCGGCAAGACCACCACGCTGTCGATGGTGATGGGGCTGCTGCGCCCGGACATGGGCCGGGTGACGGTCGCCGGGCACGACGTCTGGTCCGACCCGGTCGAGGTGAAGAAGCGCATCGGGGTGCTGCCCGAGGGCCTGCGCATGTTCGAGCGCCTCTCGGGCCGTGAACTCCTCGGCTACATGGGCCGGATGCGCGGACTGCCGGGCGAGGAGACCGACAAGCGGGCCACGCAGCTGCTGGACGTCCTCGACCTCGCGGGCTCGCAGCACAAGCTCGTCGTCGACTACTCGACGGGCATGCGCAAGAAGATCGGCCTGGCCGCCGCCCTGCTGCACAACCCCGAAGTCCTCTTCCTGGACGAGCCGTTCGAGGGCGTCGACCCGGTGTCGGCGCAGACCATCCGCGGGGTGCTGGAACGTTACACCGCGTCCGGTGCCACCGTCGTGTTCTCCTCCCACGTGATGGAGCTCGTCGAATCGCTCTGCGACTGGGTGGCCGTCATGGCGGCCGGCCAGATCCGCGCCGCGGGCCCGCTGGCCGACGTACGGGGCTCCGCGCCCTCCCTGCAGAGCGCCTTCCTCGAACTCGTCGGCGCCCGCGACCACGCCGCCGGCGACTCCCTCGACTGGCTCGGCGGCGCCCGATGAGCGCCACGGCCGAGGCCTCCCTCACCCCCCTGTTCGTCCGCCTCAAGCTCTCGCTGATGCGCAACGGGCTGAAGGGTTCCTCGAAGCGCAAGGCCGTCTGGATCACCAGCCTGGTGATCTCCCTGGCCTTCTCCGCGCTCGCCACCCTGGGCCTGTCCCTGCTGCACGGCCACACCCACGCCGGCACCGTCGTCGTCCTCGGGGGCGCGATCCTCGCGCTGGCCTGGACCGTGATGCCGCTGTTCTTCCCCGCCGGCGACGAGACCCTCGACCCGAGCCGGCTGGTGATGCTGCCGCTGCGCCCGCGTCCGCTCGTCCGGGCCCTGCTGGCCTCCTCGCTGGTCGGCATCGGACCGCTGTTCACGCTCTGCCTGGCAGTCGGCTCGGTGGCGGCGGTGGCGCACGGCGCGGCGGGCGTCGTGGCGGCCGTGCTCGGCGCACCGCTCCTCCTGCTCGGCTGCGTGGCGCTGGCCCGGGCCGTGGCCACCGCGAACGTACGGCTGCTGACCAGCCGCAAGGGCCGTGACCTGGCCCTCCTCAGCGGCCTGCTGATCGCGGTCGGCGCCCAGCTGGTCAACTTCGCCAGCCAGCGCCTGGTCCAGCAGGGCGGGCTCTCGGCGCTGGAGCCGGTCGAGGCGGTCCTGCGCTGGCTGCCGCCGGCGACGGCGGTCGGCATGGTCGACTCGGCGAGCAAGGGCGCCTACGCGCAGGCCGCCGCCCAGCTCGCGATCACCCTGGCCGCCCTCGGACTGCTCCTCCGGTTCTGGGAGCGGAGCCTGACCAGGCTGATGGTCACCCCGGACGGCTCCACCCTCGCGGCGGCCAAGCCGGAGAAGGAACGCGGTTCGGGCCGTGCCCGGTCCTTCCTCCCCGACGGGCGCACGGGCGCGGCGATGCAGCGCACCCTGCGCTACGTGGTCCGCGACCCGAAGACGAAGTCGGCGTGGGTGTCGGCGCTGGCCGTCGGCATGATCATCCCCATTTTCAACGCCGTCCAGGGCAGCGGTTCCGTCTACCTGGCCTGCTTCGGCGCGGGGATGCTCGGCGTCCAGATGTACAACCAGTTCGGGCAGGACACCTCCGCGTTCTGGATGGTCGCCCAGACCATCTCCTCGCCGCGCGACGCGTACGTGGAACTCCGCGCCCGCGCCGGGGCGCTGGCCCTGGTCACCGTCCCGTACACCGTCCTCGTCACCGTCGTCACGGCCGCGCTGGTCGGCGACTGGGCGCAGTTCCCGGCGGCCCTCGGGCTGGGGCTGGGCCTGCTGGGCGCGATGCTGTGCACGGGCGCACTGGCCTCGGCGCACTTCCCGTACTCCATCCCGACGGAGGGCGCCTTCAAGAACGTCGTCCCGGGCCAGGCGGGCCTGGCCTGGATGGGCATCTTCGGCGGCATGATCGCCTCGGCGCTGATCAGCGCCCCCGTGATCGTCCTCGCGGTCTACATCAGCTTCTTCTCCGACGACCCCGCCACCCTGGCCTGGCTCGCCCTCCCGGCGGGCATCGCCTGGGGCACCCTGGCCGCCTGGACGGGCCTGCGCCTGGCCGCCCCAACGGTCTCGCGCAAGCTCCCGGAAATCCTGACGGCGGTCAGCAAGGGCTGACCCCGCCCGGCACCCGCAGGGGGTGGGCGGCCCGCGGGCCGCCCACCCCCTGCGGCGTCTTCGACGAAGGACACGGCGTACAAACCGGCGAGCACGACCTCCTCGAGGTCATCGGAAACACCGACCTCCAGGTGGAGGCGGTCCACGGCAACGAACCGGGCCCGTCCGTCGAGGCGGCCTGGCGTGCCGTGGCGGGCTTCGGCGTGGAACCCGAGGCGACCTTCCCGCTGCGGGGAGACCTCACAGGAGTCCATCGGCCTGGGCAAGGTCCCGGTCCCGGACCTGACGGAGGTCAACGCCCAGGAGGAGTTCCACGCGGAGCCCACCACCGCCCCCGAGTTCGAAACAGCCCGGACCCGCGCCCGGCGCGGGCGGTGACGGGCCTCCCCCTGGTGGCCAGATCCGCGTGCTGCCACGCGGACGGCGTTTGCCTCTGTCGTCCCTCCGTGCAAAAGTGCGTTCGATTCAGAGGGGTTGGGGGGATTTCGCGGTGGGTTTCGACGAGGAATGGCGCCGGCATCGCGCCGAGGCGGCCGCGCGGATCGACGCGGAGCCGGCCACCGCGCCGGAGGCGCCGGAACGGAACCTGGTAGCCGAGTTCCCCAGCCGGCTGGCCGGGTTCCGGCGCCGGGTCGTGCTGGTGCCTTTCGACGAGCGGGGCGGGCTCTGGACTTCGCAATTCGGCGGCGTGGACTGGATCTGCGCGTTCTCGGACGACGAGGCGCTGGCCCGGTTCGCACAGGTCAGGGGTGAGACGGAGCGCGTCTGGGAGTACCACCGGGTGCTCGGCGCGCGCCTGCTGGACGACGTGATACCGGAGCTGGACTTCGCGTGCGGGGTCGCGCTGGACGCGGCGGGCCCGGACGGCGTCCTGTTCCCGCCGGTCCGCGGCATCGTGCCGGACTCCGCGGCGGTCCACAGCGGGGTGGCGGCATGAGCGGCGAACCCGGTGACCTCGACGTGTCACAGACGGCGCTCGCGCAGATCGCCAAGGGCATCACCGACACGCTGGCGGAGCTGCGGGAGCTCGGCCCGGCCGGACTGGGGAACACGGGCGGCGGTTTCACCCAGCTGAAACTGACCGGCCTGCAGACCGGAAACGACGGCCTGACCTCACAGCTGGCCACCTTCTGCGAACGGTGGGGCTGGGGCGTGCGCTCACTCGTCCAGGAGGCGAACGGGTTCGCGGCGGGCGTGGGCCTGTCGGCCGGAATGGTGCACGAGCAGGACCAGTACGTCCAGGGCGGTTTCAAGGTGCTGGCCAACTCCGTCCTCGGGGGCAGCCCGTACGCGACCGAGCAGGAGGTCATGGACAAGGACTGGGGCCAGATCCTGGCCACCAACCCGTACACGAACCTCCGGGACGCCGACTACAGCGCGGAATCCGCCCTCGAGTCCGCGCGGAACACCGACCAGGCGTGGCAGCAGACCTGGGACGACCTCAACCACAACGTCCACGGAAAGCTCGTCGACCTCAACCACGACCAGGACCAGGCCGACGGCGGTGAACACCGGTGACGGACTGGGGAGCGCTGGCCGACAAGGGCCTGGACAAGCTGGAACACACCTGGACCGCCGCGAAGAAGAAGGCCGGCGAGGGCATAGACAAGGCCACCGACGAAATCGGCGGCATCCTCCACAAGGTCGGCCAGGACCGCTGGGCCGACGGCATCGAGGACGCCGGCGACAGCCTCGCCTCCCACCTCGGCGCGTCCGTCGCGGAACAGCAGCTGGGTCAGACCGAGCAGGCCGACGAGCTGGTCCACGGCTCTCCGGCCGACATCCGCGCCTGCGCGGCGCACATGAAGGACTTCCAGGCCGCCTTCGACCGGGTCGGCCAGGGCATGAAGGCACTGGACGCCGGCAGTTGGAAGGGCGCGGCGGCCGACGCGTTCCGTAAGGCCTTCGCCATGCACCCGGCGCAGTGGCTGCACGCGGCCGACGCCTGCCAGAAGGCGGGTGCCGCGCTGACCCGGTACGCCGACACGGTCGAGTGGGCGCAGAAGCAGGCCCTGCAGGCGATCGCGCTCCACAAGACGGCGCTCAAGGTCCACCAGGACGCCGCCAACGCGTACGCCAAGGCCGTCGACACCTACAACGCCACCGCCCTCGCCGGAAAGAACCCCGGGCCGGTGCCCACCAAGCCCGACAACGCGGGCGCCGCCGAGGCCAAGCGGGCCCAGGAGCTCCTCACGGAGGCCCGCCGCCAGCGCGACGACGCCGCCGCCGACGCGGGGCAGGCCCTGACGGCGGCGCTGGAGCACGCGCCGGCCAAGCCGGCGTCCCACGAGCAGGCCATGGCCCTGGCCCTCGACGCGGCCGCCATCGGCAACACGGAGATGACCCACCTCAGCGGAGGGGTCGTCAAGGGCACCGCCGGGGTGGTCAACTTCCTGCGCGGGATCACGCCGTTCGACACCTACAACCTCACCCACCCCGCGGAGTACCAGCAGAACGCCAGCATGACGCTGGCAGGGCTGGTCGCCGCCCCCGCCCACCCGGACCGCGTCGCCGCCGCCGTCGTCGAACCCTTCCGCGAGGACCTCGCCGAAGGAACCGGCCGCCTCCTGCCCGAACTCCTCGGCACGGAGGGCTTCGGCGGAGCGGCGAGGGCGGGCGCACGCGCCGGTGCCCGGGTGGCGGAGGAGTCCGCCGGCAAGGCCGCCTCCAAAGAAGCCCGGGCCGCCCAGCAGGCGGAGCCGGAAGCCTCGGCCCGTTCCGAGGGCGAGAAGGTGTGCCGCGAGGACCCGGTCGACATGGCCACGGGCCGCATGGTCCTCCCCCAGACCGACCTCGTCCTCCCGGGCGCGCTGCCCCTCGTCTTCACCCGGACCTTCGAGTCCTCGTACCGGGCGGGCCACTGGTTCGGCCCCACGTGGGCGTCCACGATCGACCAGCGGCTGGAGCGCGACGACGAAGGCCTGGTCCTCGTCCGCGAGGACGGCAGCCTGCTCGCCTACCCGCACCCCGAGCCAGGCATCCCGGTACTGCCCGCCCTCGGCCAGCGCTGGCCGCTGACCCTCGACGCGGACGGCGGCTACACCGTCACGGACCCCGAGTCCGGCCAGGCCCGCCACTTCGACGGCGACGGCGCCCTCCTCCAGCTCGAGGACCGCTCCGGCGCCTGGATCACGTTCACCTACGACGACTCCGGCGCCCCCGCCGCCCTCACGCACAGCGGCGGGTACGAGCTGCGCCTGAGCTCCTCCGGGGGCCGGATCACCTCCCTGTCCCTCGGCGACGGCACGGAGGTCCTCCGGTACGGCTACACCGACGGCCACCTCACCTCGGTCACCAACTCCTCCGGCCGCCCCCTGCGTTTCGGCTACGACGACCTCGGCCGGATCACCTCCTGGACCGACACCAACGACCGGCACTTCACGTACGTCTACGACAAGCAGCACCGCTGCGTCGCCCAGTCGGGCACCAACGGCCACCTCGACGTCCGGTTCGCGTACGAGCCGGGCCGCACCACCCTCACCGACTCCCTCGGCCACACCACCCGCTTCCTGGTCGACGACCGGGCCCGGATCACGGCGGAGACCGACCCCACCGGCGCGACGACGCAGTTCACGTACGACGGCCACAACCGCCTCCTGACCCGCACGGACCCCCTCGGGCACACGACCCGTTTCACCTACGACGAGGACGGCCGGCGGACCGGCGTCGTCCGGCCGGACGGTCGCGAGACGCGGGCGGAGTACAACGCCCTGGGACTGCCTGTGAAGGTGACCCGGCCGGACGGGCTCACCTTCCTCACCACGTACGACGCCGCCGGCAACCGCACCTCGACGACCGCCCCGGACGGCACGGTCACCCGCTTCACCTACGACGCCCGCAACCATCCGTCATCGATCACGGACGCCCTCGGCCACACGACCACCGTCCGCTGCGACGCGGCCGGCCTGCCCCTCTCGGTCACCGACCCTCTGGGCGGCACGACCAGCTACGAGCGCGACGCGTTCGGCCGCCCGGTCCGCGTCACCGACCCCCTGGGCCGCACCACCCGTCTCACCTGGAGCGTCGAGGGCCGCCTCCTGCGCCGTGCGCACCCCGACGGCACGCAGGAGTCCTGGACCTACGACGGCGAGGGCAACTGCCTGACCCACACGGACGAGATCGGCGGCGTCACGGTCTCCGAATACGGCGACTTCGACCTCCTCACGGCCCGCACGGGCCCCGACGGCACCCGCCACACCTTCACCCACGACACCCAGCTCCGCCTCACCAGTGTCACCAACCCCCAGGGCCTCACATGGCACTACACCTACGACCCGGCCGGCCGACTCGCCTCGGAAACGGACTTCGACGCCCGCACGCTCACGTACGCGTACGACGCGTCGGGCCGCCTGACCTGCCGCACCAACGCCCTCGGTGAGACGACCACCTACGCCCACAACGCACTCGGCCAGCCGATCCTCAAGAACGCGGCGGGCCTGGTCACCACGTACGCGTACGACGCCTTCGACGCCCTGGCGGCGGCCACCTCACCCGAGTCCACCGCCACCTGGCTCCGCGACGCCACCACGGGCCGCCTCCTGTCGGAGACGGTGAACGGCCGCACCCTCACGTACGGCCACGACGCCCTTGGCCGCCGCACCACCCGCACGACCCCGGCCGGCTCCACGTCCCATTGGACATACGACGCCGCGGGCCGCCGCGCCTCCCTCACCACGGCGGGCCGCACCCTCACCTTCGAGCGCGACGCGGCGGGCCAGGAGCTGACCCGCACACTGGGCCGGTCCCTCTCCCTCACCCACGAGTACGACGTGACGGGCCGCCGCACCGCCCAGTCCGTCATCGGCGAGGACGGCCGGACCCTCCAGCGGCGCGGCTACAGCTACCGCGCCGACGGCTACCTGACCGGCATCGACGACTCCCTCACCGGCCCCCGCACCTTCACCCTGGACGCGGCGGCCCGCGTCACGGCCGTGGAGGCCGCGAACTGGTCGGAGCGCTACGCGTACGACGAGGCGGGCAACCAGACCAGCGCCTCCTGGCCGGCCCACCACCCCGGCACGGAAGCCCAGGGCGACCGCTCCTACACCGGCACCCGCATCACCCACGCCGGCTCGGTCCGCTACGAACACGACGCACTGGGCCGCATCACCCTCCGCCAGAAGACCCGCCTCTCCCGCAAGCCGGACACCTGGCGCTACGAGTGGAACGCGGAGGACCGGCTGACGGCCGTCATCACTCCCGACGGCACCCGCTGGCGCTACACCTACGACCCCCTGGGCCGCCGCACGTCCAAACAACGCCTTGCCTCCTCCGGCGAGGTCGCGGAGGAAACCCTCTTCACCTGGGACGGCACGACCCTCTGCGAGGAGACCACCGGCCAGGTCACCCTGACCTGGACCCACCAGGGCCTGCACCCCGTCACCCAGACGGAACGCATCGACCAGCCGGAGATCGACGACCGCTTCTTCTCGATCGTCACCGACCTGATCGGCACCCCCACCCACCTGGTGGCCGAGGACGGCACCACGGCGTGGCACACCCGCACCACCCTGTGGGGCACCACAACCTGGAACCGCACGGCGACGGCCTACACCCCACTCCGCTTCCCGGGCCAGTACTACGACCCGGAATCCGGCCTCCACCACAACTACTTCCGCACCTACGACCCCGAAACAGCCCGCTACCTCTCCCCGGACCCATTGGGCCTGGCCCCGGCGCCCATTCCCAGCGCCTACGTCACCAACCCCCACACCTGGTCCGACCCGCTCGGTCTGGCGCCCGAGGGTTGTCCCGAAGTGTCCGACGGAAAGCTCGACTATCTTTTCGACAAAGACATCAAGGCCGATCCACACAACACGGCACGAGCCAAGCAGAACGCGGCACAGTTGCGAAGCATCGGTTTCGAAGACACTCCAGCCTCTCGCGAATACGTCCGCCAGCACCTTCAAGACGCGACCAAGAACGGGTTCGAAGACGTCTACACGGATCAGTGGGGCACTTTCGGCAGAACACACTCCGTCATCACAGGCCGATGGGGCATGCGGGAGGCCGACGCGATGTGGCAACTGCTGCCGGACGGAAGCAAACGGCTCACCACGGTGATATTCAAGGGAGGGAAATGGTGGAACGTGATTAATTAGAGCCAATCGCCCGATTTGCTCGAGTCTCCCCACTGGTCACACCGGAGTTCACATGCCTTTCGTCACCCCAGAGAGCCAGGAGTTCGTCAATACCTTCGGAATCGAGACGATGCTCGTCGGGGAGTACCAGTACAGGCTCGACTTCTCCGAAGTCGTCGACGGCGAGCTGGGAGTCTCCTACGACGTCATCGGTCGATCCGTGGCGGTCTCCTGGTGCCCAGTTCCCGGAAAGGGGGTTTTCAGCACCTTCCGCGAGGGGGCGACGGTCCTCCGTATCGCGGACAGTGCCGAATCCTCCAAGCTCGTTGTGGAGTTCAGTACGGAGGACACCACAGGGAGCCTTGAGGTCCAGGTCTTCCCGTACGTGTCCGTCTCGGAGCGGACCCTGATCTGCTGAGACCCTGCGGCCCGGACGGGGGGTGTCAGAGGGGGCCGTTAGCGTCGGGGTATGGCGATCAATGCGGTGTTGCGGGGCTCGGTCGGGCTGGTGGGTGGGGGCGGGCTTGTTGATGGGTTCGGGTTCGAGGGGCGGGGTGGTGGGGCTCGGCGGGCCTTGATGCGGAACGGGGAGGAGGTGGAGGTCTACGACCTTGACGAGCTGTTGGGCGGGGAGTTGGCGCCGGTCGCCGTCTTTCCGGCGCCTTGGCCGGGGTGGGACCGGGGGGTCGACTCCGTGAGTCCCGACGGGGGGTTCGCCGTATTCTCCGGGCAGCGGGCCGTGCGGGCCGTCGGGGTGGGCGGGGACGTGCTCTGGGAGTACCGGCACGGGTGCTGGGGGCCCGAGGTGGGTCACGCGCACAGCGGGGACGAGCAGGAGGTGTGCCGGGGGCTGGAGCACGGGTCGTGCCGGGTCTCGGACGACGGCCGGTTCGTCTGGGCGCACGTCGTGCACGAGGAGCGGGAGTACTGGGTCGTCCTGGACGCCGCCGACGGGCGGGAACTGGCCCGGCTGCCGCTGGAGGACAGCGCGGCGGCCGGCTCGAACCACGTCTCCCACCCGGACGGGATCCACATGGGCCTGTCCATCGGCATGGGCCAGGACGGCATCCTGCTGTACTGGGCGCGGTGGGACGGCGAGAAGCTGACCGCCTGGGACCTGAACGAGACCATGGACCGGATCCTGGCCGACGTCCACCCCGGCCACCGCGGCTTCCTCACCATCGAGCACTACGGCTCGGACCTGCGCCTGCACGCCCTGGACGGCGACACCCTCGCGACGGCGGAGCCGGAGTCCGGCGCGGAGGACGAGGAGCCTGGGTTCTGGGACTACGGCTGCGGATTCGTGGACGCCGGCACCGTCATCGCCGCGGCGGGCGAGGACGGCGACGAGGAGGACGCCGAGCGGGCGGGGCACTGGCTGCTCGACGCCCACACCCTGGGGATACGCGGACGGGTCGCCTACCCCGACGGCCCCGTGGCCGGGTACGTGCGGCCCCTCGGCGACGGCACCTGGCTGACCTATGACACCGGGACGGAGACCCTCAACCGCTGGGGTGAGGCAGCCGCCGGCTGAGGGGCCGAGGGTCAGGCCGCTTCCCTCGTGCCGGATCTGAAGGCCCGGCGGTACGCCGTCGGGGAGATGCCGAGGGTGGTGGTCAGGTGGTGGCGGAAGGCGGACGGCGTGCCGAAGCCCGACTGGGCCGCCACGCGGTCGACCGGGAGGTCCGTCGTCTCCAGCAGGCGGCGGGCGTGGTCGACGCGCCGCTGTGCCAGCCACTGGCCCGGCGGCATGCCGACCTCCTCCACGAAGCGGCGGCAGAAGGTCCGTACGCTCATCCGGGCGTGCTCCGCCAACTCCTTGAGGGGGAGGGGCCGGTGGAGGTGTTGCAGGGCCCAGGACCTGGTGGCGGCGGTCGTCGCCGCCTCCGGCTCCGGCATCGGGCGTTCGATGTACTGGGCCTGCCCGCCCTCCCGCCACGGCGGGACCACGCACAGCCGGGCCACCCGGTTGGCCACCTCGCTGCCGTGGTCGCGGCGCAGCAGGTGCAGGCACAGGTCCACTCCCGCGGCCACCCCGGCAGCCGTCAGGATCCGGCCGTCGTCGACGAAGAGGACGTTCTCGTCGACCTGGATCCGGGGGAAGGCCCGCTGGAAGTGCTCCGCCTCGTTCCAGTGCGTGGTGGCGCGGCGCCCGTCGAGCAGGCCCGCGGCCGCGAGGACGTAGGAGGCCGTGCAGATCGAGACGATGCGGGCGTGCGCCGGGAGCAGGGCGAGGGCGTCGGCCAGTTCGGCGGGCAGCCACGCTCCGCCGCCGGGGCCGTCCGGGCCGCAGGTGAACGGCGGGATGACCAGGGTGTCGGCCGTGCGGAGGGCCTCGGTGCCGTGGGAGACGGCGATGGCGAAGTCGGCGCTCGTCGTCACCTGGCCGCCGGCACTGTCCAGGCCGCAGGTGATCACCTCGTACAGGGGCGCGCCCGTGGCGTCCTGGGCGGTGCCGAAGATGCGGACCGGGATGCTCAGTTCGAAGGGGTAGACGCCCTCCAGGGCCAGGACGACCACGCGGTGGGGAGGGGCGGAGGCGACGGGAGGGAGCTGCGGCGGCATGGCAAGATCTTTGCAGATGCTGGCATTCTTGCCACTCGTTCCGGTGAGCGGCCTGCGAAAACCTTGGTTCCGGACGGGGCCGCCGGGGCCCCGCGGACAACGGGGTGAGGACATGCGCGCAGTGGTTCAGGACGGGTTCGGCGGGCCCGAGGTGCTGGAGGTCGCCGAGGTGGAGCGGCCCGAGCCCGGGCCGGCCGAGGTGCTGGTACGGGTGCACGCGGCCGGGGTGAACCCGACGGACTCCTGGCACCGGGCCACCGGCGGCCTGGCCGGCGAGGTGGTCCGGCTCGGCTGGGACGTGTCGGGCGTGGTCGAGGCGGTCGGCCTCGGCGTCACCACCCTGGCCCCCGGCGACGAGGTGTTCGGGATGCCACGCCACCCCGTCCCGGCGGGCACGTACGCGGAGTACGTCACCTCCCCCGCCCGGCACCTCGTCCGCAAGCCCGCCGCGCTGAGCCACGTACAGGCCGCCGCACTGCCGCTGGCCGCGCTCACCGCCTGGCAGGCCCTGGTGGACACCGCCGGGCTGCGCCCGGGGCAGCGGGTGCTGGTCCACGCGGCCGCGGGCGGGGTCGGACACCTCGCCGTGCAGATCGCCAAGGCGCGCGGCGCGTACGTCGTCGGCACCGCCCGGGCCGCCAAGCACGCGTTCCTGCGCGGGCTGGGCGCGGACGAGGTGGTCGACTACACCGCGGTCGCCTTCGAGAGCGCCGTCGAACCGGTGGACGTCGTGCTCGACGCCATCGGCGGGGAGTACGGGCCGCGCTCGCTGCGGGCCCTGCGGCACGGCGGGATCGTGGTCTCCCTCGCTTCTCCGGCCGAGGCCCGGCTGGCGGAGGCGGCGCGGCCGCTGGGGGTGCGGGCGGCGTTCATGGCGGTGGAGGCGGACCAGGCGGGGATGCGCGAGATCGCCTCGCTGGCGCAGGCCGGGCTGCTGCGGCCCGAGATCGACACCGTGCTGCCGCTGGAACTGGCCGGGAAGGCACATGAGTTGAGTGACAGCGGGCGGACGACCGGGAAGATCGTGCTGTCCGTCTCCGGATGAGCGAACGCGACGCCCCCGGCGGCGTCGGTGCCGCCGGGGGCGTCGGTGTCAGGGGCGTCGCGGATGTCAGCGGCGTCGCGGGTGTCAGGGCGTCGCGGGTGTCAGGGCGTCGCGGGTGTCAGGGGCAGCTGATGCGGGTGTCGCCCGGGTCGGTGGTGCAGGTGTCGGTGTTGAAGCCGCCGTCGGCGGAGTCGTTGCCGAAGACGCCGTCGACGGTGTCGAGGCGGTCGTCGCCGTAGTACCCGGTCAGGGTGTCGTTGCCGGTACCGCCGAAGAGCACGTCGTTGCCGAAGCCGCCGTCGACGTTGTCGTTGCCGGGGCCGGCGTAGACGGTGTCGTTGCCGTAGCCGGCCCGGACGGTGTCGTTGCCGCTGAGGGCGCAGATGACGTCGTTGCCGAAGCCGCCGGTGAGGGTGTCGGCGCCGCTGGTGCCAATGATCGTGCAGCCGTGGGCGTTGTTGACGGTGCTGGTGGCCGTCGCCGTGTTGTTGGCGGTCGCTGGGTCGGTCTGCGTGGCGGAGGCGGTGGCCTTGTCCGAGAGGGTGCCGGTGGCGCGGGGTTCGGCGACGAACGTGACCGTGGTCCGGGCGCCGGGGGAAAGGGTGCCGACGGTGCAGTTGGCGGTGGTGGCGGCGAGGGTGCAGGTGCCCTGGGCGGGGGTGGCGGACACGAGCGATCCGGGGCCGGTGAGGGTGTCGGCCAGGGTGACGCCGGTGGCCGTGGTGGTCGTGCTCGTGTTGGTCACCGTCACGGTGTACGTGGCCTGGTCGCCGATGCTGACGGAGGCGGGGCCGGTCTTGGTGACGGCGAGATCCACGCCGGGCGGGGGCGGCGGAGTGGTCACCTGGTAGCGGACGAGGCCCCGGTCGTCGCCGGTGTTGCCTGAGACGACGATCTTCCCGTCGGACTGCAGGGCCACCGCGTTGGCGGTGTCGAAGTAGCCGGAGGAGACGTCGGTGTGGACCTTGCCGCCGGTACCGAATCCGGTGTCGAGGGAGCCGTTGGTGGTGTAGCGGGCCACGCCGAAGTCGGCCTGGCTGATGCCGGCGGCGACGATCTTGCCGTCGGACTGGAGGGCCAGGTCGGCGGCTCCGTCCAGGGTGTTGGCGCCGAAGTCGGTGGTGACCTTGCCGTCGCCGTCGAAGGCCGTGTCCAGGCTGCCGTCCGGGTTGTACCGGGCGAGCGCGAAGTCGAAGGCGGCGCGGCCCGCCGTGACGATCTTGCCGTCGGGCTGGACCTTGACCCCGCTCGCGACGTCGGGGCCGGTGAAGCCGGTGGTGACCCTGCCGTCTCCGTCGAAGGCGGTGTCCAGGCTGCCGTCCGGGTTGTAGCGGGCGAGGGCGAAGTCGGAGTCGTTGGAGGGGTAGTTGTAGCCTGAGCGGCCCGCGATGACGATCTTGTTGTCGGACTGGAGCGTCACGTCGTACGCGCTCGCGGAGCCGCCGGCGAAGCCGGTGGTCACCTTGCCGTCGCCGTCGAAGGTGGTGTCCAGGCTGCCGTCGGCGGGGTTGTAGCGGGCCAGGGCGACGTCGGTGCCGCTCTCGCCCGCGGCCACGATGGCGCCGCCGGGCTGGATCGCGATCCCGAAGGCCTCCTGGGGGCCCGTGGTGCCGAAGTCGGTGAAGGTGAAGCCGTCGCCGTCGAAGCTCGTGTCGAGGCTGCCGTCGGGGTTGAAACGGGCGACGGTGAACGACCCGGTGACGTCGGGATCCGCGCTGTAACCGGCCACGACGAGCTTTCCGTCCGGCTGGACCGCCACCGCGTCGGCCACGTCGTCGCCGCCGCGCAGATCGGTCTGGATCTTGCCGTCGTTGTCGCCGTCGCCGTTGAAGGTGGGGTCGAGGCTGCCGTCGGGGTTGTAGCGGGCCAGCGCGAAGTCGGAGGCGCCACCGGCCGCGGGGACGGTGGTGCCGACGGTGACGATCTTGCCGTCCGCCTGGATCACCATGCCGCGGCTCTCGTCGTAGCCGCCGCCCCCGAAGTCGGTGACGACTTTGCCGTCTCCGTCGAAGGCCGGATCGAGGTCGCCCGGTGCGCCGAGGGCGGTGGCGGGCAGGGTCAGGACGAGCGCCAGACCGGCGGCGGCGACCGCGACGGCGTTGCGGCGCCGGGCTCTCCTGCCGCCGGAAGGGGACTGGTACGTGGAGGCGGCGATGGAGACGGCGGAGGTGGCGGAGGTGGCGGAGGAGGTGAGGGGGAACGCGGACCTGGAGCGGGACGTGAACATGGAGACCCTTCGTCTGCTCGCCGCCGGCGTGCAGTGGCCCGGCGGCTCCCACGGGACGGGCCACAGCCTGTTGGGGCCGCCGCGGCCTGGCACGTACGGCGGGCCGCGCGCAGCTCAATGAAGGGCCGCGATCCACCCCATCGGGTGAGCGGCGAACCGAAGGTGGACCGGAAGGGGGGCCTCTCGGGTCATCTGGAGGCCATGCCGGAGACCCCTTCCAGGAACGGTTCCAGCGCCGCGCGCAGGGCGGCCGGCTGGTCGTAGTGGACGTAGTGACCGGCGTCGGGGATCTCGGCGTACTGGCCGGCCGGGAGGACGCGGACCATCTCCTGCGCCTCCGCACGGCCCAGTTCGCCGTCCAGGCCGCGGACGACGAGGGTGGGGCAGCGGACCTGGGCGAGCTCCTCCCAGTGGGCGTCGTGCACCCAGGTCTCACGGGCCGTCAGCATCTGGCGGCGGGAGAACAGGGGCCGCCAGCCGTCCGGGGCCTGGTGCATCACCTCGGCGAAGAAGGCTCCGCGGCCGGGGTCGGGGCGCTCCACCCGGGGGTCGTCCTCGCCGAACCAGCGGCGGGCGGCGTCCTGCGTGGGGAAGGGGAGCGGCCAGCGGCGGAACCATTCCTCCCACTCCTGCTGGGAGGCCTCGCCGAGCGCGGAGGCCCGCATGTCGCAGATCACCAGGGCCTGGACGAGGTCGGGGCGGCGGGCGGCGAGCTGCCAGCCGGTGAGGGCGCCCATGGAGTGGCCGATGAGGACGACCGGGCCGAGGCCGAGCTGCTCGACGGCCGCCTCGGCGTCGGCGACGAAGGCCTCGCGGCCGAGGGAGTGCGGCGGGGTGGCGGGGAGGGGCGGCGGGGCGCCGAAGCCGGTCGGGCCGCTCAGGCCCCGCAGCCCACCCCGCCCGCCGGGCCCGCCCTGCCGGCCCGGCCCGGCCGGTCCGCCGGGTCTGCCCAGGCCGCCCGGACCGCCCTGGATGCCCGGGCCGTTCATCGCCGGGTGCTCGCTCTGGCCGTGCCCGCGCTGGTCCAGGGCCACCACGCGGCGGTGCTCGCCCAGCCAGCTCGCGGTGCCTGCCCAGTGGAAGGCCCGGCCCATCAGGCCGTGCAGTAACAGGACCGCCGGTTGCCGGGGCTCGGCCGGCGGATCACGGAACTCCCAGGCGGCCAGTCGGACGCCGTCGGCTGCAGTGACATCGATGCGCTGAACCACCGAGGATGCACCCCCTTCGCTCCCGGCCAGACTATCGAACCCGCATTCGAAAACGGGCGTCTCGCCGACAACACCGCTCTTTCGAGTGACCTTGCTCAAGGATTGGCCGCCGCTGCCGATGGAGATCCTTTCAACAGGGAGGCGGGCCGCTCGGGGAAGACGGTCCGAAGGGGATGACCTTGAGAGCTCGGGGCTCCAGGTCAGCCAGGGGAGGACGGTCCCGGCGCCGCGAGGCGCCGGGACCACTCGTCTTCAGGGAACTGCGACAGATGTGACCTGATCCGGGTGTGCGCGCCGTGGCCGCCCTGCGGCCACGGCCCGCGTCAGCGCTTGGCGACGAACACGTGCGAGGCGATGTCCGCGTCCAGCTCGGCGGCCTCGCCGCCGCTGCCGACCAGCACCCCGCCCGGGGACTCCGTCACGCTCACCACGGAGCCGGGCTGCACGCCCGCGCGCCGCAGCGTGTACATCAGCTGGGCGTCCGTCTGGATCGGCTCGCCGATCCGCCGGACGACCACCGTCTTGCCCTCGCTGCCCGGGTCCAGGTCCGACAGGCTGACCATGCCGTCCTCGATGAACGGGTCGGCCTCGGCCTTCTCACCGAGCTCCTCCAGACCCGGGATCGGGTTCCCGTACGGGGACTCGGTGGGGTGGCGCAGCAGCTCCAGGACGCGCCGCTCCACCGCCTCGCTCATCACGTGCTCCCAGCGGCAGGCCTCGGCGTGCACCTGCTCCCACTCCAGGCCGATGACGTCGACGAGCAGGCACTCCGCGAGGCGGTGCTTGCGCATCACGCGCGTCGCGAGCTTGCGGCCCTCGTCGGTCAGCTCCAGATGCCGGTCGCTGGCGACCGCCACCAGGCCGTCGCGCTCCATGCGCGCGACCGTCTGGCTCACCGTGGGCCCGCTCTGGTCCAGCCGCTCGGCGATCCGGGCGCGCATGGGGACCACGCCTTCCTCTTCCAGCTCGAGGATGGTGCGGAGATACATCTCCGTGGTATCGATCAGTCCGGACATTCGTGCCCCTCGGATTGCGTGCGCTGGCCCTGTCCCCAATTCTGACGCATCGGGCCGACAACCGTCCCGCGCCTGACGTCAAGGCAGGTACGGGACATCTCCCCGGGACGCCGGCCCGGGCGCCCCGGACACCCGGTGCGCAGGGCTTTGGTCCCGGGATTGACGCCCGTATTGACACGTCCTTGGTCCAGACCGCACGGTGAGCGGCGGACCACCGACGACGCATCCACCGCACCCCACCCTGGAAGGGCCTTCGTCGAATGAGCGAGAGCAAGCTGGCCGGGCAGTTCTTCGACGCCGCCATCGGCCTGCTGGAGCGGGTCCGCGACGAGGAGGGCGCACGGATCGCCGAGGCCGGGACCGTGATCGCCGAGGCCGTGGCCGCGGGGAACCGGCTGTTCGCCTTCGGTGCCGGGCACTCCTCGCTGCCCGCGCAGGACGTGGTGTACCGGGCCGGCGGGCTGGCCCTGATGAACTTCCTCGCGGTGCCGGGCACGGCCGGCGTGGACGTCATGCCGGCCACGCTGGGCAGCGCGCTGGAGCGGGTCGACGGGCTCGCCGGGGCGGTCCTGGACAGCAGCCCGGCCTCCGACGGGGATGTGCTGGTCGTCATCTCGCTCTCCGGACGCAATGCACTGCCGGTCGAGATGGCGATGAACGCGCGGGCGCTGGGGCTGAAGGTGATCGGCGTGACGTCGGTGGCGTACGCGACGGAGACGAAGTCACGGCACGTGTCGGGGACCTACCTGAAGGACCACTGCGACATCGTCCTCGACAGCAAGATCGCGGTCGGCGACGCGGAGCTGACGGCGGACGGCATCGAGGCGCCGTTCGCCCCCGCGTCGACGGTGGTGACGAGCGCGATCATGCAGGCGGTGATGGCGGCGGCGGCCGGGGAGCTGGCCGCCCGGGGGGTGGAGCCGCCGTTGCTGCGCTCGGGGAACGTCGACGGCGGGCACGAGTGGAACGGGCGGGTGATGCGGGAGTACGGGGACCGGATCTTCTTCCGGCACTGACGCCGCCGCGCCCCCGCGGGACGGGGCGGGGCTCAGGCGCCGAGCAGGTCCAGGTCGGACGCCACCCGGGCCGCGACCTCCTCCGCGTACACCGCGTCCGCCCGGCCGAACGCGGGACGCGACGGGCCGCGGACGAAGGTCAGGACGCCCAGCGTGCGGCCCCGGCTGCGCAGGACCGTGCACAGGGCGTGTGCCGCCCCCGGGGGCCACTGGCGGGCCCGGGCCCACCCCTCCGCCGCCTCGCTGCCCGGCTCCCCCGGCGCGCCGGCGCGGACCGGGCCGATCCGGTCCAGCGCCTGGAGCGCCGGGTGGGCGGCCTCGTACCGGACCGGGATCGCGCCCGGGCCGGGGAGGACGAGGGCCAGCCCCGACGGGGACGCCGCCGCCCGCACCAGCCGCCGCCCGTCCCCCACGAGCACGTCGACCAGCGCGTGCTCCGCGAACCCGGCCAGCGCGAAGTCCAGCCGTACGGCCGCCGCCTCCGCCGGGTCCGCGCACTCGGCGGCGGCCCGCCCCGCCCGGTACAGCTGGCTGGACCGGAACCGCACCTGCCCCGCGTCCAGCTCGGCCTGCCGGGCCTCGGTGACGTCCTGGAACAGCCACCCCACGCCCAGCGGCACGGGCTCCTCCGCGAGCGGCGAGGCCAGCCGCAGGAACCCGCACCGCCAGCAGCGCCGCCGCTCCCCCTCCGGGGTCCGCACCGTCACCCACAGCTCCACCGGCCCGGGCGGCGCCCCCTCGGCCAGCACGTGCTGGAGCGCCCCCTCCAGCTCCTCGACGCCCTGGGACAGCAGCTCGCCGAGCGGCCGCCCGAGCAGCGTCGTGCGCCCGGCCCCGAAGGCGCGGGCGGCGTGCGCGTTGACCACCGCCGGGCGCAGGTCCACGTCCACCAGGACGACCCCCCAGGAGGCGTCTTCCATCAGCGCCTCGCTGAGGGCGATGGAGCGCTCCAGGTCGATCTGGGCGTGGACCTCGCTGAAGGCGCAGTAGACCCCGGCCGGTTTCCCGTCGGCGCCCGGCACCCCGGCGGACTGGGTCCGCACCAGGATCCGCCCGCCCTCCTTGGTGAGCAGGGCGAACTCGTGCACCTGGCGGCCCGGCGCGTCCTGCGCCGCCATCAGCCGGTCCTGCACGTCGTCCGCGTCGGCGGCCCGCACCGCCCAGCCCGCGAACCCGCGCCGGCCCACCGCCTCGGCGGCGCTCCAGCCGAGGATCCGCTCGGCCTCGCGGTTCCAGTGCGTGATCACGCCGTCGGCGTCGAACGCGCACAGGGCGGCGTCCATCCCGTCGAGCAGCGCTGCGAGCAGATCGTCGGTGGTCTCACCACGTCCGGAAGCACTCACCTGGCACCCCCTGCAGGTGTTCGCGTGTGCGGCACGTCAGATCATTGAACTGGAACGTGACCCAGACCACATGCGCTTCTCGGAATCATCCCGGAATGTCCGATAGGGAACCCGGTAAATAAGTTGAGGCCCCCCGGGAGGGGGCCTAGGCTCTGCCGTACACGAGAAGGGAGGTGGTTCCCGAAATGTACGGAAACCGGACGCGTGAGGTGGCTGCGGGCTAAGGGCCCGTCGTCAGCAGCGCACCCAGTGCGGTGCCCGGCGGAGACCGCCCGGCGCCAATCCCAAGCAGTCACCCGACCCGCGGGCTCGCCGGCACGTCCGGCCGGCTCCTCTCACTGCAGGAGAGGAACCCGAGCCCGCGGGTCGCCTGCGTCTGCGCCCCTGTCTGCACCCCCGCCTGCGGGGCCCCTACGGGCAGAGCCGCTCGATCCGCCACTTCTCCCCGTCAAGGACGTACCGCAGCCGGTCGTGCATCCGGTTCTCGTGCCCCTGCCAGAACTCCAGCGCATCGGGCTTCACCCGCAGCCCGCCCCACTCCGGCGGCACCGGTACCTGCTCGCCCTCCGGGTAGCGCTCCGCCAGCTCCGCGTAACGGCGGTCCAGCTCCGCGCGCGAGCCGATCACCCGGGACTGCTCGCTCGCCCACGCCCCTAGCTGGGAGCCGTGCGGCCGGGAGCGGAAGTAGGCGGCCGTCTCGTCACGGCCGACCCGGGCCGCCCGGCCCGTCACGATCACCTGGCGGGCGATCGGGTGCCAGGGGAAGAGCAGCGAGACGTACGGGTTCTCCTCGATCTCGCGCGCCTTGCGGGAGCCGTAGTTGGTGAAGAACACAAAGCCCCGCGTGTCGAACTGCTTCAGCAGGACGGTGCGGGAGCTGGGCCGGCCATCGGAGGTGGCGGTCGAGACGACCATCGCGTTCGGCTCGAAGAGGTCCGAGTCGGCGGCCTGCTGGAACCACCAAGCGAACTGCGTCATGGGGTCCTCGGCGAGACCCGACTCCTCGACGATCTCGGAACGGTACTGCTTGCGCATGGCTGCGGGGTCAATGTCCTGATCGGTCACGACGCCATCCTGCCCCAGTAACCCGACAGCGGGTGTGCCGTATGTCACGCTTCCCGAAGGCCCGGCGGAACGGACAAAATCTTGGGGCCGGTCCGAGGGTCCCCGCACGGATGACCATCGGCCGTGCCGGGCATCAACGGTGATGACCGCGCCGGACCGCGAATCACGCCGGGAACCGCGCGTGTTCGCACTATCTGAGGGAGCCGCCGCATGTCCGACTTCGTACCCGGACTCGAAGGGGTCGTCGCGTTCGAGACGGAGATCGCCGAGCCCGACAAGGAAGGCGGATCGCTCCGCTACCGGGGCGTGGACATCGAAGACCTCGTGGGTCACGTCTCCTTCGGGAACGTCTGGGGCCTGCTGGTCGACGGTGCCTTCAACCCCGGCCTGCCGGCCGCCGAGCCCTTCCCGATCCCGGTCCACTCCGGTGACATCCGCGTCGACGTGCAGTCCGCGCTCGCCATGCTCGCTCCCGTGTGGGGCCTGAAACCGCTCCTCGACATCGACGTCCGGACCGCCCGCGACGACCTGGCCCGCGCCGCCGTCATGGCCCTCTCGTACGTCGCCCAGTCCGCCCGCGGCCAGGGCCTGCCGATGGTGCCCCAGCGGGAGATCGACAAGGCCGAGTCCGTGGTCGAACGGTTCATGATCCGCTGGCGCGGCGAGCCCGACCCCAAGCACGTCAAGGCCGTCGACGCCTACTGGACCTCGGCCGCCGAGCACGGCATGAACGCCTCCACCTTCACCGCGCGCGTCATCGCCTCCACCGGCGCCGACGTCGCCGCCGCCCTGTCGGGTGCCGTCGGCGCCATGTCCGGCCCGCTGCACGGCGGCGCGCCCTCGCGCGTCCTCGGCATGATCGAGGAGATCGAGCGCACCGGCGACGCCGAGGCGTACGTGAAGAAGGCCCTCGACAAGGGCGAGCGCCTCATGGGCTTCGGCCACCGCGTCTACCGCGCCGAGGACCCCCGCGCCCGCGTCCTGCGGCGCACCGCCAAGGAGCTGGACGCCCCGCGCTACGAGGTGGCCGCCGCACTGGAGAAGGCGGCGCTGGAGGAACTGCACGCCCGCCGCCCCGACCGGGTGCTCGCGACCAACGTGGAGTTCTGGGCCGCGATCATGCTGGACTTCGCGGAGGTCCCGGCGCACATGTTCACCTCCATGTTCAGCTGCGCCCGCACGGCCGGCTGGTCCGCGCACATCCTGGAGCAGAAGCGCACGGGCCGCCTGGTGCGTCCCTCGGCCCGCTACATCGGCCCGGGCCGGCGCGACCCGCGCGACATCGAGGGGTACTCCACCATCACGGACATCGCGTCCACGGCCTGAGCCCGGCCTGAGCCCGGTCCGCCGCGTCGGGCGCCGCACCCCCGCGCCGGGCGGGGTGCGGCGCCCTTCGGCCGCGCCGGTCACCCCAGCGCGGCGTCGATGATCCGCGACCACTGGGCGACGACCCGCTCCCGGCGGGCCGTGTCGTCGGTCAGCACGTTCGCCAGGCCCAGGCCCCGGGCCATGTCGAGGAAGCCCTGCACGGTCTCCCGCACGCCGGGCACCGACTCGTCCGCGCCCAGCAGCTCGACGGCGATGCGGTGGGTCTCCCGGCCGACCCTGGCCTCCAGCTCGGTCACCTGGGGCCGCAGCTGCTCCTCGTTGGAAGCGGCCACCCAGAGCTGGAGCGCGGCCCGGAACAGGGCCCCGGTGTAGAGGTCGACCAGCGCCTCCACCACCGCCGGCCTGGGGGCCGGGGCGGCCTGGAACAGCTCCCGCAGGGCGGTGGAGCGCTCCTCGGAGACGTACTCGACGGCGGCGGTGAAGAGGGCTTCCCGGGTGGGGAAGTGGTGCTGGGCCGCACCGCGCGACACCCCGGCCCGCTCGGCGACGACGGCGACGGTGGACCCGGCCCAGCCGTGCTCGGCGAGGCAGGAGACGGCCGCCTCCAGGAGGTGCCGCCGGGTGACCCGGCTGCGGGCCTGCTTGGGGAGGCCACGGGTGGGGGTGGCGCGGGGCTCGCCGGTGCGGGTGGCGCCGGTGCCGGTGCGGGTGGCGCCGTTTTCGGGGTCGGTCAGCGTACCCATGACGGGTCCCTGCGCTCGAAGCGGGCGGTGATGCCCTCGCGGGCCTCGGCGGAGGCGAAGAGCCGCGCGGAGAGTTCCGTCAGGCGGTCCCCGTCCCGGTCCAGGGCCTCGCGCACACCGGCGGCCACCATCGCCTTGGTCTCCGCGAGGGCCTGCGGGGAGGCCTTGCGCAGCCCGTCGAGGACGGGCGCGAGGGCGGTGTCGGGGTCTCCGTCCGTGTGGAGGGTGAGCAGCCCTATGCGGGTGGCTTCGGCGGCGTCGAAGGGTTCGGCGGTCAGGAAGTAGCGGGAGGCCGCGCGGGGGTCGAGGCGGGGTAGCAGGGTCATCGAGATCACGGCCGGGGCCAGGCCGAGGTGGGTCTCGGTGAAGGCGTACGAGGACTGCGGCCCGGCCGCGGCGATGTCGCAGGCGCCGAGGAGGCCGAGGCCGCCGGCGCGGACGTGTCCGGTGACGCGGGCGACGACCGGCTTGGGCATCGTGGTGAGCTCGCGCAGCAGGGCGAGGAAGTCCGCGGGGTCGCAGGGGGACTTGAGGTCGGCGCCGGCGCAGAAGGTGTTGCCGGTGTGGGTGAGGAGCACCGCGCGGGTGTCGGCGTCCTCGCCGGCCGCGGCGAGCGCGGCCCGCAGCTCGCCGACGAGCTGTGCGGAGAGCGCGTTGCGGTTGGCCGGGGAGTCGAGGGTGAGGGTGGTGATGCCGGTCGCCCGGGCGGCGTGCACGAGTGGGGCCATGTCTCCTCCGGAGGGGTCTGTTGACGGGGTGCCATCCTCCCGACCGGCCCCCTCGGGGGAGGGTACGCGGCACGACCCCTCCCCTCCGCTCCCCGATCCGCCCCCGCCCCGGCCGACGGGGCCTCGCCCGGGGCGCCGTTCACCCGGTCGAGGGGGTTGCGGAGGCTGGGCGGGGCCGGGCGGGTGCGGGGTCGGGGTGACGGGGTCTGCGGTCGCGCGGCGGGGTCAGTAGGACTTGGGGAGGCCCAGGGTCTGGTGGGAGACGAAGTTCAGGATCATCTCCCGGCTGACCGGAGCGATCCGGGCGACCCGGGCCGCCGTGATCAGGGACCCCAGCCCGTACTCCCGGGTGAGCCCGTTCCCCCCGAGCGTGTGCACGGCCTGGTCCACCGCCCGCACGCACGCCTCCCCCGCCGCGTACTTCGCCATGTTCGCCGCCTCCCCGGCCCCCGTGTCGTCGCCCGCGTCGTACAGCCGCGCGGCCTTCTGCATCATCAGCCGGGCGAGCTCCAGCTCGATGTGTGCCGCCGCCAGCGGATGCGCCACGGCCTGGTGGGCGCCGATCGGCTCCTTCCAGACCTGGCGGGTGCGGGCGTAGTCCACCGCCCGGCCCAGCGCGTAGCGGCCCATCCCGATGGCGAAGGCCGCCGTCATGATCCGTTCGGGGTTGAGCCCCGCGAACAGCTGGAGCAGCCCCGCGTCCTCGTCGCCGACCAGCGCCCCGGCGGGGAGCCGCACCTCGTCCAGGACCAGTTCGAACTGCTTCTCCGCCGCCTGGAGTTCCATGTCGATCACCGAGCGGGTGAAGCCGGGGGTCTCGCGGGGGACGATGAACAGGCAGGGCTTCAGCCGGCCCGTGCGGGCGTCCTCGGTGCGGCCGACGATCAGGGTGGCGTCGGCGATGTCCACGCCGGAGATGAAGACCTTGCGGCCCGTGAGGACCCATGCGTCGCCGTCGCGCCGGGCGGTGGTGGTGATGCGGTGGGAGTTGGAGCCCGCGTCGGGTTCGGTGATGCCGAAGGCCATGGTGCGGCTGCCGTCCGCGAGGCCGGGGAGCCAGGCGCGTTTCTGGGCCTCGGTGCCGAAGCGGGCGATGACGCTGCCGCAGATGGCCGGGGAGACCACCATCATCAGCAGCGGGCAGCCGGCCGCGCCCAGTTCCTCCAGGACGATGGAGAGTTCGGCGATTCCGCCGCCCCCGCCCCCGTACTCCTCGGGCAGGTTGACCCCGAGGTAGCCGAGCTTGGCGGCGTCGGCCCACAGTTCGTCCGGGTGGCCGCCCTCGCGGGCGAGGCGGGCGAGGTAGTCGCGGCCGTAGCGCCGGCCGAGGGCGGCGACGGCGGCGCGCAGGGCCTGGTGTTCTTCGGTTTCGGTGGTGGCGGGGCTCATGACGGCGTTTCCTCCTGGACTACGGCGAGCAGGGCGCCGAACTCGACCTGTTGGCCGGTGGCGGCGTGGAGCGCGGTGAGCGTGCCGGAGGCGGGGGCGAGGATGCGGTGCTCCATCTTCATGGCCTCCAGCCAGAGCAGTGGCTGCCCGGCGGTGACGGCCGAGCCGGGGGCAAGGCCCGCGGCGACGCGGACGACGGTGCCGGGCATGGGCGCGAGCAGTGAGCCCGGTGCGGCGCGGTCCTGGGGATCGGGGAACCGGGGGAAGCGGGTCAGGGTGTGTGAGCCGAGGGTGGAGTCCACGTAGACGGTGTTCGATTTGTGTTTCACGTGGAACATGCGCCGTACGCCGTCGACTTCGAGGGTGACGAGGGCGGGCGTGGCGGCCAGCACGCGCACGCCGGGGTGCTCGACGGGCTGGTACTGGATCTCGTGCTCGGTGCCGGACACGGTGTAGCGGCGGGTCTGCGGCTGGGAGCGGAGGTTGCGCCAGCCTCCGAGGCGGGCGGCGAGCGGGGCGCCGGGGTCCGGGGCGGCTTCGGCGAGGGCGGCGGCCAGGCAGGCGAGGGCGGGATCGGGGGCGCCGTCGGTGAGGGTGGCGAGGTGGCGGTCGTAGAAGCCGGTGTCGAGGCGGGCGGCGGTGAACTCGGGGTGGCGCAGGGAGCGTACGAGGAGCTCGCGGTTGGTGGCCGGGCCGTGGATCCGGGCCCGGGCGAGGGCGTCGGCGAGGACGCGGACGGCTTCGGCGCGGGTGGGGGCGTGCGCGATGACCTTGGCGAGCATGGCGTCGTAGTGGACGGAGACGGTGTCCCCGTCGGTGAACCCGGTGTCCACGCGGACGTGCTCCGGGAGGGAGAGGGTGTGCAGGACTCCCGTCTGCGGGCGCCAGTCGTGGGCGGGGTCCTCCGCGTAGAGGCGTGCCTCGACGGCGTGGCCGGAGGGCTCGGGCGCAGTGGGCGCCAGGTGCTCCCCCTCGGCGATGCGCAGTTGGAGGGCGACGAGGTCCAGGCCGAAGACGGCCTCGGTGACGGGGTGTTCCACCTGGAGTCGGGTGTTCATCTCCAGGAAGTACGGGCGGCCGTCGGCGCCGACGAGGAATTCGACGGTGCCCGCGCCCTGGTAGGAGACCGCCCGGGCGGCGGCCACGGCGGCCGCGTGGAGGCGGGCGCGGAGGTCCTGGGGGAGGGCGGGGGCCGGGGCCTCCTCGATGACCTTCTGGTGGCGGCGCTGGAGGGAGCAGTCGCGGGTGCCCAGCGCCCAGACGGTGCCGTGGGCGTCGGCGAGGACCTGCACCTCGACGTGCCGGCCGCGTTCCACGTAGGGCTCGGCGAAGACCTCCCCGTCGCCGAAGGCGGACAGGGCCTCGGCGGCGGCCGCGTCCAGGGATTCCTTGAGGGAGTCGAGGTCCCGTACGACGCGCATCCCGCGCCCGCCGCCGCCCGCGGCGGCCTTCAGTAGCAGCGGCAGGTCCGCGGCGGTGGCCGTGGCCAGGTCGACGGGCTCCAGCAGCGGCACCCCGGCGGCACGCATGAGGTCCTTGGCCCGGGTCTTGGAGGCCATGGCCTCGATGGCCCCGGGCGGCGGGCCGACCCAGACCAGGCCGGCGGCCTCGACCCGCCGGGCGAAGTCGGCGTTCTCGGAGAGGAAGCCGTACCCGGGGTGCACGGCGTCGGCGCCGGCCGCGCGGGCCGCCTCGATCAGCAGGTCGGCGCGCAGGTAGGTGTCGGCGGGGGCGGCCCCGGGCAGCCGGACGGCCGTGTCGGCGGAGCGGACGTGCAGGGCGTCGGCGTCGGGGTCGGAGTGGACGGCGACCGTGGCCAGGCCCAGGGCGCGGGCCGTGCGGAAGATCCGTACGGCGATCTCGCCCCGGTTGGCGACGAGGAGGGAGGTGATCGGGTTCGTCATGGGCGGGCTCACATCCGGAAGACGCCGAAGCCGCCACGGGCGCCCTCGACGGGGGCGTTGTGGACGGCCGACAGGCACAGGCCGAGGACGGTACGGGTGTCGCGCGGGTCGATGACTCCGTCGTCGTAGAGCCGCCCGGACAGGAACAGGGGAAGGGACTCGGACTCGATCTGCGCCTCCACGAAGGCCCGCATCCCGGCGTCGGCCTCCTCGTCGTAGGGCTGTCCCTTGGCGGCGGCGGACTGCCGGGCCACGATCGAGAGCACGCCGGCGAGCTGCTGGGGGCCCATGACGGCGGACTTGGCGCTGGGCCAGGCGAAGAGGAACCGGGGCTCGTAGGCGCGGCCGCACATGCCGTAGTGGCCGGCACCGTAGCTGGCGCCGATGAGGACGGACAGGTGCGGGACCCGGGAGTTGGAGACCGCGTTGATCATCATCGAGCCGTGTTTGACGATGCCGCCCTGCTCGTACTCCTTGCCGACCATGTAGCCGGTGGTGTTGTGGAGGAACAGGAGCGGGATGTCGCGCTGGTTGGCGAGCTGGATGAACTGGGCGGCCTTCTGCGACTCGGCGCTGAACAGCACGCCCTGGGCGTTGGCGAGGATGCCGACCGGGTAGCCGTGGAGGGTGGCCCAGCCGGTGACGAGGCTGGGGCCGTAGAGGGGCTTGAACTCGTCGAAGTCGGAGCCGTCGACGATGCGGGCGATGACCTCGCGGGGGTCGAAGGGGGTCTTCAGGTCCGGCGGGACGATCCCGAGGAGCTCCTCCGCGTCGTACAGCGGCTCCTCGGCGCGCGGCGGTTCGGGGTGGGGCTTGCGGTGGTTCAGCCGGGCCACGATGCGGCGGGCCTGGCGGATGGCGTCGTACTCGTCGAGGGCGTAGTGGTCGGCGAGGCCGGAGACGCGGGCGTGCATGTCGGCTCCGCCGAGGGATTCGTCGTCGCTCTCCTCGCCGGTGGCCATCTTCACGAGGGGCGGACCGCCCAGGAACACCTTGGAACGGTCCTTGATCATGACGGTGTGGTCGGACATCCCGGGGATGTACGCGCCGCCGGCGGTGGAGTTGCCGAAGACGACGGCGACGGTGGGGATCCCGGCGGCGGAGAGGCGGGTGAGGTCGCGGAAGACCGCCCCGCCGGGGATGAAGATCTCCTTCTGGGAGGGCAGGTCGGCGCCGCCGGACTCGACGAGGCTGATGCAGGGGAGCCGGTTCTGCAGGGCGATCTCGTTGGCCCGCAGGGCCTTCTTCAGGGTCCAGGGGTTGCTGGCACCGCCGCGCACGGTGGGGTCGTTGGCCGTGATCAGGCACTCGACGCCCTCGACGGTGCCGATGCCGGTCACCATCGAGGCGCCGACGGGGTGGTCGCTCCCCCAGGCGGCGAGCGGGGACAGTTCGAGGAACGGGGTATCGGGGTCGAGCAGCAGCTCGACGCGCTCGCGGGGCAGCAGCTTGCCGCGGCCCCGGTGCCGGGCGGTGTACTTCTCCCCGCCGCCCGCGAGCGCCTTGGCGTGCTCGGCGTCCAGCGCACCGAGCCGCTCCAGGGCGGCGGAACGAGCCTGCGCGTACTCGGGGGCGAGGGGGTCGACGGTGGTACCGAGACGGGTCATGGACGGATCCCCTCCGGGGTGGGTGGCATCTGGGACGTCGCCCCGACGTCAGGCCCGGACGACACCGGCGCCGCCGCCCGGTCGGGATCCGGCACGCACGCCGCGCGGGCGGGGCGGGAGGACGGGGCCCGTCGGCCGGAGTCGGGGGCAGTAGGTGGGTCGGGATGTCGACGTGGCGGGCGCGGAGCCATTCGCCGAGGGCCTTGGCCTGCGGGTCGAACCGGTGGCCGGAGGCGACCCCGTCGCCGAGGATCCCGGCGACGGTGAAGTTCAGCGCCCGCAGGTTGGGCAGCTCGTGGCGGGCGACGGCGAGGGGCGAGGTCTCGGGGAGCAGGCTCTGGAGGAGCTTGACGGTGAGGGTGTCGCGGAGCCAGTCCCAGGCCGCGTCGGTCTCGACCCAGACCCCGATGTTGGCGTCACCGCCCTTGTCCCCGGAGCGGGCCCCGGCCAGCACCCCGAGGGGAGCCCGGGTGGTGGGACCGCCGTGCGGCCCGGGCCCGGCGGGGCTCTCCCCCGCCGCGCCCCTCGCCGAATCCGGGGGCCGCGCCCCGGACCCCCCGCCGGCGCCCCCGCCGACCGGGCCCGGCGAGGCCGGGGCCGACGAGGCCGGGGCCGGGGCTGGGGCCGGGGCCGGGGCTGGGCCCCGGGTTTTGGGGAGGGGTGGGGTGGGGGGAGCCACGCGGGCGGCGGCGGCCGGTATCCGGGTGCCGTCCGGCAGGACCGCCGTGTGGGGGACCCCGGACGCCGGGATCGTCACCGACGTGAAGACGCCGTACGGCTGGGCCGGCCCCGGCGGGGAGGTGACGTGGAAGCCCGGGTAGCTCGCCAGGGCCAGTTCGATCGCCGCCCCGGTCAGCTCCCGCCCCACCCGGTCCGGTGACGGGTCGCGGACCACCAGCCGCAGCAGGGCGCTCGCCGCCTCCTGCGTGTCCGCGTCCGCGTGGTCGGTACGGGCCAGGGTCCACGACACCCCCGCCACCCCGGCCAGCGCGTCCGCCAGCTGCTCGCGCACCAGGGCCGCCTTCGCCTCGACGTCCAGGCCCGTCAGGACGAAGACCACCTCGTTGCGCCAGCCCCCGACCCGGGTGACCCCCACCTTCAGGGTGTCCGGCGGCGGCTCCCCCACCGTCCCGCTGATCCGGACCCGGTCCTCGCCGTCCGGGGTCAGGCGCACCGTGTCCAGGCGGGCCGTGACGTCGGGGCCCAGGTACCGGGCGCCCTGGGTCTCGTACAGCAGCTGCGCGGTGACCGTGCCCGGGGAGACGAGCCCGCCCGTGCCGGGGTGTTTGGTGACGACGGCCGAGCCGTCCTCGCAGACCTCCGCCAGCGGGAAGCCGGGCCGGCGCACGTCGTGCGCGGTGAAGAAGGCGTAGTTGCCGCCGGTGGCCTGCGTGCCGCATTCCAGGACGTGCCCGGCGACCACCGCGCCCGCCAGCCGGTCGTACTCCTGCGGCCCCCAGTCGAACCACCACGCGGCCGGCCCGCTCACCAGCGCCGCGTCCGTGACCCGGCCGGTCACCACCACGTCCGCGCCCGCCCGCAGGCAGGCCGTGATCCCGGCGCCGCCGAGGTAGGCATTGGCGGTCAGCGCCCCCTCCAACGCCCCCGCCCCCGCCCCCGCCCCCGCCCCCGCGCCGGACCGCATCAGGTCGTCGCCCTCGACGTGCGCGACGCGTACCGGCACCCCCACCTCGTCCGCCAGCGCGCGCACCGCCTCCGCCAGCCCGGCCGGGTTCAGCCCGCCCGCGTTGGTGACGATCTTCACGCCCCGCTCGTGCGCGAGCCCGAGCCCCTCCTCCAGCTGCCGCAGGAAGGTCCTGGCGTACCCGAGGTCCGGGTTCTTCAGCCGGTCGCGGCCGAGGATCAGCATGGTCAGCTCGGCGAGGTAGTCGCCGGTCAGGACGTCCAGCGGGCCACCCGTCAGCATCTCGCGCACCGCGTCGAACCGGTCGCCGTAGAAGCCCGAGGCGTTGCCGATGCGCAGGGGGCGCCGGGCGGTCACCGCGTCCCCCGGGGTTCGCGGCCCGGACCCGCCGGGCCGGCGAAGGCCTGGGCGATGTCCAGCCAGCGGTCGGTGTCGGGGCCCTCGGCGGTGAGGGCGAGGTCGGCGCGGTGGGCGCGCTGGGTGACCAGCAGGCAGAAGTCCAGCGCGGGCCCGGTGACCCGCTGCCCGGCGTCCTCGGGCCCGTACGCCCACACCCCGGCCCCGTCCGGGGCGGTGAGCTCCACCCGGAACTCCCCCTCCGGCACCGCGAGTCCGCGCACGGCGTACGCGTAGTCCCGCGCCCGCACCCCGATCCGCGCGACGTGCCGCAGCCGGGCGGTCGGGGCCCGCCGCGCGCCGAGCGCGTCGGCGACGTCCTGGCCGTGCGCCCAGGTCTCCATCAGCCGGGCGCTCGCCATGGAGGCGGCCTTCATCGGGGGCCCGTACCAGGGGAAACGGGCGTCGGGCGAAGCGGCGGCCAGGGCCCGGTCCAGCGCCTCCCGCCCGGCCCGCCACCGCGCCAGCAGCTCGGCGGGCGCCAGCCGCGCCCCTTCCTCCGCCCCCTCGTCCACGAAGGACTCCGGCGCCTTGAGGGCCGCCTCCACCTCCCGTGCGAACCCCTCGGCGTCGGTGAGCGCGAGCAGCGCGGCCCGGTCGGTCCAGTGCAGGTGCGCGATCTGATGGGCGACGCTCCACCCCTCGGCGGGCGTCGGCCGCGCCCACTCGGACGCGGCCAACCCCCCTACGAGGGAGTCGAGTTCACGGCCCTCCTCGCGGAGATCGGCGAAGACGGCGACGACGGACGGCTCGGGCACGGCGTGCTCCCCTCTCGGCGTGAGGGGAAGCCTGGCAGCACCCCGAGAAACAATCAAGCACGCTTGCATGATTTCCATCCGAACGCGTCCGATTCCCGCCACCCGCCAACCAGTCGGCAACACAGGGGACTTGACCCCACCATCCCCTTCCCCGAGGCCCGGGCGCCGGGCACCCCGCACCCGCACGCGCGATTCCGGCCGTACGCCCACAAGCCCCCGAACACGCCCCGCGCACCCCGCCGATACTGAGTGCTCCCGCTCACGCCGCCGGAGCAGAAGCAGCCCCCCCCCGCATCCGAATACGTCCATGCCGCTCGACGACGAGGATGATCCGACGTGCACCCAGCTGCCCACTCGCTCTACCCCGACCTCGACGCCACCGCCCTCGGCGCCTTCGCCGCCGCCCTCGAAAGCGGGGAGTGCGCCGGACTGCCGCCCGCGCGCGCCGCCGACGTCGAGGCCGTGCGGGCCGTCGCCGTCTTCAGCCGGGGCAAGGTCACCGGCGCCGACGGTGACCTCCTCGAAGCCGCGCTCTGGCGGCACACCGGGTCCGCGCCCCGGCCGGCGGTCGTGATGCCCGCCCCCTGGACGGACCTCGGCTGGCTCGCGTACGCCGTCCAGGCCTCCCGGTTCGCGGTGGGCGGCTACGACGTCCTCGCCTACAGCCCGCGCGGGTTCGCCGCCTCCGAGGGCCACGCCGACTTCGCCGGACCCCTCGACGTCACCGACGGCCGCCACGCCCTGGACCACCTCCTGGAGCGCGCCCCCGGCCCCGTCACCCGGATCGGCTTCCTCGGCGTCTCGTACGGCGCCGGCATCGCCCAGCTCGTCGCCGCGCACGACGCCCGCGTCGACGCGGTGGCGGCGCTCAGCGGCTGGGGCGACCTCGGCGAGGTGCTGCGGGAGCACTCCACCCGCCGCACCGCCGCCGTCCACGCCCTGCTCACGGCCGCCCCCCGGGCCAGGCTGAGCCGGCCGGCGCAGCGCGCCCTGGAGAACGTCCTCGCGGGCCGGGACCTCCACGAGAGCCTGGCGTGGGCGGAGCCGCGCTCACCGTTCACGCACCTCAAGGAGCTGGGACGGCGCCAGGTGGCGGTCTTCTGCGCCCACGCCTGGCACGAGACCCTCTTCCCCGCCGGGCAGGTGCTGCGGATGTTCCAGGAGCTCGGCGGGCCCAAGCGCATCGACCTGTCCATCGGTGACCACTGCGGCCCCGAGACGACCGGCCTGACCGGACTGCCGAACCGGATCTGGACGGACGCCCAGCGCTGGTTCGGCCACCACCTCCGCGGGGACGGCAACGGCATCGACGGGGAGGGCGAGGTCCTGTCCGAGGTGATGTGGAGCCGGGCCCTCGAACCCTCCCCCACCTGGCCCGTCCCCACCCGCCACATCCGCCGCCTGCACCTCACCGGCACCGGCGAACTGGCCGACCGGCCCGACCCCGGCTGGGCGGCGGGCGTACTGTGCGGGGTCGCGGCCCCGGTGGCCGTCGCGGAGGCGGTCGCCCGCTCCGGGTCCGCGGAACTGGCGGGCCGGCCCAGCTCCTACCCGGCCGCCGCCGTCATGGACCGCACGGCGGCCGCCGTGTGGACCGCCGCCCCGGCCCCGGACACCACCCGCCTGCGCGGCACCCCGCGCCTGCGCGTCACCTACCGGGCCGCGAACTCCGGCTCCACCTTCGTCGCGTACCTCCTGGACCTGGCGCCCGACGGCTCGGCCCGCCTGATCACCCATGCCCCGTTCAGCGACCTCGACGCCCCGCCGGACAGTCTGATCAGCGCGGACATCGACCTCCAGCCCACCGCGTACGACCTCCCGCCGGGCCACCGCGTCATGCTGGCGCTGACCCCCCGAGACCCCCTCTACGCGGACGCCAACCTCCCCCGCGCCACCCTGTCGTTCACCTCCCCGGAGCCGACGCCTTCGTACGTGGAGCTGCCGGTGGGGTGAGGATTGCGCTTACGGGTAGGACCTCAGGACTTCTGTGCCCGTACCGCGCCCATGCTCGCCGCGATGACCAGGGCGATCGCCAGGGCGTCCAGCAGGGAGAGGGCCTGGTGGAGGACCAGGAAGCCCGCCGTGGCCGCGATGGCCGGCTCCAGGCTCATCAGGATCGCGAACGTCGGCGCCGGGAGGCGGCGCAGGGCCAGGAGTTCCAGCGTGTAGGGGAGCACCGACGAGAGCACCGCCACGCCGAGGCCCAGGGCCAGGGTGGCCGGCGCCAGGAGGGCGGAGCCCGACTGGGCCACGCCCAGGGGGAGGGAGATCACCGCCGCCACCGCCATCGCCAGGGCCAGGCCGTCCGCCTGGGGGAAGCGGCGGCCGGTGCGGGCGCTGAAGACGATGTACGCCGCCCACATCGCGCCCGCGCCCACCGCGAAGGCGGCGCCGAGCGGGTCGAGGGAGCCGAGGCCGAGGCCGCCGCCGCCGTGGGTGGAGAGGAGGGCCACGCCGGCCAGGGCCAGGCCCGCCCACAGGAGGTTCACCAGGCGGCGGGAGACCAGGACCGAGAGGGCCAGCGGGCCCAGGACCTCCAGTGTGACCGCCGGGCCCAGGGGGATGCGGTCGATGGACTGGTAGAAGAGGCCGTTCATGCCCGCCATGGCCACGCCGAAGGCGAGGACGGTGCCCCAGTCGGAGCGCGTGTAGCCCCGTACCTTCGGCCGGCAGACCAGCAGGAGGACCAGGGCGGCGGCCGCCAGCCGCAGCGTGACCACGCCGGCCGCGCCCGCCCTCGGCATGATCATGACCGCGAGGGCGGCGCCGAACTGCACCGAGACCCCGGCCGCGACCACGAGGGCCACCGGGCCGAAGCGGCCGCCGGGGCCGCCGCGGGCGGCCTTGAGCCGACTGGCGGGGGTGGCGGACTGCGGCTTGGTGCGGGTGGCGGGGGTCGCTGGGGTTGCGGGGGTTGTCGTGGGGGAGGGCGAGGCTGCGGGCATTTATCCAGGTTAAGGGGTCGGTAAGGGTCGTGCCTCCGTGTTCTCTCTTACATCGGCTGCTCGTCCGGGGGGAGGGCTTCCGCAAGGAGCTCCGCCAGGTGCCGCGCGCGGTGGCCGGAGAGCTGGGCGATCTGGGTGCGGCAGGAGTAGCCGTCCGCCAGGACGGCGGTGCCGGGGGCGGCGGACCGGAGGGAGGGGAGCAGCTGTTCCTCCGCGCAGGCGACGGAGACGGCGTGGTGGCCCGGCTCGAAGCCGAAGTTGCCCGCGAGGCCGCAGCAGCCGCCGCTGAGCTCCCCGGTGAGCCCGGCGCGCTCGCGCAGCCGCCGGTCGGCGCCGTCGCCGAGGACGGCGTGCTGGTGGCAGTGGGTCTGGCCGGCGACGGGCCGGTCCAGGCGGGGCGGGGCCCAGTGGGGGGCGTACTCCTCAAGGGTCTCGGCGAAGGTGCGGACCGCCGCCGCGAGGCGGTGGGCCCGCGGGTCGTCGGGGAGGAGGGCGGGGAGGTCGGTGCGCAGGGCCGCGGCGCAGCTGGGTTCCAGGACGAGGACGGGGCCGGCGGCCTCGCCGAGGGTGTCCAGGGTGCGGCGCAGGACCTTGCGGGCGCGGGTGAGGCGGCCGGTGGAGACGTAGGTCAGGGCGCAGCAGACCGGGCCGTCGGGAACGGTGACGGAGAGGCCGGCGGACGCCAGTACGCGGACGGCGGCGCGGGCGGCGGCGGGGGCGAGGTGGTTCGTGAAGGTGTCCGGCCACAGGGTGACCCGGGGTGGCGCCGCGGCCGCCCCGGCCGCCCGCCCTTCCCGGGTGGCCGCCCGCCGTTCCCCGGTGGTCGCCGGCCCTTCCCCGGTGGCCGCCCGCCCTTCCCCGGTGGTCGCCCGCCCTTCCCCGGTGGCCGCCCGCCGTTCCCGGGTGAACGGCACCCCCGCCACCTCGGGCAGCCTCCGCTCCCGGGCCAGCCCCGGTACCCGGAGCACCTTCCCCGCCGCGTTGACCGGCCCGGCCGCCCGCAGCCGGGCGATCAGCCGGAGCCAGGTGGGCAGGCCGCCCAGGAGGTAGTGGGACAGGGGGCGCGGGCGGCCCCGCCAGTGCCGGTCGAGGAACTCCGATTTGTACGCGGCCATGTCCACCCCCACCGGGCAGTCGCTGCGGCAGCCCTTGCAGCCCAGGCAGAGGTCGAGGGCTTCGGCCACCTCCGGCGAGCGCCACCCGTCGCGGACGATCTCCCCCGCCAGCATCTCGTGCAGGAGCCGTGCCCGGCCGCGCGTGGAGTGCCGTTCCTCCCCCGTGGCCCGGTACGAGGGGCACATCACCGCCGGGCCGCCCGTCTCCTGGGAGCGGCACTTCGCGACGCCGACGCAGCGGGCTACCTCGTTCCCGAAGGGGGTCCGGGGCAGGACGGCGAAGCGGAGGTTGTCGTCCAGGCGGGCGGGGCGGACGAGGATGCCGGGGTTCATGCCGCCCGCCGGGTCCCAGACGTCCTTGTAGGCCGCGAAGAGGTCGATCACCTCCGGCGGGTACATGCGCGGCAGGAGTTCCGCGCGGGCCTGGCCGTCGCCGTGTTCCCCCGACAGGGAGCCCCCGTGGGCGACGACCAGGTCGGCGAGCTCGCCGGAGAAGGAGCGGTAGCGGGCCACGCCCGCGGCGGAGGCCAGGTCGAAGTCGATCCGGATGTGCACGCAGCCCTCGCCGAAGTGCCCGTACGGGGTCCCCCGCAGCCCGTGCCGGGCCAGCAGGGCGCGGAACGCGCGCAGGTAGGCGCCGAGCCGGGCCGGGGGGACGGCGCAGTCCTCCCAGCCGGGCCAGGCCATGCTCCCGTCGGGCATGCGCGTCGCGGTGCCGGCGGCGTCCTCGCGGATCCGCCAGAGCGCCCGCTGCGCCGCCGGGTCCGCGACCACCACCGCGTCCAGGGCGTCGGCGGCCCGGACGAGGCCGCGCGCGGCTCCCTCGTCCCGGGTCTCCACGAACAGCCAGGCCCCGCCCCGGGGCAGCCCGGCGGTGTCGGGGACGAGGTCCTGCGCCATGCCCTCCACTGTCAGCGGCCCGTGGGGCAGGAGCCCGGCCGCGGCGTCGGCGGCGGCGCTCTCGTCGGGGTAGCCGAGTACCGCGAGGGCGGGCGCGGGCGGGAGTTCCACGAGGCGCACCACGGCCTCGGTGACCACCCCGAGGGTGCCCTCGCTGCCGCAGAAGGCCCGGGCGAGCCGCACGCCCCGTTCGGGGAGGAGGGCGTCGAGGCCGCCGTAGCCGGAGATCCGGCGGGAGAACCCTCCGGCCATGCCCGTGCGCAGGGCCGCGAGGTTCCCGGCGACCAGTTCCCGCAGGCCCGGCGGGGCGCCCGCCCAGCCGTCGGCGAGCCGGTGGCGGGCGCCGCCGTACGTGGTCACCGCCAGCTCGGCCACGTTGTCGGCGGTGGTCCCCCAGGCCACGGAGTGGGCCCCGCAGGCGTTGTTGCCGATCATTCCGCCGAGGGTGCAGCGGGAGTGCGTGGACGGGTCGGGGCCGAAGGTCAGGCCGTACGGGCGGACCGCCTCCCTCAGCCGGTCGAGGACGAGTCCGGGCTGGACCACGGCGGTGCGGGCGGCCGGGTCCACGGACACCAGGGCGTTCATGTGCCGGGTGAGGTCGAGGACCACGCCGACCCCCGTGGCCTGGCCGGCGATGGAGGTGCCGCCGCCGCGCGGGACGACGGGGACCCCGGCGTCGGCGCACACCCGCAGCGCCGCCGCCACGTCCTCGGCGTCGCGCGGGGCGACGACGCCGACGGGCACGCGCCGGTAGTTGGAGGCGTCCATCGTCACCAGCGCCCGGGCGGCGGCCCCGAAATCCACCTCCCCGCGCAGCTCGGCCCGCAATGTCCGTTCGAGTTCCCCAGGAGACGTCACGGGCCACATCTACCCATCAGCCGCACATCACCCTCCGGTGTCTCACCGGGTGGACGCGCTTCCGACGGCCGGTCCGGGACCCGATACGCTCCGCACGTGGCTGAGATCCAGATTCCCGCTGACATCAAGCCCGCCGACGGACGCTTCGGCGCGGGCCCCTCCAAGGTGCGGACCGAGGCGCTGGACGCCCTCGCCGCCACCGGTAACTCCCTGCTCGGTACCTCCCACCGCCAGGCCCCGGTCAAGAACCTGGTCGGATCGGTGCGCCAGGGCCTCCGGGACCTCTTCTCCCTCCCCGAGGGCTACGAGGTGATCCTGGGCAACGGCGGCTCCACCGCCTTCTGGGACATCGCGACCGCCGGCCTGATCGAGCGGAAGTCCCAGCACCTGACCTTCGGCGAGTTCTCGTCCAAGTTCGCCAAGGCCGCGAAGCTCGCGCCGTGGCTGGACGAGCCGTCCGTCATCTCCTCCGAGCCGGGCACGCACCCCGAGCCGGTGGCGGAGGCGGGTGTCGACGTGTACGCGTACACGCACAACGAGACCTCGACGGGTGTGGCGGCGCCCATCAAGCGCGTCGCGGGCGCCGACGCGGGTTCGCTGGTGCTGGTGGACGCGACCTCGGGTGCGGGCGGCCTGCCCGTGGACATCACCGAGACCGACGTCTACTACTTCGCCCCGCAGAAGTCCTTCGCCTCGGACGGCGGCCTGTGGCTGGCCGCGTTCTCCCCGGCCGCGCTGGAGCGCGCGGCGCGCGTGCACGCGTCGGGCCGGCACATCCCGGAGTTCTTCTCGCTGCCGACGGCGATCGACAACTCGCTGAAGAACCAGACGTACAACACCCCGGCGCTGGCCACCCTCTTCCTGCTGAACCAGCAGCTGGAGTGGATGAACGGCCAGGGCGGCCTGGAGTTCACCACCTCCCGTACGGCGGCCAGCGCGGCCAACCTGTACGGCTGGGCGGAGGCGTCGAAGTACGCCGGCCCGTTCGTGCAGGACGCCGACAAGCGCTCGGCGGTCATCGGCACGATCGACTTCGACGACGAGATCGACGCGGCGGCGGTGGCGAAGGTGCTGCGCGCCAACGGCATCGTGGACACCGAGCCGTACCGCAAGCTCGGCCGCAACCAGCTGCGCGTCGCGATGTTCCCGGCGATCGACCCGGCGGACGTGCAGGCGCTGACGGTGTGCATCGACTACGTGATCGAGCGCCTCTGACCGCGGTGTCCGCCCACTGACGCGAGGGGAGCCCCCGGTGCCGGAAGGCACCGGGGGCTCCTCCCGTTCCGGGGCCCCGCCCCCGGCGGCGCCGTCGTGTTCGCCCACCTCACGGGCAAGACCCGGCCGCCCACGCGATACCTTCACAGCAACAGGTGGAGTCAGCACAGCATGTGGAGGCAACGGCGTGAACGTGCGAGTGACGGCGGCCCCGAGCGGCATGGACCCCTTCAGCACCGCCCGGCTGCGGCGCACGGTGCTGGACGCGTGGGCCGCCGGACCCGCGCGGTTCCGTGAGGACGCCAACGCCGAGGAGGACCTGGCGCTCGGCGGCTACCGCGACCGGCTCGCGATCGAACTGGCGCAGAACGCCTCCGACGCGGCCGCCCGCGGCCGCGTCCCCGGCCGGCTGCGGCTCACGCTGCACCCCGCCGTCCCCGGCGAAGACGGCCACGGCGTGCTGGCCGTCGCCAACACCGGTGCCCCGCTGGACGCGACGGGCGTGGAGTCGCTGAGCACCCTGCGCGCCTCCGCCAAGCGCGAGGGCGCCTCCTCCGCCCACACCGTCGGCCGGTTCGGCGTCGGCTTCGCCGCCGTCCTGGCCGTCTCCGACGAGCCCGCCGTCCTCGGCCGGCACGGCGGCGTGCGCTGGTCCCTCGCCGAGGCCCGCGAAATGGCCCGCGAGGCCGCCCACTTCAGCCCCGGCCTCGGCGACGAACTGCGCCGCCGCGACGGCCACGTCCCGCTGCTGCGCCTGCCCTTGCCCGCCGAGGGCACCGCCCCCGACGGCTACGACACCGTCGTCGTCCTCCCGCTGCGCGACGCGGCCGCCGCCGACCTCGCCGAACGCCTGCTGCACGGGGTCGACGACGCCCTCCTGCTCACCCTCCCCGGGCTGACCGAGGTCGTCGTCGACACCCCCGCCGGCGGCACCCGCACCCTCTACCGGCACAACGACGGCCCCTACACCGTCATCGAGGACTCCGCCTCCGGCACCCACCGCTGGCGCACCGTCCAGGCGAGCGGTCCCCTCACCCGCGAACTCCTCGCCGACCGGCCCGTGGAGGAACGGCTGCGGCCCACCTGGAGCGTCACCTGGGCCGTCCCCGTCGACGCCGACGGCGCCCCCGAACGCCCCCGCACCGCGCCCGTCGTCCACGCCCCCACCCCCACCGACGACCCCCTCGGCATCCCGGCCCTGCTCATCGCCTCCCTGCCGATGGACACCTCCCGCCGCCACCACGCGCCCGGACCGCTGACCGACTTCCTGGTGGAGCGCGCCGCCGACGCCTACACCGGACTCCTCGCCGCCTGGGATCCGGTGACCCCCGCCCTGGTGGACCTCGTCCCCGGCCCGCTCGGCAAGGGCGAACTCGACGGCGCCCTGCGCGCCGCCGTCCTCCAGCGACTGCCCCGCACCGCCTTCCTCGCCCCGGCCGCCCCTCCGAGGACCTGACCCGGCTGCGCCCCTTCGAGGCCGAGGTGGTCGAGGGCGCCGGAGCCGACACCGTACGCGTCCTCGCCGACGTGCTCCCCACGCTGCTGCCCGCCGGGCTGGAGCGGCGGTCCGAGCTGCGCACCCTGGGCGTGGGCCGGCTCCCGCTCGGCGACGCCATCGAGCGGATCGCCGGCATCGAACGCACCCCGCAGTGGTGGCACGACCTCTACGACACCCTCGCCGGGGTCGACCCGGACCGGCTGTCCGGGCTGCCCGTACCGCTCGCCGACGGCCGCACCGCGATCGGCCCGCGCCACATCCTGCTGCCCGGCCCCGACACCCCCGCCGACCTGGCCCGGCTGGGGCTGAAGGTGGCCCACCCGGACGCCGCGCACCCCCTGCTGGAGAAGCTGGGCGCCCTGCCCGCCACCGCCCGAGCCGTCCTGACCACCCCGCAGATCCGGGCCGCGGTGGCCGGCTCGCTCGACGTCGGCGAGATCTGGGACGAGGACTCCGACGCCCCCGACGCCGACGAGCTCGCCGAGATCGTCCTGACCCTGGTCCGCGACGCCGGCCTGGCCCCCGGCGACGAACCGTGGCTGGGCGCGCTGGCCCTGCCCGACGAGGACGGCGAACCGACCCCGGCCGGGGAACTCCTCCTCGCCGGCAGCCCCCTCGCCTCCGTCGTCCGCGAGGACGAGATCCCCTACCTGGACCCCGACCTGGCCGCCCGCTGGGACGCCGACACCCTGGCCGCCTGCGGGGTGCTGACCACCTTCCAGCTGGTCCGCGCCACCGACGTCGTCCTCGACCCGGACGAGCTGGAGCCCCGCGAGGGCGACTACGCCGAGCCCGACGACGCCGGGCTGCTCGACGCGGTCGACGTGTGGTGCGAGGACCTCCTCGACCAGCTCCCCGACTCCCCCGTGCCGCCGGTCGCCACCGAGCTGATCGCCGTACGCGACCTCGACCTCGTCGACGACGACCGCTGGCCCCAGGCCCTGGCGATGCTCGCGCAGCCCCCGCTGCGCGACGCCCTCACCCAGCCGGTGCGGGTCCTGCTCCCCGACGGCACCACGCAGTCGGTGCGCCCGTACACCGCCTGGTGGCTGCGCGACCACCCGGTCCTCGACGGCCGCCGCCCGGCCGGCCTGCGCGCGGCGGGCGGGGACCCGCTGCTGGCCGGCCTGTACACCCCGGCGGACGCGACGGGCTTCGAGGACGAGCAGGTGCTGCGCGCCCTGGGCGTACGCACCACGGTGCGCGCCCTGCTGGAGGAGCCGGGCGGCGCGGCCGAGCTGCTGGGCCGGCTCGCCGACCCGGACCGCGAGGTGTCGGGCCGGCAGCTGCACGGGCTGTACGGGGCGCTGGCCGACCTGGACCCGGAGCAGGTGACGCTCCCGGACGAGCTGCGGGCGGTGGTGGACGGCGAGGTGGTCGTCGTGGACGCGGCCGAGGCGGTCGTCTGCGACGCCCCCGACCTGCTGCCGCTGACGGCGGGCCTGCCCCTGCTCCCCGTCGCCCCGTCGCGGGCGGCGGACCTGGCGGAGCTGTTGCAGGTGCGGCGGCTGTCGGAGACCGTCCCGGCGGAGGTGACCACGCCGGGCGAGGAGCACGAGGTCCCGGACTCGGTACGGGTACTGCTGGGCCCCTCGGCCCCGGCGACGTACGTGGAGCACGAGGAGCTGGTGGCGGGCGGCACGGAGCTGGACTGGCGCCTGACCCCGGACGGCGTGCTGCACGCGGCCACCCTGGAGGGCGTGGCGGCGGGCCTGGCCTGGGCGGCGGGCCAGTGGCCCCGGCGCTTCGAGGTCGCGGCCCTCCTGGAGGACCCGTCCCGCACGGCGGAACTCGCGCGGGACAGGTGGTTCGACTGACGCAGGCCCCGCCGCCGGCCGGGCGGGCGGACGCGCCCGGCCGGCCGGAGTGGGCCTACGCCGCCGGGGCGAGCTCGCGCTGCGGGGTCGCCGGGACGAACGTGAGGCCGTTGCGGTTCAGGCTCAGCCGCAGGTTGCCCACGCGGCGCAGGATCAGGCCCACGGCCACCGCGGCCGCCAGGGAGACCAGCCCGCCCGCGGCCATGCCCAGCCGGGCCCCGTAGGTGTCGGTGATCCAGCCGACCAGCGGGGCGCCGACGGGGGTGCCGCCGGTGAAGACCATCATGTAGAGGGCCATCACCCGGCCCCGCATCTCGGGGTCGGTGGCCATCTGGACACTGGAGTTCGCCACGACGTTGACCGTCAGCCCGAACATCCCGACCGGCACCAGCAGCACCGCGAACAGCCAGAAGCCGGGCGCGGAGGCCGTCACCAGCAGCAGGGCGGAGAACAGCACCGCCGCCGTCACCAGCACCCGCAGCCGGGTGTTGCCGCGCCGGGCGGCCAGCAGGGCGCCGGCCAGGGAGCCGGCCGCGATCAGGGTGTTGAACAGGCCGTACGTGCCCGCGTCCGCGTGGAAGACGTCGTCGACGAAGGCCGACAGCCAGATCGGGAAGTTGAAGCCGAAGGTGCCGATGAAGCCGACCAGGACGATCGGCCAGACCAGCTCGGGCCGGCCGGCGACGTAGCGCAGGCCCTCACGCAGCTGTCCCTTGGCGCGCGGCCGCGGCTCGACCGCGTAGAGCTCGCGGGTGCGCATCATCAGCAGCGCGGCGATCGGCGCCGCGAACGACAGCCCGTTCAGCAGGAAGGCCCAGCCGGAGCCGACGGCGGTGATCAGCACGCCGGCGATCGCCGGGCCGACCAGCCGCGCGGACTGGAAGTTCGCGGAGTTCAGGCTGACCGCGTTGGCGACCTGCGCGGGGCCGACCATCTCGGAGACGAAGGTCTGCCGGGCCGGGTTGTCCACGACCGTGACCAGGCCGAGCAGGAACGCGGCGAGGTAGACGTGCCACACCTGGACGTGTCCGGCCAGGGTGAGCGCGGCGAGCGCGACGCCGGTCAGGCCCATCGCGGTCTGCGTGGCGATCAGCAGCGGCCGCTTGGGCAGCCGGTCCGCGAGGACGCCTCCGTAGAGGCCGAACAGCAGCATCGGCAGGAACTGCAGGGCGATGGTCACGCCCACGGCGGACGCGGAGCCGGTCAGGGAGAGGACCAGCCAGTCCTGCGCGATGCGCTGCATCCAGGTGCCCGTGTTCGACACGACCTGGCCTGCGGCGAAGAGCCGGTAGTTCCGGATCTTCAGCGAGCTGAACGTCGAGTGCGAGCGGGTGCCCGGTCCTCTGGTCCCGCTCGGGGTCTGGGGGGTGGGTAGGTGGCCGGGTGCGGAGTTCCCTCCGGTTCCGGTACTCAAAAGCGTTCGCCTCCTGGCGTCGTTCCTATAGGTGCGCGAGCTTCTCCAGGACGGGGGCGGCGGCGCGGAGCTTGGCCCATTCGTCCTCGGTGAGCTCTGCGGCGAGCCCGGCCAGGAAGGCGTTGCGCTTGCGGCGGCTCTCTTCGAGCATCGCCTCGGCCACCTCCGTCTGGCTGACCACCTTCTGGCGGCGGTCGTCGGGATGCGGTTCCAGCCTGACCAGTCCCTTGGCCTCCAGCAACGCGACGATGCGGGTCATCGACGGCGGCTGGACGTGCTCCTTGCGGGCGAGCTCACCGGGGGTGGCCTGGCCGCAGCGGGCGAGGGTGCCGAGGACCGACATCTCGGTCGGGCTCAGCGATTCGTCGACGCGCTGGTGCTTCAGGCGTCGGCCCAGCCGCATCACGGCGGAGCGCAGGTCGTTCACGGCGGCAGCGTCGTCGCCATGGGAGAGGTCGGGCATGTACTTAGAATAACTCATTACTCTGGCTAACGAACGCAGGGGGTGACGGACGGGGCGGGGAAGGGGTCCGGAGAACGGATCCGGCCGGATCACTCGTACGGGTGAGTCGGGCGCAGAAAGGGACGCGCGCGCGTGCCCTGTGGCCCGACCCTTTCGGCATGGGGACACATGTGCTGAGCATGCGCATAGACGGGGAGCTGCTGGAGCGGCTGAGGCACCACGCCGCCAAACGCGGAATGAGCGTCCAGGACTATGTCGTCCGGACGCTCATTCGCGATGACTTCGACGAGCGGTTCAAGGCCGCCGTCGACGAGACGGAGAAGTTCTACGGGCTTACGTGAGCCCCAGGGCCGGCATCGCGTAGTAGAAGACGAAGACCGCCGAGACGGCGTACATCGCGGCCGGGACCCCGCGACCCCGGCCCGTGGCCAGGCGCAGCACGCAGAAGCTCACGAAGCCGATGCCGATGCCGTTGGTGATCGAGTACGTGAACGGCATCATCACCATGGCCATGAAGGCCGGGACGGCGATGGTGAAGTCGCTCCAGTCGATGTCCCGGACCGAGCCGGCCAGGATCAGGAAGCCGACCGCGACGAGGGCGGGGGTGGCGGCCTGCGAGGGGACCATCGTGGCCAGCGGGGTCAGGAACAGCGAGACCGTGAACAGGCCACCGGTGACCACGTTGGCCAGGCCCGTACGGGCGCCCTCGCCGACGCCCGCGGTGGACTCCACGAAGCAGGTGGTGGCGGAGGACGAGGTCGCGCCGCCGGAGGCGACGGCCAGGCCGTCGATCAGCAGGACCCGGTTGATGCCGGGGAAGGTGCCGTCGGGCTTGGTCAGCTTGGCCTCGTCGCCGACGCCGAGGATGGTGCCCATCGCGTCGAAGAAGCAGGACAGCAGGACGGTGAAGACGAAGAGGATGCCGGTGAGCACGCCGACCTTGCCGAAGCCGCCGAAGAGGCTGACCTGGCCGACGAGCCCGAAGTCGGGGGCGGCCACGGGGTTGCCCGGCCACTGCGGGACGGTCAGGCCCCAGGCGAGGTCCGGCAGGTCGGCGACCAGCTGCACCGCGACCGCGACGACGGTCATGGCGACGATGGAGATCAGGATCGCGCCGGGCGTCTTGCGGATCAGCAGCGCGATCGTGAGCAGCACGCCGACGACGAAGATCAGGACGGGCCAGCCGTGCAGGTGGCCGTTGCCGCCGAGCTGGAGCGGGACCGTGGTGTGGGCGGCGTCCGGGATGCGGGTGACGAAGCCGGAGTCGACCAGGCCGATCAGCATGATGAACAGGCCGATGCCGATCGCGATGCCCTTGCGCAGGCCGGTCGGGACGGCGTTCATGACCCGCTCGCGCAGACCGGTGGCGACCAGCAGCATCACCACGAAGCCGGCCAGGACCACCATGCCCATGGCGTCGGGCCAGCTCATCCGCGGGGCGAGCTGGAGGGCGACGACGGTGTTGACGCCGAGGCCCGCGGCCAGGGCGATCGGGACGTTGCCGATGACACCCATGAGGAGGGTGGAGAAGGCGGCCGTCAGGACGGTGGCGGTGACCAGCTGGCCGCCGTCGAGCTGGTGCCCGTACATGTCCTTGGCGCTGCCGAGGATGATCGGGTTCAGCACGATGATGTAGGCCATCGCGAAGAAGGTCGCGAAGCCGCCCCGGACCTCGCGGGCCACGGTCGAACCGCGTTCCGAGATCTTGAAGAAGCGGTCGATGCCGCCGGTGGGGGCCGCGGGGGGTGCCGAGGTGGTCATGCGGTCCTCAAACTGGGTCGAATTAGCGGTTCCTACGAAGGAATCCGGCCGTAGGCAAACCGTTTCAGTATGAACACATGAACGGATGCCAGTCCATCTGCGCGCGTAGACCCCGAATCCGGCCACCTAGACTGGTCCGCATGGCGAAGTGGACCCCTACGCACGAGGCGCCCGAACCCCTGGAGGGGCCGGTTGTCGCCACCATCACCGGCGGGACGATCCTCTGGTTCGCCATGTTCGTCGTCCAGCTGCCCTTCTACGGGTGGTTCGCCGACCACGAGCTGTTGTGGTGGCTGTGGACCTGCGCGGCCGGCGGCGGGCTCGGCCTGATCGGCATCTGGTACGTCCGCGGCCGCGACGCCGCGATCAAGAGGCACGCGGCGCAGGAGGCGGCGGCCCGGGCCGAGGACGGGCAGCAGGCCGGACCGGCCGGCCAGGCGGGCCCCGGGGCGTAGTCCGGCCCGGGGACGACGGGCACGGCGCCGGAGGGCGCGGGCGCCGGAGGGCCCCCTACGGGGGCGACCCGGGGACGATTCCGGTCATCCTGAAGTCGGATCTTCCCCCCGCTCGGCGGGTGGAGCGGAGGAACGCCCTTTACCGTCGAAAACATGACCCAGTCGGCGAGGATCGACCATGACGGGCCCGAGCGGCCCGGCGCCGCCATCGACGCGGGAGCCGAGCTGGACCCCGTCCACCCGGTGAAGCCCCCCGCCCCCCGCTTCAGGCCGGGCGGCCTGACCACCGCCGAGGTCGCCGAACGCGTCGCGCGCGGCGACGTCAACGACGTGCCGCTGCGCTCCTCGCGCTCCACCGCCGACATCGTCCGCGCCAACGTCTTCACCCGCTTCAACGCCATCATCGGCGTCCTGTGGGTGATCATGCTGTTCGTCGCGCCCCTCCAGGACAGCCTGTTCGGCTTCGTGATCGTCGCCAACACCGGCATCGGCATCATCCAGGAACTGCGCGCCAAGAAGACCCTCGACGGGCTCGCCGTCATCGGCGTGGCGAAACCGAGCGTGCGCCGCGACGGCACCACCGCCGAGATCTCCACCTCCGAGATCGTCCTGTCCGACGTCATCGAGCTCGGCCCCGGCGACAAGGTCGTCGTCGACGGGATCGTCGGCGAGGCCGACGGCCTGGAGATCGACGAGTCCCTCCTGACCGGCGAGGCCGACCCGGTCCTGAAGAAGCCCGGCGACCAGGTCATGTCCGGCTCCTTCGTGGTCGCCGGCGGCGGCGCCTTCACCGCGACCAAGGTCGGCCGCGAGGCCTACGCCGCCCAGCTCGCCGAAGAGGCCTCCCGCTTCACCCTCGTCCACTCCGAGCTGCGCACCGGTATCTCCACCATCCTCAAGTACGTCACCTGGATGATGGTCCCAACCTCGATCGGCCTGATCATCAGCCAGCTCGTCGTCAAGGACGACAACCTCAAGGACGCCATCGCCCGCACCGTCGGCGGCATCGTCCCGATGATCCCGGAGGGCCTGGTCCTGCTGACCTCCGTCGCCTTCGCCGTCGGCGTGATCCGGCTCGGCCGCAAGCAGTGCCTGGTCCAGGAGCTGCCCGCCATCGAGGGCCTCGCCCGCGTCGACGTCGTGTGCCTCGACAAGACCGGCACCCTCACCGAGGGCGGCATGGACGTCACCGAGCTGCGCCCGCTCGGCGGCGCGGAGCCCGGCTACGTCAAGAAGGTCCTCGGCGCCCTCGGCGAGTCCGACCCGCGCCCCAACGCCAGCCTCCAGGCCATCATCGATGCCTACCCCGACAGCGCCGAGTGGCGCTGCACCGAGTCGCTGCCCTTCTCCTCCGCCCGCAAGTACAGCGGAGCCAGCTTCAGCGAGGGCGACGGCGAGAACAACACCTGGCTGCTCGGCGCCCCCGACGTGCTCCTGCCCAGCGGCGACCCGGCGCTGGAGGAGATCGACGGCCTCAACGAGCAGGGGCTGCGGGTCCTGCTGCTGGCCCGCTCGGCCCGCGAGCTCGACGACCCGGCCGTGGCCAGCGGGGTCAGGCCGACCGCCCTCGTCGTCCTCGAACAGCGGCTGCGGCCCGACGCCGCGGACACCCTGCGCTACTTCGACGAGCAGGACGTCAAGGCCAAGGTCATCTCCGGCGACAACGCCGTCTCGGTCGGCGCGGTCGCCGGCAAGCTGGGCCTGCCCGGCGCCGCCGGCACCGTCGACGCCCGCCACCTGCCCGCCGAACGGGAGGAGATGGCCGCGGTCCTCGACGGCAACGCCGTCTTCGGCCGGGTCACCCCGCAGCAGAAGCGGGACATGGTCGGCGCCCTCCAGTCCCGCGGCCACACCGTCGCCATGACCGGCGACGGGGTCAACGACGTCCTCGCCCTCAAGGACGCCGACATCGGCGTCTCCATGGGCTCGGGCTCCGAGGCCACCCGCGCGGTCGCGCAGATCGTCCTCCTGAACAACAGCTTCTCCACCCTGCCGTCCGTGGTCGCCGAAGGCCGCCGGGTCATCGGCAACATCACGCGCGTGGCGACCCTGTTCCTGGTCAAGACGGTCTACTCGGTGCTGCTGGCGATCCTGGTGGTCTGCTCCCAGGTCGAGTACCCCTTCCTCCCCCGCCACCTCACCCTCCTGTCCACCCTCACCATCGGCGTCCCGGCGTTCTTCCTGGCCCTGGCCCCGAACAAGGAACGGGCCCGGCCGCACTTCGTACGGCGGGTCATGCGCTACGCCATCCCCGGCGGGGCGGTCGCGGCGGCGGCCACCTTCACCTCGTACCTGATCGCGCGGGCGCACTACTCCGGGCCGGACGCGCTGACCTCGCAGACCAGCGCGGCGACGCTGACGCTGTTCCTGACCTCGCTGTGGGTGCTGGCGATCATCGCCCGGCCCTACACGTGGTGGCGGGTGGCGCTGGTGGCGGCGATGGGGGCGGCGTTCCTGGTGGTCCTGGTCGTCCCCTGGCTGCAGCACTTCTTCCAGCTGAGGCTGGAAGGGGTCACGATGCCGTGGATCGCGGTCGCGATCGCCGCGGCGGCGGCGGCCCTCGTCGAAGCCGCCTTCCGCTGGGTGGACCACCGCTTCCCGGCGTAGCACCCACCCCGCGGCTATCGTCGGGGACATGAGGCTGTTCGCCGCCGTGCTGCCCGAGCCGGGGGCCGTCGCCGAGCTGCGCGAAGCGGTCCGGGCGGCACCCCGCACCGACGACCTGCGCTGGACCGGCGAGGCCGGCTGGCACTTCACCCTCGCCTTCATGGGCGAGGTCGAGGACGACCGCCTCCCCGAACTGCACGCCCGCCTCGCCCGGGCGGCAGCCCACACCGCCCCCTTCCGGCTCCGCCTCCACGGCGCCGGACACTTCGGCCGCCGCGCCCTGTGGATCGGCGCGGCGGGCGGGCTCGACGCGCTGCGGATGCTCGCCGAGCGGGCCGACGCCGCCGCCCGGCGGGCCGGGATCCCGATGGAGCAGCACCGCCGCTACACCCCGCACCTCACCCTCGCCCGCGCCCGCCACGACGGCGCCGACCTCGGGCCCTGCCTCGACGCCCTCGCCGGGTTCGAGGGCACGCCCTGGCAGGTCGACACCCTCAGCCTCGTCCGCAGTGACCTGCCGGTCTCCGGCGTCGCCGGGGAGCAGCCGCGCTACGAGGTCGTCGGCGCATGGCCCCTGACCGCGCATGAGCACTAATCGGACGCTCAGGCACGGTTTTGGGAAAACCTTTCACATCCGGCAGCAAAGGATCCGGTCAGCTCTTGCCCCGCCGCCGCCCACCCGGTGTGATGCGCGAGTCCTGTCGCTGAACCGGACGCGCCGCGCTCCCCCGCGCGGGCCGGGGGGGACGGCCGGGGGCACGGCTGACCGGAACCAGCCGTGCATCCGAACAACGAGGTCGAACCACACCGTGCGTCACATATCTCCCGTCGCCACCCTCTTCGCCGTCGCGGTCCTCCCGCTCGCGCTGACCGCCTGCTCCACCACCCCGAAGGCCGCCCCGAGCACCGCCCCCAAGGCCGCGGCACCCAAGGCGGCCGCCACCCCCGAGGCCGCCGCAGGCGCCCCGGCCACCGACGGCCCCAACAAGGGCCTCCTGACGGGTACGCAGCTCAAGGCCGCCCTCGCGCCCGCCTCCTTCTTCGCCACCGGCTACACCGCCGACCCCGCGGACGCCCGCGACACCGGTCCCGCCTACCGGAAGCCGGTCACCGCCGACGTGCCCACCCCCGACTGCACCCTGCTCGGCGGGACCGCCTGGACGAACATCACCGGCATCACCGGTGTCTCGTTCGCGCAGAACGCGTACGTCAACAAGAACACCTCCGAGGAGTACGCCCAGGAGATCGACGTCTACCAGGGCACCACCTCGACCAAGGTCCTCGGCGCGCTCGGCATGCTCTCCAAGGCCTGCCCGAGCTACACGGACGAGCAGACCCACGGCAAGGTGACCGTCACCGAGAAGCCCCTCGCCGGCGTCGGCGACGGCGCCTGGGCCATCACCGAGACCAGCGCCGCCTGGGACGGCGGCACCACCCTGGTCGCCGCCCGGGTCGGCACCTCGGTGGTGACCGTCCTCGTCAGCAGCAGCGGCACCGACAAGGGCCTGGCCGGCGCGACCAAGCTGACGAACCAGCTCGTCGGGAACCTCAAGGGCAAGGCCTGACCCCGTAGTACCGCCACCGCTGCCGCTCCCGCCCCGCAGGAGCGGCAGCGCCCTCGGGAGCGGCACCGCCGCGCGCCCTCAGGCCCCCTGATGGGTGATCGTCACGTACAGGTACTCGTCCAGCAGCTTGGCCAGCGGCAGCCCCGGCCGCCCCAGCTCCGCCGCCAGCGCGGCCTCGTCCAGCCCGCCGCTCTCCGCGAGCGCGGCCCGCGCCCAGGCCCGGCCGGCCGTCAGGTGACGGGCGAAGGCCGCCTCGTCCCGGGCCCCCCACAGACGCTGGGCGATCGCCGCGTCCCAGGGCATCACCGTCTCGGGCCGCAACGCGAACAAGGCCTTGGCGGCTGCCGTCGGACCGAGGGTCCGGCGCCCGACGGGCAGCGCGGCCAGCTCCCCGAACGCGGCGGCCAGCAGCCCGATCTCCCGGTCGGACAGGGCCGCCAGCCGGGCGCCGGGCAGGCCCCCGTGCCGGGACCACCACCGCTCCAGCCCCTCCCCGAGCAGGTCGGGCTCGCCCTCGCGCGGGTAGCGGATCCGGCAGCCCCAGGTGTTGAGCCAGCGGTGCAGGGCCGCCCGGTGCGCGGCGCCGGACAGGTCCAGCCCGGGCGCGGTGTCCGCGCACAGCGCCAGCCAGCTGCGGTCCACCCCGGGGAACGCCCCGAACACCTCGGCCGCGGCCCGCAGCCGGGCCAGCCCCGGCGCGGGCGGCAGGCCGCCCTCCGCCCCGCCCTCCAGGTGCGCGCGGGCCACCTTGGCCGGCACGCACATCCGCCAGGCGCCGGTGACCAGTTCCTCCAGCTCCGCCACGCCGAGGGCGGCCATCCGCGCCTCGACCCAGTGGTAGCGCATGTCGCCGGCGCCCGGCAGGAAGAACTTCTCCGGCTCGGCGGCGATGAGCGCGGCCCGCTCCTCCTTGGGGAAGGCGAAGCCGAGCTCGGTCTCGTCCCGCGAGAGGGCGAGGTAGACGATCCGGCCTATCCGGAACTTCACCCGGTCGCGGACCAGGTGTTCCTCGGTGCGCGGCAGCGCGAGCGCCAGCCGCCGTACGTCGTCGACTGTGACCATGACGGAAGTCTCGCAGCCCCCGGCACGGGGGCCGGGCGCCTTCGCGTTAGTCTCGACGGGTGGATCCCAAGACCAGAAACCGTGTCATGGCCGGTGTGCTCGTGCTGATGTTCGTCGTCGTCGCCGTGGCGGCCGCGGTCGGCCAGTAGCACCGCCCCGCGGCCGCCCCACGGCCGCCTCGCCGGGACCGGCGCCTACCAGGCGAAGGCCTCCGGCGACGGACCCGGGCCGGGGAAGATCTCGTCCAGTCCGGCGAGTACCTCCTGCGACAGCTCCAGCTCCACCGCCCGCAGCGCGGACGCCAGCTGCTCCCGCGTGCGCGGGCCGACGATCGGGCCGGTGACCCCCGGCCGGGTCAGCAGCCAGGCCAGCGCCGTCTCACCGGGCTCCAGGCCGTGCTTGTCGAGCAGGTCCTCGTACGCCTGCACCTGCGCCCGCACCGCGGTGTCCGCGAGGGCGTCCGCGGTACGGCCGGAGGCGCTGCGCCCCTCGGACGCTCCGGCGGCCTGCTTGCGGATGGCCCCGCCGAGCAGTCCGCCGTGCAGCGGGGACCACGGGATGACGCCGAGCCCGTACTCCTGCGCGGCCGGGATGACCTCCATCTCGGCGCGCCGTTCGGCGAGGTTGTAGAGGCACTGCTCGCTGACGAGCCCGAGCCGGCCGCCGCGCGCGGCGGTCTCGTTGGCCTGGGCGATCTTCCATCCGGGGAAGTTGGAGGAGCCCGCGTAGAGGATCTTGCCCTGCTGGACCAGGACCTCGACGGCCTGCCAGATCTCCTCGAAGGGGGTCTGCCGGTCGACGTGGTGGAACTGGTAGACGTCGATGTGGTCGGTCTGCAGCCGCTTGAGGCTGGCGTCGACGGCGCGGCGGATGTTGAGGGCGGAGAGCCGGTCGTAGTTGGGCCAGGGCTCGCCCTCGGGGGCCATGGAGCCGTAGACCTTCGTGGCGAGGACCGTCTTGTCGCGGCGGCCGCCGCCCTGGGCGAACCAGGTGCCGATGATCTCCTCGGTGCGGCCCTTGTTCTCGCCCCAGCCGTAGACGTTGGCGGTGTCGAAGAAGTTGACGCCCGCGTCGAGCGCTGCGTCCATGATGGCGTGACTGGTGGGTTCGTCGGTCTGCGGACCGAAGTTCATCGTGCCGAGTACGAGTCGGCTGACCTTGAGGCCGGTGCGTCCGAGCTGCGTGTACTTCATGGGGGCCAAGCCAACTGCTTGGAGTGCGCTCGAGGCAAGACCCCCGTTCCTCCGGCGCGTTACGTGTCGTCGGCCGGGCGGTAGGGGCCGCCGATGCCCCAGGCCTGGTGGAGGACGGCCGCGAACTCCCCGGCCAGGCGGTGCTCGCCGGAGGCGTTGGGGTGGGTGCCGTCGTAGGTGTCGCGGTGGATGTCGTACGCCTCCGGGCGCGCGGCCAGCAGCACCGGCGAAGCGGCGTCGGTGAGGTCGGCGACGGTCTTGGCGAGGAGTTCGTTGAAGCGGACGACCTCGGCGGCGAAGGGGGCGTCGTCCTCGGCGCGGACGTTGGGTATGACCGGCAGGAGGACCATCCGGATGCCGGGGCGGGCCTCGCGGGCGGCCGCGATGAACGCGCGGACGTTCTCGGCGGTCTGGTCGGCCTTCGTGTAGAAGCCGAGGTCGATCAGGCCGAGGGAGACGAGCAGCACGTCGGCCCCGCTCTCGCGGACGGCGGGCCCGATGAGCGGGGCCATGTGCTGCCAGCCCTCGCCCCAGCCGGCCAGGTGGCGGCGGGCGGCCGCCGGGAAGCCGGGGGCGGCGTAGCCCTCGCCGGCCGGGGTGTCACCGGCGGCGTCGTACAGCGCGCTGCGCGGTCCGACGATCTCGAAGCAGCCGTCGCCGAGGGTGGCGCGCAGGTGCTGCCACATCCGGTAGCGCCAGGTGAAGTCGCCGGCGCGTCCGATGGTCATGGAATCGCCGACGAACATGAAACGCATCCGGTCATCATCGCGGATCACGCGGCGCGCACCCCTGTGATGCCGGACACGCCGGGGGCGGGAGCGGGCACGGCCCCTGACGGGGCGGGGGCTGGCAGGCTGGGGGGATGCGCCTGCTGACCGTCCCGACGACCGCCGTTCCCGCCGCTCTCGCCCTGGGCCTGCTGCTGCCGGGCGCAGCCGCGGCCTCCGGGGCCGCCCCGGCCACCGGCAGCCCGGCGCCCGCCGCCTCCGGGTTCACGATCGGCGATCCGCGGATCACGGAGTCGAGCGGGCTGGCCGCCAGCCGGATCCACCCGGGCGTGTACTGGACGCACAACGACAGCGACGACGGCCCGTACGTGTACGCGGTGGACTCGGCGACGGGCAGGACGGTGGCCCGCATCACCCTCTCCGGCATCGGCACCCCGCGCGACGTCGAGGCCATCTCGCTGGGCCCGGACGGGAACCTCTACGTCGGGGACATCGGCGACAACCGCGACGGGACCTGGGACCACGTGTGGATCTACCGCTTCCCGGAACCGAAGGAGCTGCACGACGCGACGGTCACGGCCGAGCAGTTCACGGCCGTCTACGCGGACGGGCCGCGCAACGCCGAGGCGCTGATGGTCCATCCGGTGACGGGCCGGGTGTACATCGCGAGCAAGAACGAGCAGGGCGGCGGCCTGTACGAGGGCCCGGAGAAGCTGTCGCCGGACGGACGCAACGTCTTCCGGCGGATCGCGGAGGTGCCGTGGGTGACGGACGGGGCGTTCTCCCCGGACGGCACCCGGCTGACGCTGCGGGGCTACTTCACGGCGCGGACGTACCCGTGGAAGGACGGCCGCCCGCAGGGGGAGGGCGAACGGGTGGACGCGCCCTGGCAGGGCCAGGCGGAGTCGGTGACGTACTCCGCGGACGGCCGGACGCTGCTGTTCGGCGCGGAGGGCGCGAACAGCCGCGTGGTGGCCGTCCCCGTGGCCCCCGCCACCACCCCGGCCCCCTCGGGCCCGGCGGGCCGTCCCCCCGCTCCCGGCTCGGCCGCGGAGCAGGGCCCGGCGGACGGGAAGGGCGGCGGCTTCACGAAGGGCGCCCTGGTCCTCGCGGCGGCCACGGCCCTGACCCTGGCGGCCAAGCGCCTGCTGAGGCGCCGCCCGAAGGGCTGACGGCCCCCCGCGCCCAGGGCGGCACCGCGCGGCGGCCCCACAGGCCCGTGCACTCCCTCGCCGCCCGCCGGGGCTTCGGCAGCGCCGCCGTCCTCGGCCGCGCCTTCCGCCGGGCCTACGGGACCAGCCCGGCAGAACCGCGCCGCACACGCGGTGCGCGCAAGGCCGACGAACCTTGCGCGCACCGCACGTGCCGGCGGGCGGCACCGGCCTAAGACGGGCTTGCGGCCGTCAGCCGGCACCTGCCGCCGGTCAGGCCCGGTCCTCGTCGATCGGGATCGGCGTCCGGCCGGGGCCCGTGCCGCTCACGGGGGTGGCGGCAGGGGCCTTCGCCTCCCGGCCCCCCTCCCCCTTCTGCTCCCCCTTCTGCTGGGCGCCCATCGAGGCCAGCAGCTGACGGGCCACGCCCAGCCCCGTACCGCCCATCGTCAGGGCCTTCGCGAACATCTCCGACATCCCCTCGGCCCCGTTCAGCAGCACCATGTGCTCGACGTTGCCGAAGGCGCCCGCGCCCGCCTGGACGATGGCCGGCCAGTTCTCCGCGAGCTGCTGGGCGACGACGGCCTCCTGGTTCTCCGCCAGCGCCGCGGCCCGCGCCTTGATCGCCTCGGCCTCCGCCAGACCCTTGGCCCTGGCCGCCTCCGCCTGCGCGAGACCGTTCGCCCGCGCCGACTCGGCCGCCGCGAGGCCCTTGGCCTGGGTGGACGCCGCCTCCGCCTCACCGCTGACCCGTGTCGCGGTGGCCGCCGCGTGCCCTCGTGCCTCGGTGGCCTGGGCCTCGGCGGCCGCGGCCGTCCTGACCCGGGTCGCCTCGGCGGCCGCCGCGAGCTCCGTCTCCTTCGCCTTGGCCTGCGCCGCCGAGATCCGGGCGTCGCGCTCCGCCTCGGCGAGCGTCCTCGTCTGGTACGCCGCCGCGTCCGCGGGCTTGCGCACGTCGGCCTGGAGCTGCTGCTCGCGCCGGTGCGCCTCCAGCTCCGCGACCCGGGTCTCCTGCACGACGACCTCCTGCCGGGCGGCCGCCTCGGACAGCGGCCCCGCCTGCCGGGCGGTGGCCGCGGCCTTGTCCCGTTCGGCCTGGTAGCCGGCCTGGAGGATCTCGCTGTCCCGGGTGGCCTCGGCCATCCGGGCGAACGCCGTCTGCTCGGCCTCGGTCGCCAGCCGGTTGGCCTCGGCCTGCGCGATGCGGGCGTCGCGCTGGACGGCGGCGGCGTGCGGCATCGCGAGGTTCTTGATGTAGCCGGTCGGGTCCTCGATCTCGTGGATCTGCAGCGAGTCCACGATCAGCCCGAGCTTCTCCATCTCGGTCCCACAGGCCGCCCGCGTCTGCCCGGTCAGCTTCTCCCGGTCGCGGATCATGTCCTCGACCGTCAGGCCGCCGACGATGGACCGCAGATGGCCGGCGAAGACGATGTGCACCCGTTCGGGCATCATCTTCTGCTGGTCGAGGAAACGGCGCGCGGCATTGGCGATGGACACGTAGTCGTCGCCGATCTTGAAGATCACGACCCCCTTGACCCGCAGCGGGATCCCCTGGTGGGTCACGCAGTCCACGTTCAGCTGCGTCTCGTTGAGGTCCAGCGAAAGCTTGCGCACGGCCTGCACCCCGGGCAGCACGAGGGTCCCGCGGCCGGTGACGATCCGGAAGCCCATGCCCTCGCCGATGCCCTCGGTCTTGTGCGTGGAACCGGAGATGACGAGCGCCTCGTTCGGTTCGGCCACCCGCCACATGAGCTTGAACAGGCCGATCAAGGCAATGATTGCGGCGAGAACCACTCCCGCCACGACGCCGATAGCCATCGGCAACGCCCCCTTATCGCGGTGCCGTTCGGCACCGACGGGGGTGAGTCTGCGCCTGTTCGGGGGCGGTGGAGAAGTGGCCGGATCATTCTTGTCGCCATCTTGATACGAGGGCGGCCGACCGTCAGCCCTCGTACACGCCCATCACGTAGACCGTGCGCGGGGGCTGGTACTCCACGACAGTGACGACGGATCCGACGCCGATCCGCCCTTCCCCGGGGGCGGGGTACGCGAGGAAGTGCTCGGCACCACCGCGGATCTGGACGATGACCTCCCCCACGAGCCCCGGCCCGACCGTCCCCGTCACCCGCCCGGTCATCCCCATCATGTCCATGCCGTCGAGCGTACGGCGCCACCGCGGCGCGGGGGACCGGGGGCGCAGGCCCCGGGGGAACGGAGGAAGGGCGGGACGGGGAGACGGCTCCGCGTAGCGGCACCAGCACCCCGTAGCGGCACCGGCACCCCGTAGCGGCACCGGCACCCCGCAGCGGTAGCGCTCCGGCTACGAGTGCCCCAGGTCCTCGGACGGCAGGTCCGTGACCGGCACCGATCCTTCATCGGCGGCAGCCGGCCGCAGCGGGAACTCGTCGATCGCCATCGAATCCAGCACCGGCTCCGCCGGCCTCGGCGGCTTCGGCATCACCGCCGCCTCCGAATGGCCCCCGCACCCGTACGACAGCGACACCAGCCGCCCGTCCGCCGGCCCGAACTCGTTCGCGCACACCCCGAAGGCCTGCCCCAGCGACCCCCCGATGGCCACCAGGAAGCCGCACGACACGCACGACGCCGGCGCCGCCTGCGCCATGGGCGTCTTCGCCCCGAAGGACTCGTCCCAGCGGTCGGCGGCCGTGTGCAGCCCGTACCGGGACAGCACCCGCGCACGCCGCATCCCCAGCTCTTCCGCAACGGCGGTGATGGACCCGCGCGCCGGCACGGCCACCCGGTCGGTGACGTCGGCGTCCTCCGCCTCCACCAGCTCGGCCATCTCCTCCGAGACCACCGAGTTCGGCGGCGGCACGTCCTCGCCGCTGTACCCGGGCTCCAGCCGCAGGTCGTCCGCGTCCGTCGGGAGCAGGTCACCCGGACCCATGTCCCCCGGACGCAGCCGCTCGCTCCACGGCACCCACTCCGGCGCGAGCAGGGCGTCGTCACCCGGCAGCAGCACCGTTTCGTCCAGAGTGACGTTCTTGGCGCGCGACGCACGGGTGACGGTGACGGCCCAGCGCCAGCCCCGGTAGCCCGCTTCCCTGCACTCGAAGAAGTGGGTGACGACCCGGTCACCCTCCGCTACGACGGAGACGTGCTCGCCCACCGCACCGGGGTAGGCGGCCTCCTCGGCGGCCTCCCGGGCGAGCTCCACGGCCTCGACGCACAGGCGGTCGGGGGCGGGGGTACGCGGGGTACGCGGGGTACGGCTTCGCGTCGTCGCAGCACTCACAGGTCTCGTTCTCTCCTACGCCGTCTCACGAGTGCGCCGTCCGTACTGTCGTCCACAACGACCCGTCGGTCTCGTCCGTACGTAGCGCGGGCGGAGCGGACCAGAGGGCCGCGTCGACGTCCGCGCCCCGATCGGCCTCGGGCGCACCCCATGTGATCCATTCTGCGGGATCGCGAAGAGGCGCGCGGCCAAGAGCAACCGCCGGTGGCGCGCTACGCACGCTACCTCCTCCGACGGCTTCGGCCCACATGCGAGGTCCGATTCGCGGACATCGACGACCCCCGCACCACCCCCGCACCCCGCCCCGCACCCCACCCACGGCCCGCCCCGGCCCCGCCCCGGCCCCGCCCGGACGCGCCGGGGCGGGTCCCGGCGGACGGTCTGGGGCACTATGTCCACGTGGCTCCCGTACGGTCGTCCGCAGACGGCTCGGGACCGGCCAAGCGGGCCGGCCGGGCGGTCGGGCGTGCCCTGCACCTCCCGTTCACCGGTACGGCACGCGGGATCCGGCGCGTCACGCACGCCCACGGCGCCGGGGAATCCGGACTCGGCCGGCTGATCGAACTGCACGCGATCAACGGCGCCGGCGACGTCATGATCACCGTCGCGCTCGCCTCCACCGTCTTCTTCTCCGTTCCCACGGACGAGGCACGCGGACGGGTGGCCCTGTACCTGGGCATCACCATGGCCCCCTTCACCCTGCTGGCCCCCGTCATCGGCCCCCTGCTGGACCGGCTGCCGCACGGGCGGCGGGCGGCGATGGCAGGCGCGATGCTGACGCGGGCCCTGCTCGCGGTGATGATGTCGGGCGCGGTGGCGACGGGCGGGCTGGAGCTGTACCCGGCGGCACTGGGCGTCCTGGTGGCGTCGAAGGCGTACGGCGTCGTCCGCAGCGCGGTGGTCCCACGCCTCCTGCCGCAGGGGTTCTCCCTCGTCAAGGCGAACTCCCGGGTCACCCTCGCCGGCCTCCTCGCGACGGGTGCCGCCGCACCGGTGGGGGCGGGCCTGCACGCGCTCGGGCCGCCGTGGCCGCTGTACGGGGCCTGCGCGGTCTTCGTGTGGGGGACGTTCGCGGCGTTCCAGCTGCCGCACAAGGTGGACGACGCCAAGGGCGAACGCCGGGCCCGCCTCTCCACCCACGAGGCCCACTCGAAACGTCCCGGCCTGCGGACGGTGAGCCGCCCGGTGCTGTGCGGACTCCTCGCGAACGCGACGATGCGGGTGCTGTCCGGATTCCTGATCTTCTTCCTGGCGTTCCTGCTGCGCGAGCAGCCGCTGGGCGGCCAGAGCGCGGCGGTGTCCCTCGGGATCGTGGGCGCCTCGGCGGGCGTGGGCAACGCGTGCGGCACGGCGGTGGGGGCGTGGCTGCGGGCCCGCGCCCCGGAAGCCATCGTGGCCACGGTCCTCTCCGCCACGCTGGGCGTGGCGATCCTGTCGGCCCTCGTCTTCAGCGGCCCGTTCATGGCGGTACTGGCCGGCACGGCCGGCTTCTGCCAGGCCCTGGCGAAACTCTCGCTCGACGCGATGATCCAGCGCGACGTCCCGGAGGCCGTCCGCACGTCCGCCTTCGCCCGATCGGAGACGCTGCTCCAGATGGCGTGGGTGGTGGGGGGCGGCATCGGCATCGCCCTGCCGCTGAACGGGGTCCTCGGGATGACGGTCGCCTCGGCGGTGATCGCCCTGGGCGCGGCGGTGGCCCTCCGCGGCTACCTGACGTCCCCCCACCACCAACGCTCGTCCCACCCCAGCGTGGCCTGACGCCCCCGCGGGGGCGGTGCCGGGCGGGCGGGGCCCGCGGGCCCCGGCGAGGCCCCCCACCCCCCGCCGAGCGCAAGGGCACGCCGCCGTACACCCCCCGTGCGGCGGCGCAGCCCAGCGGCCAGATAGCCTTCGGCTCATGACCGCACCGCTTTTCCCGGGTAGGGCCCGCCGCAGCGTCGCGGCCCTCGGAGCCGTGTCCGCCGGCCTCCTCCTCCTGTCCGCCTGCGACAAGCCGACGCCGCTCGCGACGGTGACCGTCGGCAGCTCGTCGGTGTCCGCCGAGTCTGAGTGCCGCGCCGACGGCAAGGAGCTCTCCATGGACAAGGTCCAGGAGTGCCTCACCGGCCGCAAGGACGCCAAGACCATCGAGTACGGCCGCGGCGACACGCTGCGCCTCGGCGTCGAGCCGAAGGTCGTCGAGGACGGCAAGAAGTGGCAGGCGGTCCTCGACGGCCAGCCGATCACCGAGCCCTCCGCGAACACCTACCGCAGCTTCGCGGGCGCCGACGTCTTCGCGACCGGCGGCCAGGGCGAGGCGCCCCAGTCGAAGATGCTGAGCTTCGTCCAGGTCGGCCAGGACGGCAAGCCCCTCGCCGTCTGGTCCTTCAAGCTCAAGCTCAAGAAGTAGCAAGCGGCAGGCACAGCAGCGTGCGCGCGCTGATCGTGACCGCCGTGGCCGCGGAGGCCGACTCCGCGGCCTCCGGGCTCACCCCTCATCAGGACCCGGTCACACCCGAGCCGCGCACCCTGCCCGGGGGGTACCTCATCACCCGCCGGGACCTGCCCGGCCTCGCCGCCGACGTGCTCGTCGGCGGTGTCGGCCCGGCCTCCGCCGCGGCCGCCACGGCCACCGCCCTCGCGCTGGCCGACTACTCGCTCGTCATCTCCGCCGGCATCGGCGGCGGGTTCGCCCCCGCCGCCCCGCTCGGCTCGCTCGTGGTCGCCGACGCGCTCGTCGCCGCCGACCTGGGGGCCGAGACCGCCGAGGGCTTCGTCCCGGTGCAGGAGCTCGGCTTCGGCCGCAGCGTGCACCTTCCGCCCGCCGACCTGGCCGCCCGGGCCGCCGAGGCCACCGGGGCGCTCCTCGCGCCCGTCCTCACCGTCTCCACCGTCACCGGCAGCGCCGCCCGCGCCGCCGAGCTCGCCGCCCGGCACCCGCTCGCCGGGGCCGAGGCGATGGAGGGCTTCGGGGTGGCGGAGGCGGCCGCCGCGCACGGGCTGCCGGTGCTGGAGATCCGCGCCGTGTCCAACGCCGTCGGGCCGCGCGACCGGGCCGCCTGGCGGATCGGGGACGCGCTGGCCGCCCTCGCCGACGGGTTCCGCGCGCTGGGCCCCGTACTCGTCACCTGGGGAGAACGCCATGACCGCGACCGCTGACCACCCTCCCACCCCCCTGAGCACCCTGGACATCGCCTACTCGCCCTGCCCGAACGACACCTTCGTCTTCGACGCCTGGGCGCACGGCCGCGTCCCGGGGGCACCCGCCCTCGACGTGACCTTCGCCGACATCGACGTCACCAACGGCATGGCCGAGCGCGGCGAGCTGGACGTGCTGAAGGTGTCGTACGCGGTGCTGCCGTGGGTGCTGGAGGAGTACGCGCTGCTGCCCTGCGGCGGCGCGCTGGGGCGCGGCTGCGGCCCGCTGGTGCTGACCCGCGAGCCGGGGCTGGACCTGACGGGGAAGACGGTCGCGGTGCCGAGCGAGCGCTCCACCGCCTACCTGCTGTTCCGGCTGTGGGCGGCGGACGTGCTCCCCGCCGGGGTCGGCGAGGTCGTCGTCCTCCCCTTCCACGAGATCATGCCGGCGGTGCGCGACGGCCGGGTCGACGCCGGGCTGGTCATCCACGAGGCCCGGTTCACCTATCAGGAGTACGGGCTGCACTGTCTGGCCGACATGGGCGAGCACTGGGAGTCCACCACCGGCCTGCCCATCCCGCTCGGCGCGATCATCGCCAAGCGCTCCCTCGGCGCGGACACCCTGCGCGCGCTGGCCGAGGCGGCCCGCACGTCGGTGCGGATGGCGTGGGAGGACCCCGAGGCCTCCCGGCCCTACGTACGGGCGCATGCGCAGGAGCTGGACCCGAAGGTCGCCGACCAGCACATCGGGCTGTACGTCAACGAGTTCACGGCCGACCTGGGCGACGCGGGCTACGCGGCCGTGCGCGGGCTGCTGACCAGGGCCGCGGCCGAAGGCCTGGTTCCGGCCATCGGGCCGGACGCGCTGAGCTTCCCGTAGCCGCTCCCGCACGCAGGGCCGCACGCGCCGGTGCCCCGCCGCTCTTGCGAGGCGGCGGGGCACCGGTGTGCGCGCGAGGGAACGATCAGATGATCAGACGTCGAGCTGGTCGGCCACCGCACGCAGCAGGCCGGCGATCTTCGCGCCGTGCACCTTGTCGGGGTAGCGGCCGCGCTCGAGCATCGGGGTGATGTTCTCCAGCAGGGTCGTCAGGTCCTGCACGATCGAGGCGAGCTCGTCGGGCTTGCGCCGCTGCGCGGCCGCCACGGACGGCGTCGGCTCCAGCACGACTACCGAGAGCGCCTGGTCACCGCGCTGTCCCGCGACGACGCCGAACTCCACGCGCTGCCCGGGCTTGAGCGCGTCGACCCCATCGGGGAGCACCGACGAGTGCACGAAGACGTCTCCGCCGTCGTCTCGGGAGAGAAAGCCGAAGCCCTTCTCGCTGTTGAACCACTTGACCTTGCCGGTAGGCACGTCCGTCCTCTGTCCTTGTGCTCGTCGGGTCCGGTTTGCCGAGGTGAACGGCTCCGGATAGCAGTACAGCGGGTCCATCGACCCGCCTCCTCCAGGCTAATGGTCCTGAAACGGGTGGCAAGACGTTCCCCGGTCCTTCCCGCTCGATCACTTCGGCCAGGGAACTACCCTGGTGGGGTGACTGTTACTCCTCACCCCGACGAAGCACGGCCCGGCGACGGACTGGTCAAGGCGGGCGGCATCGTGTTCATCGTGGGCGCCGTGGCGACCCTCGTGACGATCGCCCCGCTGTTCCTGGGCACCGACCCGTTCCCGTCGTACGCGTGGGCGGTGTGCATGCTCATGGGCGTCGGCTTCGCGATCTCCGCCGCCGGTGTCCTCCGCTCGGCGGCGGCCCAGCGCCGGGCGGCCCGGGCATCCCAGGCCGCCTGACGCGCCTTATGCCCCTTACGCCCCTTACGCCTCGTACTGCGGCCGGGTTCAGGCCGCGAGGGTGCGGGCGAACTCCTCCAGCCACTGCGGCAGCGCGGTGAGGTCGTCCAGCACCACGTCGGCACCGGCCTCGCGCAGTTCCTCCGCCGCGCACGGCCCCGTCGCCACCGCCACCGACAGGGCCCCGGCCGTCCGGGCGCCGCGCACGTCGCCGATGTGGTCGCCGACGTACACCTGCGCGCCGTACTCGCGCAGCGCCTTGGCCTTGCCCTCGGCCCAGAGCCAGCCGATGACGGCGTCGGCCTCTATCCCGAGGTGTTCGAGGTGCTGGCGGGCGTTGGGCTCGTTCTTCGCCGTGACCACGATCGCCCGCCCGCCGAGCGCCTGAACGGCCTTGACGGCCTCACGGGCCCCGACCATCGCGGGCGTCGGCTCGATGGCGTGGTCGGGGTACATCTCCCGGTAGAGGTCCCGCATCGCAGGGATCTGCTCCTCGGGGAACCAGTAGGCGAGCTCCTCCTCCAGCGGGGGGCCGAGACGGGTGATGGCCAGGTCGGCGTCGATGAACGCCCCGGTCCTCGCGGCGAGCGCCTGCCAGGCGGCCCGGATGCCGGGGCGGGAGTCGATGAGCGTCATGTCGAGGTCGAATCCGACCGTCAGCTGTGGGGGGATGTGGGAGGTCATAGCGCCATTGTGCCGAGACTCCAGCGGCCTGCGGGAGCGTAAGCGGAGGTTGGCTTATCAGATAAGGTTATTTGGCGGAATGTCAGCTCTTGCCCCATTTTTGAGCCAAACCGTCCCCACGGGAAAGTGAGCGAATGGCGCAAGCCCGCCATCTGGTGGCTGCGGGGCCGTAGCCGTCCCGCCGGCGGGTAACGAAGGGCCGGGCGGAACGGACGGCACCCGGGACCCACGCGGGACGGCCACGACCGGCCGGGGCGGGGTCGGGGTCGGGGGAGGGCGGGGTCTGAGCCGGGCGGTCTCAGACCCCGCCCTCCCCCGAACCCGCCCCGCCCACCCCTACCTCCGGCGGCTGCGCCAGGTGAGGTAGGCCGCCAGGGTGGCGCTCGCGGTGCGGGCCAGGGTGGGCCACATCGACTGGAAGACCGGGCCCAGCTGCGCCTCCGGCAGGGGGTCGCCCCACCGGCCCGTGGTGCGGCCCCACAGCCACAGCACCGCCGCGGTGAACACCCCGGCGGGCACGCCCAGGATCACCCACTTGCGCTCCCGTGGACCGAGCACCCGGGACACGTACGCCACCAGCGCGCCCGCGCCGAGCAGCGGCCAGTACCCCGTCAGCGCCCCCGCGGCCAGCAGCGTCGCCGCCAGCAGGAGGAAGCCGTGCGGGCGCGGGCGCGGCACCTTGGCCGCCTTGGCGGAGTCGGCGCCTTCCGCGGCCGGCGGCTGCGCGTCCTCACCCCGCTTCCGGCGCCGGCGGAGGTAGGCCAGCAGGCCGCCGGGGCCATCGGGCGGGTCCGGCGGGGCGGCGTCGGGCCCGGGGGCGTCCTCGGCCCGTCCCAGCAGCTCGGGGATCTCGATGCCGCCCGCGAACCCCTCGACCTGCGGTCCGCGCCCGGCGGCCGGCAGCCGCCACCAGTCGGGTTCGCCGTGGTCGGAGGACGGACCGCCGAGCTCGTCCAGCCCCGCCAGGTGCGGCGGCACGTTCCGCCCCTCGGAGGGGAGAGGAGGGGCAGGGGAAGCAGGCCCAGGGACGTCCGGCCGCTTCGGGGACGGCCAGCGGCGGTTTCCGCGCTGCTGCGGGACCGAGACCGGTGCGACGGCGGCAGGGGGGAGGGGATCGGCGGCGGCCGCCGTCCGGCGGGCCGCCGCGTCCAGGACCTCCTCCGGCGTGCCGAGCCGTTCCAGGACGGCGCGGACCGCCTCCGGCGTCTCCGGCTCGAAGCGGGCCCGCCGCCGGTCGATCTCGTCGCGCAGCCCCGACACGAGCCGCATCCGGTCCCCCGACGACAGCTGCCGCTGCTGCGCCAAGTCCCCGACGCGGCTCAGGTATTCGTAGACCAGATGGTCGCTCTCGATCCCCACGCCCCAGAAGGTAGCGCGTGCGGGCGTGGAGCGGCCGTCGGCGCAACGGATACCGTTGGCCGGATGGGGACCGGCCGACGACCGGCCGACGTGACCAGGAGGCGAGCACCGTGCCCGAGGGAAGTCCGCAGGGAAGCGCCGCGACGAACGCGCAGCGGGGCACCGCCCACGCCACGCCGGAACCTCCGCCCGTCGACGCCGCCACCGCCACCGCCACCACCGGCACCGCCGCCACCCCCACCCCTCCCCGCTCCCTCGCCGAGGCGCTCCGCGGCCGGGACGACGCGGCGCTCGCCGCGCTGCTGCACGCCCGTCCCGACCTGCTGAACCCGGTCCCCGGCGACGTCACGCAGCTGGCCACCCGCGCCGGCACCCGGGCCTCGGTCGTGCGGGCGCTGGACCGCCTCGACCGGTTCGCGCTCCAGACGGCCGAGGCCCTGGCCGTGGCCCCCGACCCGTGCCCGTACCCGGTGCTGGAGGAGCTGCTCACCGGTTCCGGCGGCGAGGACGCCAAGGACGGTGCGGCCCGCGACGCCCTCCCCCGGGCCCTGGCGACCCTGCGGGACCAGGCCCTGGTGTGGGGCGACGACGACCGGCTGCGCCTGGTCCGCACCGCCCGGGAACTGCTCGCCCCCTCGCCGCAGCGGCCCTCCCCGACCGGCCTCGGGCCGACCGTCGCCGAGGCCACGGCGGGGATGTCGCCCACCCGGGTCCAGGAGATCGTGGCGGCCGCCGGGCTGCCCCCGACCCACGACCCGGTTTCGGCGGTGGCGGCCCTGACCGGGCTGTTCACCGACCCGGAGCGGATGTCGGCGCTGCTGGACCAGGCCCCGGCGGAGGCGCACCAGGTGCTGGGGCGGCTCGTGTGGGGGCCGCCGTACGGGGAGGTGACGCCGAACCCGGCGCCGCCCGTGCGCTGGCTGCGGGACCGGGGGCTGCTGCTGCCGGCCTCGCCGCGGACGGTCGTGCTGCCGCGCGAGGTGGCGCTGCACCTGCGGGGCGGGCTCGCGCACCGGGCGACGGCGCCGGTCGCGCCGCCGGTCGGCGCGCACCGCGAGCACCGTCCACAGCTTGTGGACGCGAACGCCGCCGGGCAGGCGCTGGCCGCGCTGGGCACCGTCGAGGAGCTGGTGAAGTCCTGGGAGCACACCTCTCCGCTGGTGCTGCGGGCCGGCGGGCTGGCCGTGCGCGACCTGAAGCGGGCGGCGTCGACCCTGGACACCACCGAGCAGGCGGCCGCGTTCTGGATCGAACTCGCCTACGCGGCCGGGCTGCTGGCCAGTGACGGCGAGGCCGACGAGCGGTACGCGCCCACCCCCGCCTTCGACGACTGGTGCGCCCTGCCGCCCGCCGAACGCTGGTCGGCGCTGGCCTCGGCCTGGCTGGCCGCCACCCGCACCCCCGGGCTGGTCGGCGAGCAGGACGCCAAGGGCCGCACCCTGTCGGTGCTCGGCCCCGACCTGGACCGTTCGCCCGCGCCCGAGGTGCGCCGCCGGGTCCTGGAACTCCTCGCCGCCCTGCCCGAGGGCGGCTCGCCCGACCCGGACGCACTGCTGGAACGGCTCGCGTGGGAGCGCCCGGAGCGCGGGACGAGCGGCCTGCGGGCCCGGCTCGCGCACTGGACCCTGCACGACGCCGAGGTACTGGGCGTCACCGGCCGGGGCGCGCTCAGCGCGTTCGGCCGGGCCCTGCTGGAGGGCCGCGACCCGGCGCCGCAGCTGGCGCCACTGCTGCCGGAGCCGGTGGACCACGTGCTGCTCCAGGCCGACCTGACGGCGGTGGCGCCGGGACCGCTGCGCCGGCCGCTGGGCGACGTGCTGGCGGTGCTGGCGGACGTGGAGTCCAAGGGCGGGGCGACGGTGTACCGGTTCACTCCGGGTTCGGTGCGCCGGGCCCTGGACTCCGGGCAGACCGCCTCCGACCTGCACGCCTTCCTCGCCGAGCACAGCCGCACCCCGGTACCGCAGCCGCTGGCGTACCTGATCGACGACGTGGCGCGGCGGCACGGGCACCTGCGGGTCGGCGCGGCCTCCTCGTACGTGCGCTGCGACGACGACGCCATGCTGGGCGAGATCCTGGCCGACAAGCGCTCGGCGGGCCTGGGGCTGCGCCGGCTCGCGCCGACGGTGCTGGCGGCGCAGGCGGAGCCGGGCGCGCTGCTCGACGGGCTGCGGGCGATGGGCTACGCCCCGGCGGCGGAGTCCCTTACGGGGGACGTGCTGGTGGCGCGGGCGGCCGCGTACCGCACCCCGGAGCGCACGGCCCCGGTGCCGGTCCCGGACGGGCCGCCGGTTCCGGACCCGACGCTGCTGGGCGCGGCGGTACGGGCGATCCGCGCGGGCGACCTGGCGGCCACGGCGGTCCGCAAGGAGCCGGCCGGGCCGTCGGCCGCCCCGGGGCCGGGCGAGCTGCCGCGCACCAGCGCGGCGGAGACCCTGGCGACGGTGCAGGCGGCGGCGCTGACCGGGTCGGCGGTGTGGATCGGGTACGTCAACGCGGAGGGCGCGGCCAGCCAGCGGGTCATCGCCCCGGTGCGGGTGGAGGGCGGCTTCGTCACCGGCTACGACCACACGGCGGACGAGGTGCGCACGTACGCCCTGCACCGGATCACGGGGGTGGCGGAGCTGGCGGAGGACCAGGTCTAGGACGGCTCGCGGAGGGAAAACCCCTGGCGGGAAGGGGTGCGTGCGCCGCACCCTGGCCGCATGCAGGAAACCGGCCAGACCCCTATCCGCCAGACCGCCGCCAGCCAGGCCGCCGTCAGCCAGACCCCCGTCCGCCAGATCCGCGCCGTCCACACCGCCTCCACCGTGACCGTGTACCAGGCGTACTCCCCCGCCCTGGGCCTGCCGGCGGCCCGCGACGGCCGCTTCCCGCCCGCCTGGAAGCGGGAGCGGATGACGTGGATCAAGCCGTCGTTCCTGTGGATGATGTACCGCTGCGGCTGGGCCACGAAGGAGGGCCAGGAGACCGTGCTGGCCGTGGAGATCAGCCGTGCGGGCTTCGACGGCGCCCTGGCGCAGGCCTGCCTGTCGCACTACGCGCCGCGCGTGCACACCGACCGCGCGGCCTGGAAGAAGACCCTGTCCCGCTCCCCGGTCCGCGTCCAGTGGGACCCCGAGCGCGACCCGCACCTGAACCCGCTGCCCCACCGGTCCCTCCAACTGGGCCTGTCGGGCCCGGCGTCGCGGGCCTACGCCGACGAGTGGACGGTGGCCATCCGCGACGTCACCCCGCTGGTCCGCGAGATCCACGGCCTGCTCCGCGCCGGCGACACCGACGCGGCCCGCGCCCTGCTCCCGGTGGAGACCCCGTACCCGTCGGGGCCGCTGCCCCACCTGGGCGCGTAGTCGGCCGTCCCCCCGGCGAAGGGCCGCGCCCCGCGCGGCCAGGCGCTCACGGCCCCGGCCGGATACGGCAGACTGGAGGTTTGGCCGCCCGCGCCCGGGCGGCCGCCACCCCGCCGGAAAGGGACAGGCGTGAACGGGCCTCTCATCGTCCAGAGCGACAAAACCCTCCTCCTGGAGGTCGATCACGAGCTCGCCGGAGCCGCGCGCCGGGCCATCGCCCCCTTCGCCGAGCTGGAGCGGGCGCCCGAGCACATCCACACGTACCGGATCACGCCGCTGGGGCTGTGGAACGCGCGGGCCGCCGGGCACGACGCCGAGCAGGTCGTCGACGCGCTCGTCGAGTTCTCCCGCTATCCCGTCCCGCACGCGCTGCTCGTCGACGTGGCCGAGACCATGGCCCGCTACGGGCGGCTCACCCTGTCCAAGCACCCCGTGCACGGGCTGGTGCTGACCAGCACGGACCGGCCGGTGCTGGAGGAGATCCTGCGGTCGAAGCGGATCACCCCGCTGGTCGGGGCCCGGATCGACGCCGACACGGTGGCGGTGCACCCGTCGGAGCGCGGGCAGATCAAGCAGACGCTGCTCAAGCTGGGCTGGCCGGCCGAGGACCTCGCCGGGTACGTGGACGGCGAGGCGCACCCGATCGAGCTGGAGGAGAACGGCTGGGCGCTGCGGCCGTACCAGGCGCAGGCCGTCGAGGGGTTCTGGCACGGCGGGTCGGGCGTGGTCGTGCTGCCGTGCGGCGCGGGCAAGACCCTGGTCGGGGCCGGGGCGATGGCGAAGGCCAAGGCGACCACGCTGATCCTGGTGACGAACACGGTCTCGGCGCGGCAGTGGAAGCACGAGCTGGTGAAGCGGACCTCGCTGACGGAGGAGGAGATCGGCGAGTACTCGGGGACGCGCAAGGAGATCCGGCCCGTCACGATCGCCACCTACCAGGTCCTGACCACGAAGCGGAAGGGCGTCTATCCGCACCTGGAGCTGTTCGACTCCCGCGACTGGGGGCTGATCCTCTACGACGAGGTGCACCTGCTGCCGGCGCCCGTCTTCAAGTTCACCGCCGACCTCCAGGCGCGCCGCCGGCTCGGGCTGACGGCGACGCTGGTGCGCGAGGACGGCCGGGAGTCGGACGTGTTCTCGCTGATCGGGCCGAAGCGGTTCGACGCGCCGTGGAAGGAGATCGAGGCGCAGGGCTACATCGCGCCCGCCGACTGCGTCGAGGTCCGGGTCAACCTCACCGAGTCGGAGCGGCTGGCGTACGCGACGGCCGAGACGGAGGAGAAGTACCGCTTCTGTGCGACGACCGCGACGAAGCGGAAGGTCACCGAGGCGCTGGTGCGCAAGCACCGGGGCGAGCAGACGCTGGTGATCGGGCAGTACATCGACCAGCTGGACGAGCTCGGCGAGCACCTGGACGCGCCCGTGATCAAGGGCGAGACCTCCAACGCGCAGCGCGAGAAGCTCTTCGACGCCTTCCGCGAGGGCGAGATCAGCGTGCTGGTCGTCTCGAAGGTCGCGAACTTCTCCATCGACCTGCCCGAGGCCACGGTCGCCATCCAGGTGTCGGGCACCTTCGGGTCCCGGCAGGAGGAGGCGCAGCGGCTGGGGCGGGTGCTGCGGCCGAAGGCGGACGGGCACGAGGCGCGGTTCTACTCGGTCGTGGCGCGCGACACGATCGACCAGGACTTCGCCGCCCACCGCCAGCGCTTCCTGGCGGAGCAGGGCTACGCCTACCGGATCATGGACGCCGACGAGCTGCTCGCGGGCGACTGACCCGGGCGGTGTCCGCTGCGGCCTCCCGCCCCAGGGGTGACCTCGGGGCGGGGATCCGGGCCGCCGCCGCGCGGTGGCGGTGGCGCCGCAGGGCGGTCGCCGTCCCGGCCGCGAGGGCGGTGAGCGGCGGAACGGCCCACACCCACAGGTGCCGCCAGTGCAGCAGCGGGGCCCCGTCGGCCGTCGGCGGGTGGTGGGCCCAGAAGTCGGCGGAGGCCTCCGGGAGGACCAGCGCGCCGAGCAGGGCGGTGCCGGCGAGGCCGGCCAGGGCGGTCAGGCCGGCCCGGGCCCGCCCGGTGAGCAGCAGGTACGGGACGAACACCGCCGGGGTCAGGGTGATCCCGGCGGCGGTGCCCAGCGCGAAGCCCTTGCCGAGGGCGGCGCGCGGCCGACCCAGGTCCCACAGGGCCAGGCAGGCCAGGGCCAGGTTGATCTGTCCGGGCAGCGGGCTCTGGAACAGCGGCTCCAGCCACAGCCCGGCGATGGTGGCGGCCAGGACGGGGCCCGGCCGGGCCCGTGCTCCCGCGAGCCGGCAGGAGAGCAGGACCAGCAGGGCGAGCAGGCCGCCGTTGCCGAGGACGAGGACGGCCTTCAGCACGCCGGCCGGCAGCCAGGCGGCGGGCGTGAACAGGATCGCGGCGAAGGGCGGATAGCCGGCGGGCGGATGCCAGTCGGCGGCGGAGAACCCGCTGAGGAGGGCGTCGGCGGCCGGGACGCGCAGGGCGACGCCCAGGACGCCGAGGGCGAGCAGCGCCCCGGTGACCAGCACGCCGGCGAGGGGCGACGGCGAGCGGTCGGGATCGGGGCTGCGGGTCACGCGCGAGACCCTAGTGGATCAGCACGGACCCCCCGCCGGGATCAGGCCACGCGCCGGGGCCGCAGGTCAGCGGGGTGGCCGTCGGCGTGGCCGGCAGTCTGCTCAGCGGCGTACGACGCCCGCGTCCTCGGAGTACTCGCCGAGGACGGCGACGCTCATGGCGGCCGCCGCGAAGACCTTCACGGCGCGCAGGACGCCGCCGACGCGGTGGGGGGAGTGCTGGGAGGCGGTGGCGGTGGCGCCGCTAGGGCGGCCGCCCTGGATCGGGGTGAAGGTTGCGGTGCTCATGGATCCATGGTGCGTTTTCCGCCGGTCCCGCACATCGGTCTGGAGAGCCAACCTCACCGGCCCCGGCCTCCTCCTCACGTCCCATGGCTTCCCCTAGTGGCTCTGCCGAAGGTCTGACGCCCGTTCCACGAGCAGGTCGACGGGGGCGCGGCGTCAGGGACGGCCGGTCTGCGCGGCGGCCTCCTCCAGGTCGGCGACGGTCCCCGACATGATCGTCCGCACGTGCCGGGTGATGTGCGACAGGGGCCAGTCCCACCAGGCCACGGCGAGGAGCCGGACGACGTCCGCGGCGTCGTAGCGGGTGCGGATGAGCCGGGCCGGGTTGCCGCCGACGATGCCGTAGTCGGGGACGTCGCCGGTGACCACGGCTCCGGCGGCGATGATCGCGCCGTGGCCGATGCGGACACCGGGCATGACCGTGGCGCCGTGGCCGAACCAGACGTCGTTGCCGACGACCGTGTCGCCCCGGCCGGGCAGGCCGGTGATGAGGTCGAAGTGCTCCGCCCAGGAGCCCCCCATGGTGGGGAACGGAAAGGTGGAGGGGCCGTCCATGCGGTGGTTGGCGCCGTTCATGATGAACCGGGTGCCCGTGCCCAGCGCGCAGTACTTGCCGATGACGAGCCGCTCGGGACCGTAGTGGTAGAGGACGTTGCGCGTCTCGAACGCGGTCGGGTCGTCCGGATCGTCGTAGTAGGAGAAGTCACCGACCTCGATCAGCGGGGACTTCACCAGGGGCTTGAGCAGAACCACGCGCGGATGCCCGGGCATCGGGTGGAGCACGGTGGGGTCGGCGGGAACGGGCGGCATGGTGGAGGCGGTTCCTCTCTGGTGGACCTGGGGCGTGGTGGACCTGGGACGTGGTGGACCTGGGCCGTCATCCTGGTGTGTGCCGGCGTTTGTTGTCGTCAACTGCTGTGCGCGGATCCCACGTTCGAGGGGCTGACCGCTTCTGGCTCGGTGGAACGCCCCGTCGCCACGGAGCCTTCCGCGGCCCTGGACCTCGCCGACCACAGCCCGGTGAACACGGCGGTGGCCAGTGTGACGGCGCCGGCCGCGACGAAGGCGCTGTTGAGGCCGGTCTCGAAGGAGGCGCCGCCGGACTGCCGGGTGCGGACGACGGCTCCGAGTACCGCCACGCCGAGCACCGCGCCGATCTGCCGGGTGGTGCTGCTGATGCCTGAGGCGAGGCCGCCCTCCTGCGGGCTGACCGCTTGGATGGCCGCTCCCGTCAGTGGGGACATGGTCAGGGCGAAGCCGGCGCCGACGGCTCCCAGCCGCCACCACACGTTCCCGTAGCCGGTGTCGGCGTGCACCGTACCGAGCGCCAGCAGTCCCAGGCCGGCCAGGACCAGGCCGCCGGTGACCACGATGCGGAAGCCGTACCGGGCGGCGAGCCGGCCCGCGTACGGGCTGACGATCACCATGGCGAGGGATACCGGCAGGGTCTGCAGGCCGGCGCGCAGGATCGAGCTGCCCTGGACGTACACGAAGAACTGGGAGAAGAAGAACGACGAACCCATGAGCGCGAACCCCACCACGACCATGGCGGTGTTGGACACGGTGAACAGGCGCTGCCGGAACAGCCGCAGCGGCAGCATCGGGGCGGAGCGACGCGCTTCGACGGCGACGAAGGCGGCGAGCAGGACCACCGCGGCGGCGAAGCCGCCCAGGATCACCGGCGACGTCCAGCCGCGGGCACCACCCTCGATCAGTGCGTAGGTCAGCACCCCCACCCCCAGAACGGACAGCACCGTCCCCGGGACGTCGATCGCGGGGGCGCCCGGATTGCGGGCCTCTTCAAGGGTGCGCAGACCGACCAGCAGAAGGACCACGCCGATCGGCAGGTTCACCAGGAAGATGGCGGGCCAGCCGAAGGCGTCCGTCAGCACGCCGCCGGCCACGGGGCCTGCGGCCAGGCCGATTCCGCTGAATCCGGCCCACAGCCCGATCGCCTTCACCCGTTCCTGCGGCACGGGATGCGCGGCGGCGAGCAGGGCGAGCGAGGCGGGGCTCAGCGCCGCGGCCCCGATGCCCTGCAGCACCCGGCCGGCGACCAGCCAGCCGAGCGAGGGCGCGAGGCTGCACACCAGCGACGCGGCGGTGAACACCGCCACGCCGCTCAGGTACACCCGCTTGCGGCCGAACCGGTCGGCGAAGACACCGCCGGACAGCAGCAGCATGGCGACCAGCAGTACGTACGCGTCGACGATCCATTGCAGTCCGGTCAGTTGAGTGTGCAGCCGGTGCTGCATATCGGGCAGTGCCGCCCCGACGATCGTGTTGTCGAGCAGGACCATGAACTGGCCCAGGCAGGTCACCGTGAGCAGCACGGCCCGGTTCGATCGACTGCCTACGGTCACATGCGGTGCCGCCATGGGATCCCCCTCGATCGTCGATTGCGCTCTAACGCAGTCCCTGACTGCGTTAGGTGACTGTAGGAGAGATCGCCACACAAACGCAAGTGGTAACTGCGTTAAGGTGGGAGCATGGACGATCAACAGCGAGCCCGGCGGCCCGGCGGGCGCAGCGCCCGCGTCGGCGCACAGGTACACCAGGCCGTCACCGAACTGATCAGCGCGCGCGGCTACGGCAACTTCACCGTCGGCGAGGTCGCGGCCCGCGCAGGCGTGGCCGACAGCAGCATCTACCGCCGGTGGGGCAACCTGGAGACCCTGCTCACCGACGTGGCGCTCACCCGCCTCAACGCGCAGTCGCCGATGCCCGACACCGGGAGCCTCGCCGGCGACCTGCGCACTTACGCGGCCCAAGTGGCGCGCGAGATCACCGGATCCGACGGTCCGGCGGTGCTGCACCTGGCCGTCGCCCTGTCGAGCAGCGGTCAGCAGGGCCTGCAGGCCGGTGCCGAACTCCGCGCCGAACGCACCCGCCAGCTGCAGGCCATGCTCGATCGCGCCCGCGACCGCGGCGAGGACGCACCCGACGCGCTCGACGTCCTGGACCACATCCTGGCCCCGATGTACATCCGCGTCCTGTTCGGCATGGTGCCGCTCACCCCCGACTACATCGACGGGCTGGTCGACCGGTTGCTGTGACCTCGGCCCGGGTCCCGCGATCAGCCGCCGGACGCGGCGGCGGAGCGGCGTGCGAAGAGGACTGCGCGGTGGGTGGGGGGGTGCGGGACACCCCGGGACCTCCGTGCCGTAAATCCATTCACGAAATCCGTTCGCGAAATCCATTCGCTCCCGCCCGCGCCCGCTGACTAGAATCTCCGCTCTTGCCGCCTCCCGCCGCCGTACCGGGGAGAGCCGCCCACCGGCCGGAAACCGGTGGGTTTCTGTTCCGCACCCGTCCCGCTGGAGGCAGTTCCGTGCCCGCGCACGCCCCCGACACCACGCCCGACGCCGCAGCGCCCGCCCCCGCCGAAACCGCCGGCGGCGCCGACACCGCCGCCCTCCTCGGCCGCGAGCGGGCGCACCTGGCCGCGTCCCGGGCCGCCCTGCGCGCGATGCGCGAGGACGTCGAGGCCCTCGACATCCGCGACGTCACCGCGAACTGGGTCAACGCCGTCGTCCTCCAGGCCCAGATCGACGAGCGCATCAAGGCCCTCGCCGACCTCGCGCACACCCCGCTGTTCTTCGGCCGCCTCGACTACCTCCACGCCCCGGGCGCCGACCTCGCCGAGGGCGCGGCGGGCGAGCAGTTCTACATCGGCCGCCGCCACGTCCACGACGCCGACGGCGACCCCATGGTCATCGACTGGCGCGCGCCCGTCTCCCAGCCCTTCTACCGCGCCTCCAAGGCCGACCCGCAGGACATCGCCCTGCGCCGCCGCTTCGGTTACACCGCCGGCGACCTCACCGCCTACGAGGACGAACACCTCTCCGACCCGGCCGAGGCCGCCACCACCAGCAGGCTGCTCCAGCAGGAGATCGAGCGCCCCCGCGTCGGCCCGATGCGCGACATCGTCGCGACGATCCAGCCCGAGCAGGACGAGATCGTCCGCTCCGGCCTGTCCGGCTCGGTCTGCGTCCAGGGCGGCCCCGGCACCGGGAAGACGGCCGTCGGCCTGCACCGTGTCGCGTACCTGCTGTACGCGCACCGCGAGCGGCTGGCCCGCACCGGCACGCTCGTCATCGGGCCGAACCGTTCCTTCCTGCACTACATCGAGCAGGTCCTGCCGGCCCTGGGCGAGCTGGAGGTCCAGCAGGCCACGGTGGACGACCTCGTCGCCCGCCCCGGCCTGGAGGTGCGCGGCACGGACGCCGCCGAGACCGCCGTGGTCAAGGGCGACGCCCGGATGGCGGAAGTGCTGCGCCGCGCGGTCCGCGCGCACGTCACCCTGCCCGCCGAACCGCTGATGGTGGTCCGCGGTTCGCGCCGCTGGCGGGTGCCGGCGTACGAGCTGGAGGAGATCGTCACCGAGCTCCAGAACCGTGACATCCGCTACGGCGCGGCCCGCGACGCGCTGCCGCAGCGGATCGCGCACGCCGTCCTCGTCCGCATGGAGCAGGCGGGCGAGGCCCCGGACGACCGGGTGCAGGACGCGGTGGCCCGCAACGCGGCGGTGAAGGCGGCGGTCAAGGCGATCTGGCCGGCGGTCGAACCGGCGAAGCTGGTCCTGCGCCTCCTGTCCGACCCGGAGTTCCTGGCGGAGCACGCCGAGGGCGTCCTCACGGACGAGGAGCAGAAACTGCTGCTGTGGCCGAAGCCGTTCCGGAGCGTGAAGTCGGCGAAGTGGTCGGCGGCCGACCTGGTCCTCGTCGACGAGGCCGCCGACCTGGTGGAGCGGACGCACTCGCTCGGGCACGTCGTCCTCGACGAGGCGCAGGACCTGTCCCCGATGCAGTACCGGGCGGTGGGGCGGCGCTGCACGACGGGCTCGGCGACGGTACTGGGCGACCTCGCGCAGGGCACGACCCCGTGGGCCACGCGCAGTTGGACCGAGGCGCTGGCGCACCTGGGGAAGCCGGGGGCGGTGCTGGAGGAGCTGACGGCGGGCTTCCGCGTGCCGCGCGAGGTGATCGCGTACGCGTCGCGGCTGCTGCCGTCGATCGCGCCGGGGCTGGCTGAGGTCTCGTCGGTGCGCGAGACCCCGGGGTCGCTGACGGTGTCCGCCTCGGAGGACCTGACGGGTGACGTGATCGCCGCGTGCCGCGCCTTCCTCGCCCACGAGGGGTCGGTCGGGCTGATCGCGGCCGACGCACGGATCCCGCTGCTGGGGGAGGCGCTGCTGGCGGCGGGGATGCCGTACCTGGCGCCGGGCGAGGAGACGACGGCCCAGTCGCGCCTGACGCTCGTCCCGGCGTCGCTCGCGAAGGGCCTGGAGTACGACTACGTCGTCCTGGACGAGCCGGCGGCAATCGTGGACGGCGAACCGGACGAACGAACGGGCCTGCGCCGCCTGTACGTCTGCCTCACCCGAGCCGTCTCAGCCCTCACAACCCTCCACACGGCCCCCCTGCCGGCGGCCCTGGCGTAGCCGGGCCGGGGCCGGCCCCCTCACCCCGCGCCTCGACTCCTCCGGCCACCGCCGGGAAGGGCCCCGGGCGGGGACGCGCAATGCCGCTGTCCCGGGCGGGGCCGCGCAATGCCGCTGGAGCGGGCGCGCAGCGCACCGGGGGGTCCGGGCGGAGTCCGGGGAACGGGGAAGGGCGGGGCGGGGAGCGGCACCGCGCAGCGGGCCCCCCGCAGCCGCTACCCCAGGGCGGCCCGCCACTGCGCGACGGCCGCCGCGGAGACCGGCCGGTCCCACCCGGAGGGACGGGCCGCGCCGCCGATGTGGAAGCCGTCGATGCCCGCCTCCCTCAGCACCGGCACGTGCGCCAGCGTCAGCCCGCCGCCCACCAGCAGCCGCGCCCCGTACCCCGGCTCGCCCCGCCGCGCGGCCTCCGCCAGGAGGACCGGCAGCCCCTCGGGGACCCCGGCCGCCGAGCCGGCCGTCAGGTACGTGTCCAGCCCCGGCAGGTCGGCCAGCGCCTTGCGCAGCCCGTCCCGGTCCGCCGCGCGGTCGATCGCGCGGTGGAAGGTCCAGCGGCAGCCGTCGATCTCCGCCAGGACCTCCTCGACGGCCGCCAGGTCGGGGCTGCCGTCCGGGTGCAGGAACCCGAGGACGAACTCCTCCGCCCCCTCCGCCCGCAACTCCCGCGCCGCCCTGGCCAGCCCGGCGACGTCACCCGCCGCGAACCCGTCCGTCAGACGGAGCATCACGCGCAGCGGGATGTCGACCGAGGAGCGGATCGCCGCGAAGGTCTCGCGCGACGGGGTGAGCCCGTCGGCGGCCATGTCGGTGACCAGTTCGAGTCGGTCCGCCCCACCCGCCTGGGCGGCGACCGCGTCCTCCGCGTCGAGGGCGATCACCTCCAGGAGCGCACGGTTGCTCATGTGATCCCATCCTTCGGAACATAGGGAAAATAGGTCTAGTCCAATATCAAGGGTACGGTCCCCGGCCCACCCACCACCAGCACGATCGCGCCACCCGCACAATGTCCGCATGGACACCCACACGGGCGCCGACACGGACACCCACACGGACGCACTCCGCCGCCGCTGGGCCGCCACCGCCGCCGCGGCGGGCGCCGACCAGGACCCCGCCCCCTACGCGGACCGCCTCCTCGCCGCCTGGGCGGAGCCGCAGCGCCGCTACCACACCACCACCCACCTGGCCGACGTCCTCGCGCGCGTCGACGTGCTCGCCGGGCACGCCGCCGACCCCACCGCCGTCGAGCTCGCCGCCTGGTTCCACGACGCCGTCTACCGGCCCGACCGCTCCGAGAACGAGGAGCGCAGCGCCGCCCTCGCCGAGCGCGCCCTCCCCGAGCTCGGCGTCGACGCCGCCCGCACCGCCGAGGTGGCCCGCCTGGTCCGGCTCACCGTCACCCACGACCCGGCCCCCGGCGACACCAACGGCGAGGCCCTCTGCGACGCCGACCTCGCCGTCCTCGCCGGCGACCCCGACGCGTACGCCGCCTACGCCACCGCCGTCCGCGCCGAGTACGCCTTCGTCCCGGACGAGGCCTTCCGCACCGGCCGCGCCGCCGTCCTGCGCCAGCTCCTCGGCCTGCCCCGCCTCTACCGCACCCCGCACGGCGCCGCCCACTGGGAGGCCCCCGCCCGCCGCAACCTCGCCGCCGAACTCGCCACCCTGACCCCGTGACCTGACACACCCCACACCCCGCCGGGAATGCGCCCCGCTTCCTTCCGGTTCGTGAGAAGCATGCCCGCAGCCTCAACGAACGCCCCGTCCCGCATGCCCGTGGCCGTATACGTCCTCGGCCTGTCCGTCTTCGCCCTCGGCACCAGCGAGTTCATGCTGTCCGGGCTCCTGCCGCCCATCGCCGAGGACATGGGCGTCTCCATCCCGCAGGCGGGCCTGCTCATATCCGCCTTCGCGATCGGCATGGTCGTCGGGGCGCCGCTGCTGGCCGTCGCCACCCTTCGCCTCCCGCGCCGCACCACCCTCATCACGCTCATCAGCCTCTTCGGCCTCGGCCAGGTCGCGGGCGCACTGGCCCCCTCCTACGGGTTCCTCTTCGCCTCCCGCATCGTCTCGGCCTTCGCCTGCGCCGGGTTCTGGGCCGTCGGCGCGGCCGTCGCCATCGCCATGGTCGGCAAGGACCAGCGCGCCCGCGCCATGTCCGTCATGATCGGCGGCCTCTCCATCGCCAACGTCCTCGGCGTCCCCGCCGGCGCCTTCCTCGGCGAGCAGCTCGGCTGGCGTTCCGCGTTCTGGTCCGTCGGCGCCGCCTCCGCCATCGCCCTCGCCGGCATCCTGGCGCTCATCCCGAAGATCCCGCTGCCCGCCGAGAGGCCCCGCCTGCGCCGCGAGCTGAGCATCTACGCCGACCGCCAGGTCTGGCTCGCCGTCGCCGTCACCGCCCTCGCCGCCGGCGGCGTGTTCTGCGCCTTCAGCTACCTGTCACCGCTGCTCACGGAGGTGGCCGGACTGGACTCGGCATGGGTGCCGTGGGTCCTGGCCCTCTTCGGCGTCGGCGCGCTGGCCGGCACCACCGTCGGCGGACGCATCGCGGACGGCCGCCTCTTCGCGGTGATGCTCTGGGGCATCACCGCCTCCACCGCCTTCCTCGCGGCCCTCGCCCTGCTGGCCTCGGTCCAGGTGGCGGCCGTCGCGCTGTCCTTCCTCCTCGGCGTCTCGGCGTTCTTCACCGCCCCCGCCCTCAACGCCCGCATGTTCAACGTCGCCGGCGCCGCCCCCACCCTGGCCGGCGCGACCACCACCGCCGCGTTCAACCTCGGCAACACCGGCGGCCCCTGGCTCGGCGGCACGGTCATCGACGCGGGCTACGGCTACCCCGCCACCGCCTGGGCGGGCGCGGCGATGACCGTCACGGCGATCGCCCTGACCCTCGTGGCCCTGCGCGTGGACCGCCGTACGGGGGTCGGTGCGACCCGGGTGGTCAACGGTTCGGGCGCCGCCCCGGCCCCGGCCGAAACGGAACCGGCCGGCCGGTAGCGGGGGCCGCCTACGCCACCGGCCGCCCCTTGGGCCTCCGCAGGCCCGCCTCCGTCAGGCGGCGGACGAGTTCCTTGCTGCCTATCTCCAACGCCCCCGCCGCCACCGCGTCCGCGTACCGGTGCGACGGCACGTCGTAGTGGTCCCGTTCGAAGGCGCGCGGCGGGCAGCCGATCGACGCCGCGAAGGCGTGCAGCTCCTCGAACGAGACGTCGCTGACCATGTGCGACCACAGGCGGCCGTGCCCCGGCCACACCGGCGGGTCGATGTACACCGTCACCGGCGGCTCACCGGCCCGGGTGGAAGACGGGGCCGAGACCGCCCACCGCCGCCACCTTCACACCGGCCTCCGAGCACACCCAGTGCGGATCGGGCCCAAGCTCCGGCTCCACGTCCAGCGCGTGCGGCTCCCCGTGCTCGCACACCGGGCACAGCGGCCAGCGCCCGTACTTCTCCAGCAGGGCGTCCTTCACGTCCTGCGCGACGAGTCCGGCAAGGTAGGCGACCCCCTCCGGCCACTGCTCCACCCACCAGCGGCGGTGCGTGACCGAGTCCTCGACGAGGGAGACGACGTCGGCATCGGCGACCTCACCGGCGGCGAGGTCGGCGAGAACCAGTGCGCGGGCGACATGCAGCGCCTGTTCCAGGGGGGTCGCGTGGTCCATGGGCTCATTTTGACCCCTCACCGCCCCAAAAGGGGAGGGGATCCCTCCCGCACCCGGCCCGGCGCCCCGCCGACCGGTCCCCGCCGGTGCACCATGGCTCCCACCGGACCGCCCTGGCCGCCGCGCCCCGCCCGCAGGAGCCCCGCCCATGACCGCCCACGCCGAGACCGCCCACGCCGACCTCCGCGCCCAGCTCGACACCCTCACCACCGAGGCCTTCCGCCCCGAGCTGGCCGAGATCGACCGGCTGCCGACCCTGGAGATCGCCCGGCTGATGAACGCCGAGGACGCCACCGTCCCGGCCGCCGTCGCCGCGCAGCTGGAGCCGATCGCCGCCGCCGTCGACGCGATCGCCGAGCGGATGGCCCGCGGCGGCCGGCTCGTCTACGCGGGCGCGGGGACCGCCGGCCGGCTCGGCGTCCTGGACGCCAGCGAGTGCCCGCCCACCTTCAACACCGACCCGGCGCAGGTCGTCGGCCTGATCGCGGGCGGCCCCGGCGCCATGACCAAGGCCGTCGAGGGCGCCGAGGACTCCCGGGAACTGGCCGCCGACGACCTCACCGCCCTCGCCCTGACCGCCGACGACACCGTCGTCGGCGTCTCCGCCTCTGGCCGCACCCCCTACGCGATCGGCGCCGTCGAGTTCGCCCGCACGCGCGGCGCGCTCACCGTCGGGCTGTCCTGCAACGCCGGCTCCGCCCTCGCCGCGGCCGCCGACCACGGCATCGAGGTCGTCGTGGGCCCCGAGCTGCTCACCGGCTCCACCCGGCTGAAGGCGGGCACGGCACAGAAACTCGTCCTGAACCTGCTCTCGACGGTGACGATGATCCGCCTCGGCAAGACGTACGGGAACCTGATGGTCGACGTCCGCGCCACCAACGAGAAGCTGCGCGCCCGCTCGCGCCGCATCGTCGCCCTGGCCACCGGCGCACCCGACGCGGAGATCGAGGCCGCGCTGACCGCCACCGGCGGCGAGGTCAAGAACGCGATCCTCGTCCTCCTCGGCGGGGTGGACGCCCCCACCGCCGCCGGCCTGCTCACCGCCGCGCACGGCCACCTCCGCGAGGCACTCGCCGCCGTCCGCTGACCCTCCGGCTCCCCCACAGCAAGGCGACGCACCCATGACCACTGACAAGAACCGCGCCACCGCCGCCGCGATCCTGCCCCTGGTCGGCGGCCCGGACAACATCGGCTCCGTCGCGCACTGCATGACCCGCCTGCGGATCGGCCTGCACGACCGCTCCCTCGTCGACGGCCCGGGGCTCAGGGCCGTACCCGGGGTGCTGGGCGTGGTCGAGGACGACGAGACGTACCAGATCGTGCTCGGCCCGGGCGCGGTCGCCCGGGTCACCTCGGAGTTCGAGGCCCTGGTCGCCGAAGGGCGCACACCGCCGGCGCCGGTCACCGCCGACGCGCTGGCCGCCCGGGGCGCGGCCCTGAAGGAGGCCCGCACGGCGCGCAACGCCACCCCCTTCAAGCAGTTCCTGCGGCGCGTCGCGAACGTCTTCGTCCCGCTGATCCCCGCCCTCATCGGCTGCGGGATCATCGCGGGCCTCGGCGGGCTCCTCGCCAACCTCGGCTGGGCCTCGGCCCTGGTCCCGGCCCTGGCGGCGATCGGCTCGGGGTTCATGGCCCTGATCGCCGTGTTCGTCGGCCACAACACCGCCAAGGAGTTCGGCGGTACGCCCGTACTCGGCGGGGCCGTCGCGGCGGTGATCGTCTTCCCCGGCGTCGCGAAGACCGACGCCTTCGGGCAGCACCTCTCCCCCGGCCAGGGCGGGGTCCTGGGCGCCCTCGCCGCCGCCCTCCTGGCGGTCCGCGTGGAAAGGTGGTGCCGCCGCCGGGTCCCCCAGGCCCTGGACGTACTGGTCACCCCCACCCTCACGGTGCTCGTCCCCGGCCTGGTCACCCTCTACGGCCTGATGTTCGTCGCGGGCGCGGTCTCCGCCGGCATCGGCACCTTCGCCGACCGCCTCCTCGCCACCGGCGGCGCCTTCGCCGGGCTGGTGCTGGGCGGCCTCTTCCTGCCCCTGGTGATGCTCGGCCTGCACCAGGCCCTGATCCCCATCCACACCACCCTCATCGAACAGTCCGGCTACACCGTCCTGCTGCCGATCCTCGCGATGGCGGGCGCCGGGCAGGTCGGCGCGGCCCTGGCCGTCTACGCCCGCCTGCCGCGCAACGCCTCGCTGCGCGCCACGATCCGCTCCGCGCTCCCGGCCGGTCTGCTGGGCGTCGGGGAGCCGCTGATCTACGGGGTCTCCCTGCCGCTGGGCCGCCCGTTCGTCACGGCCTGCGCCGGCGGCGCGGCCGGCGGGGCGTTCATCGGCCTGTTCAACCAGCTGGGCGTCGCCTTCGGTTCGACGGCCATCGGCCCCTCGGGCTGGGCCCTGTTCCCGCTGCTGAAGGGCACGTCCGGCACGGGCGCGACCCTCGCCGTCTACGCGGGCGGTCTGGTGGTCGGCTACCTGGCCGGCTTCGCGGCGACGTACTTCTTCGGCTTCACCCGCCGGATGCTCGACGAGCTCAACACCGACCCCGGCCCGCAGGCACCCCCCACCGCCCAGGCAAAGGAACCGGCGCTGGCCTGACCCCGCCTCCCGTGCACCGACGGCGGGCGGGGCCGGCCGCGCAGCGGGGGGGGAACGTTCTGAGGCTGACGGCGTGCGTCGCGGGGAGGGCACGCACACTCACACCATCGGGCTAACCGAACGTCTTCGGGCCATTGCGCTCTGGCATATGCCCCTAGCCTGTGCGGCATCCGCACCCGAACGGAGCCGCGTATGACGATTCAGTCGATCCGGAAGTGGGCCCACGGGGCAGCATGGTGTCGAGGAGGCGACACCATGACCCCCAGCTTCGCCGAGCACCCGCAGATGACGGTCGAGGAGTTCGAACAGATCGCCCGCACGGCGCCCGAGACGGTAACCCTTGAGTTCATCCAGGGAAAGCTTGAGGTCAAGCCCGTGCCTGACGGCGACCACGACGAGATCGTCATGTGGGTACTGCGGCACTGCATGCAGCAGCGCCCGGAACTGGCCCTGTACCCGGAACGGGGGCTGGCCGTCGAGAAGTACCGCTCGGGCCGGGCCCGGCCCGACGGCGTACTGGCGCCGGTCGGCACGTTCGCCGGTACGGGCGAGTGGGCCGATCCGACCGGCGTGCTGATGGTGCTGGAGGTGACCTCCCACGACGGTGACACCGACCGGCGAGACCGCAACGAGAAGCGGGACGGGTACGCGGCCGCCGGCATCCCCGTCTACCTCCTCATCGACCGCGACACCTGCGCGGTGACCGTCCACAGCGATCCCGGCACCGGCGCGTACCACCGGAGCGCCTCCTTCCCGTACGGGACCACCGTCAAGATCCCGGCCCCGGTCGGCATCACCCTCAACACCGAGTCCCTGAAGGACTTCGTCCGCTAGGGGCCTGTCTGACAATTCGCGCCGGATCAGGCCGGGTCGTTCGGTGCGTGCGATCGGCGTGCGGCCGCCCTAGGAGCGGGGACGGTCACCGGCCGCTCCGTCAGCCCTGCCCCCTCACCGCCCCGGCCCCGGCCGCGGCCCGCAGGAACCCGGCCAGGTCCTCCACCGAGTACCCCAGCTTCGGCCCCCGCTCGGCCGCCATCAGCAGCAGCTGTCCCACGGCCTCCGCGCCCCAGCCGTCGGTGCCGTCCGCCGCCCACTCCTGCGGCCGCGCCACGCCGAGGTCCGCCAGCAGCAGCCCGTACCCGTCCCGCACCTCCGCGCAGGTCGCGGCCACCGCGTCCAGCAGCCGCGCCCCCGGCCGCTCGCAGCGCAGCGCGAAGCACCCGTCGGCCTCCTCGGCCACGCACCCCTCGGGGGGCCGCGCCCGCAGTCGGGCGTAGCGCGGGTCGTCGGGCGCCGGGCAGTCGTCCACAGGCCTGTGGACCAGTGTGAACCGGTGCCACCCCGGCGGCGGAGGCGGCTGCGGCCGCCAGGCGGTGAGCCCGAAGGCCTCGTGCACGAGGGCGGTCGCCTCGTCCGCCGTCCCGGCGGTCCGCGCCTCGCGCCGCTCCCCGTCGTCCCCGACGGCCGTCCACAGCCCGGCGTCCGCGTCACGCCACGCCCGCACGGCAAGCCCCGCCCCCTTGCGCCGCCACGCGCCGCCGCCCTCGCCGAGGGCCGCCTCCAGGCCGCGCAGCTTCCATCCGAGCTCGAAGGCGAACTGAGCCGCGTCCACCGGATCGCTCACGCGCCGGCCCGCCCGTGCAGGACGGCGGCCAGCCGGAGGGCGGTGTCCAGGTTGCAGCGGCCGAGGTCCACGAGGGGCAGCCCGTACGTCCCCGCCGCCGAGATCCCGTCCACGTCCAGCGAGGGGAACGTGACCCCGACCCCCGCCAGGGACTCCCTCAGCTGCCGCACAGCCTCTTCGGCCGCCTGCATCCGCTCCTGGGGCGTGAGCACCATGACATGTCACCTTTCTACTCTGAGTATTCAACTCCCCTACACAGAGTGGTCGCACCCCGGCTAGCCTTCAAGTGGGCCACCGCAGCAACCGCACCTGTTGGACCGGGAGTTGTCATGCCAGGAAAGAACCTCGACCCCTCCTCACCCCGCGCCCTCCTCGGCGCCGAACTCCGCGTAGCCCGCGAGCGCGCCGCCATGAGCCAGGCCGGACTGGGCGAGAAGCTGTTCGTGAGCGGGTCGTACGTGGGCCAGATGGAAGCGGGCACGCGCCGCATCACGCTCGAACTCGCCAACGCGATAGACGAGATCTTGAGGACCGGCGGGTTCTTCGTCCGCAACTGCCGAGCGTCGAGCAAAGCCAAGCACCCCGACCACTTTCTGGCAGCAGCCGAGGCAGAAGCCATGGCGAAGACAATCCGGGACTACGCTCCGCAGTCCATCCCGGGACTACTCCAGACCGAGCAGTACGCGCGGGCGGTCTGCCGCGCATACCAGCCAACAGCCCCCGCACAGGACATCGATGAGCTGGTTGAAAGCAGGCTGGCTCGCGCCAAGCTCCTCACCGATCCAGCAACGCCCCTGTTGTGGTGCGTGTTTGACGAGGCTGTCATTCGCCGCCAAGTCGGCAGCCACGAGGTCATGGCCGATGCCCTGCACCACGTCCTGACCCTGATCCGATCGCACAGGATCATCGCCCAGGTGATCCCATTCAGCGCGGGTGCGCACGCAGGCATGATGGGGCTCCTCAAAATCATGTCGTTCGACGATGCCCCACCCCTCTCCTACGCCGAAGGCAACGGAACGGGCCAGCTGTTCGACGATCCGGCCACGGTCGCTCGCCACACCCTGATCTACGATCTACTGACGGCCAGCGCCCTGTCACCTCGCGAATCACTGGCCATGATCGAGTCCGCGGCAAAGGATTACGAGCATGCCTGATTACGAGCTCTCGACAGCCACCTGGCACAAGTCGAGCTACAGCGGTGGCGACGGCGGGGAGTGCCTGGAGATGGCCACCTGGCGGAAGTCCACCCACAGCGACGGCACGGGCGGCGACTGCGTCGAGGTCTGTGACGCGCACACCGACGTCGTCCCCGTCCGGGACTCCAAGGTCCCGGACGGCCCGCACGTGGTGTTCCGCGCGCCGGCCTGGGCCGCCTTCCTCGCCACGCTCTGACCCGCGGCAAACGGACCGGCTACGCCCCCGCGTCCGGCGGGAGCAGGGCCAGCAGCGCCGCACGGGGCACGGCGGCGCCCGGCACGATCCCCGTGTAGCGGCCCGAGTCCGTGAAGGCGATGTACTCGCCCTCGTCGCGCAGGGCCGCCCGCAGCCAGGCCGCGTCGTCGGCGCTGTGCTCCAGGGCCGTCGTGTGCAGGACCGGGGTGAACAGCTGCTCCAGCTGGGGGACGTCGAGCTCGTGGGGCAGGGCGTCGAACCCGCTCACCGCACGGGCCAGTAGCTGTTCCTCCAGGAAGGGGTTGAGGGCGTCGCGCGGCGGCGGGTGGGTCAGGCCGCGCATGCCCTCCAGGCCGAGCTCCTTCATCAGCCGCGCCGACGGTGCCGGCCCCGACGCTTCGGCGAGGCGGACCCCGGCGGCCTGGCCGGAGGCCTCCAGGTACGCCTTGCGCAGGGCCGGGTCGGCCTCCTGGAGGCGTTCGAGGAGGTCGGACGGGCGGGCCCAGCCGATGAACTGGCCCGGCCTGCCCTGGCGCTGGGCGGTGAAGACGACGACCGGGGGGCGGCCGAGCCGGGCGGCCGCGGCGCACAGCAGCAACAGCCGGTGCTGCCACCAGGCGTGGCCGTCCTCCAGGTCCACGACGACCACCTCGGCGCCGCGCAGGCTCCGCAGGGAGGCGACGGCCCCGGCTCCGCCCGCGTCGGCCGGGGAAACGGCCGCCTGCGGGGCCACGTTCCGGGGCACCACGAGGCCGCGCCGCGCGGCCGCGGCCGCGCCGAGGGCCGTCTTGGCGGCGCCGAGCCCGACCGTCCCGCCGCCCGCCGCGGCGCCGCTCAGGACCAGCAGCAGGACGGGCAGCAGGCTCAGGCCGACGATGCCGAGCAGGACCCACCCGGCCGGTACGGAGGCCAGGCCCAGCACCGTGCGGGCGGCGGCCCAGACCACCACCAGCACGACCAGCAGCAGGGGGGCCAGGAGTACGGCCGCCCGTGCGCCGAACGGCCAGAACGCCGGGCCCGTCTTCGCCCTGGGCTTCCGCGGCGAGTCCACGGACCCATTATCGGGCGCCGGACCGGCCTCCGCCCGGGGAGCCGGCGGGGGCTCAGGGCCGGTAGACGCGCAGCTCCGAGACCTCGTAGGACATCTCCGTCTGCTCCGGGTCCGGGGCCGGGTGGTACCGGCCGGCGGAGACCGACAGGTTGACGATGAGGTACGCGCGCCACCCGCGGCCCACGCCCCGCCCGTCGGAGAAGACGCGGGCGCCGTTGACCCACCAGACGACGGACCGCTTGCCGAACTCGGTCCTGAGGTCGATCCAGGCCCCGGGCCGGACGGCCGGGTCGCGGTGGTAGCGGTGGGCCTCGCGGACGTGGTTGGAGAGTTCGAGCAGGTCCGGGTTGTCGGGGTGGTACTCGAAGACGTCGATCTCCTGGCCGCCGTCGCGCCAGGTCCAGATCGCGGGCCAGGCCCCCGTCTCGGCGGGCAGCCGGACGCGGGCCTCCAGGACGTCACCGGTGCGGACCATGAAGCCCTCGTCGCTGCCCTCGGTGGTGAGCAGCCCGGTGTCCCAGTTCCCATCGGGGCGGCGGGTGGCGCGGAAGGTGCCGCCACGGCTGTAGGCGGGGTCGGCGGTGAGGTGGTCGAGCTTGTTGTCGCCCGGGTTGACCGGGCCGCCGTCGGGATAGGCCCAGGAGCGGCCCGCCACCCATTGGGCGGTGGAGGTGAAGTCCGCGGTCAGGACGGGGGCGCCGCGAGGCGTGAACACCGGCAGGCCCCCGCCCCCGGCCGAGGGGACGAGGCGGCGGGTCAGACGGCGCAGCCATCCGGAGGTGTCCGATTCCATACGGGTGTCCTGCCCGCCGTATGGCCCGGCATCCGCGTGTTCTCACTCAGAGTAATCGTATGATTGCGTGGCGGCGTGGATGAAGGCCCGGATCAGTTCGGGGGACTTCACTCCGCGCTCCCGCTCGACCCCGCTGGAGACGTCCACCCCCCAGGCGCCGGTGGCCCGGACCGCCTCGCGGACGTTGGCCGGGCCGAGCCCGCCGGCCAGCAGCCAGCGCCCCTCCGGGGCCTTGAACTGCGCGGACCCCCAGTTCCAGGGCTTGCCGGAGCCGGGGTCCGGGGCGTCGATCAGCAGCAGGTCCTCGCCGTACTCACCGCACCGCGCGACGTGCTCGGCGGTGGCCCGCAGCAGGGTCCGGCCGGGCGCGCGCAGCGCCTCGTAGTACGCGGCGGGCTCGTCGCCGTGCAGCTGCACCCCGCGCACGCCGCTCTCCTCGGCGAGCCGGCGCACCTCCTCCAGCGGCTGCCCCCGGAACACCCCGACGGTGAGCACCCGGTCCGGCACCCGAGCTCCGAGCTCGCGCGCGAGCGCCGCGGTGACGGTGCGGGGGCTGCCGGGCGCGAGGACGAACCCGACGGCGTCGGCCCCGGCGGCGACGGCCACGTCGACGTCCTCGGGGGTCTTCAGCCCGCAGATCTTCACGAAGAGCTCGCTCATGCCTTCAGTGAACCAAAAGCCACCCGTTCGACGGTGACCCGTCTCGGGGACCGGGCGGAACCGCTCGCCCGCCACTAGCCTGGAACGAGCATCACAGCCAGTGCGCAGCACGCCACGCGGAGGACGACGGTGACGATCATGACCGAGCGGGCCACACCGATAGAACATGCGGCGCTGCCAACGTTCGAGACGCTCCTGCGCGCCGTTGCGGAGATGGACACGCCAGACGGCTTCAAGGCCGAGCTCATCCGGGGGAAGATCGTCGTGTCACCGTTTTCGCGGCTCCGCTACTACCGTTGCATGCGTGCGCTGCGCGAGCAGCTGCAGGCTCATGCCCCTGAGGGGCACGTCGCGGACATCGCCCCCTTCCTTTTCCGGTTTCCGGCGGCCAAGCGCGCCTACGGGCCCGACCTGTTCGTCACGGACGAGTCGGCCTTCGACGAGGAAGGCCGCCATGCGGACGGAGGGGCCCTCTCGCTCGTCGGCGAATTCACGTCAGTTTCGACCAGGGACGCCGACTGGAAGGAGAAGCTGGACGTGTACGGCCGGATCGTCCCCGTCTACCTGGTGGTCGACATGCAGGACTCGGAGATCACCTGCTTCTCCGACCCCTCCCCGCAGGGCTACCGGTCCCGCAAGACCGTCGCCTTCGGCGAGGCCTTGCCCATCCCGGAACCGTTCGACTTTTCCCTCGACACCACCGGTTTCTGAGGTCGCCGAAACGCCCGAGGCTCAAGCCGCGAGAGTCCGAGCGCTTTGTCTGTGGAATGGGTGGTGGGCGGAGCCCACCACCACCCACCACCCTCCCAACCGGCTCCCATACCAGGCCGGATGACGATCCGTGACCGGCTTGCCACACAGGGCCATCAGGCCCTACCTTGCGGCTGGAAACGAAAACGGCCCCCGCTGGTGCGCCAACACCACACGAGGGCCTGACCATCGAGATCGAGAAAAGGTCGATCCCATGGATGACAGCCACCTTAGTGCTGCCCCGCACCCCCTCGCCAAGCCCGGCTACGGCAAAATCGCCGCACCGGAGCAAGCGCCCCGTACCGCCCGCGACTTCGCGCACCTCCCGGCCCGGGAGGCGGCCGTCGCCGGGTACCTCGACCGCCTGCCGGACGGCGCCGACATCAGCGTGAAGACCCTCGCGGCCGTCCTGCCCCTGTGGGGCCAGTGCGCACTGCGCACCGCCCTCAACCGGCTGGCCACCGCCGGGCACCTGCACCGCGTACGCCAGCGGCTGCCCGGCGAGGCCACCCGGTGGGTCACCCGCACCTTCTTCTCCCGCACCCCCCGCGACGGCGCCTGGTGGGCCCGGTTCACCCAGAGGGATTCCCCCGCACCCACCGCCCCACCACCACCCCCACAGGTACCCCCGGCCCCGGCCCCGCCCCCGTCCCCGCCGACAACACAGGCCCCGCCACCGCCATCGGCGCCCGCCCCACGGGTACCCCCACCCCGGCCGACGCCACAGGCCCAGGCCCCGGCCCCGACCCCGCCGAGCGACCCGCCACCGGCCCTCGCCCCCGCCGGGCAAGACGCGTACGGCATCCTCGCCTCGCTCGGCCGCACCGCCCCCGCCCTCGCGCTCTCCAAGGCCGACTGCACGGCCCTCGCCCCGCTCCTCGTGCCCTGGCTGGCCCGGGGCGTCACCCCCGACCGCATCCGGCTCGCCCTCACCGCCGGGCTGCCGCCCGTGGTCCACCACCCGGCGGCCCTGGTCCGCAAGCGCCTGGAGTCCAAACTCCCCGCCGCACCACCCGGCCCGGCCCCGGCAGCGGCCCCCGCACCCCCGGTCCGCGCCGAGTGCGCCGAATGCCGCGCGCCCGGCCCGCCCGGCGCCTTCGCCGAAGGCCGCTGCCGCGCCTGCCGCCCGCAAGGCCCCCGCCCGCCCGTCTTCACCCCGACCCTCACCCCGGCCGAGGTCCGCGCCCACGCGGCCCGTATCCGCGAAGGGAACCGCCGATGACCAGTCCCCCGCTCCGACGGCGCCGAACCCGGGCACCATGGTGTCGAGGAGGCGACGCCATGACCCCCCGCACCGCCGCACACGCCCAGATGTCGCTGAAGGACTTCGAGACGCTGGCCCGCCGCGCACCCGAGACGGTCACGCTCGAAGTACGACCACTACGCCGCCCAGGGCGGCAAGTGGGCGGATCCCGCCGGGACCCTGATGGTCGTGGAGGTCACGTCCTTCCACCCCGACGCCGACCGGCGTGACCGGCGCGACGAACGCGCCGCGTACGCCCAGGTGGGCATCCCCGTGTACCTGGTCATCGACCGGGACGAGGACATGCTCACCGTCCACAGCGACCCCGAGGACGGCATGTACCGGCGGTCCGTGTCCTATGCCCACGGAAAGACGGTCACGCTGCCCGCCCCCGTGGGGATCACGTTGGACACCGAGAAGCTCAAGGACTACGCCCACTGAAACGCCCGAGGGCGGCACCCCCTCCGCAAGGAAGGGGTGCCGCCCTCGTTCGAGAACAGCCGATCAGCCGGGGGCCGATCAGAAGTCCATGTCACCGCCCGGCATGCCGCCCGGAGCGGCGGCGGCCTTCTCCGGCTTGTCGGCGATGACGGCCTCGGTGGTCAGGAAGAGCGCGGCGATGGACGCGGCGTTCTGCAGCGCGGAGCGCGTGACCTTCGCCGGGTCGATGATGCCCTCGGCGATCATGTCGACGTACTCGCCCGTGGCGGCGTTCAGACCGTGGCCGACGGCCAGGTTGCGCACCTTCTCCACGACGACGCCGCCCTCGAGACCACCGTTGACGGCGATCTGCTTCAGCGGGGCCTCCAGCGCGAGCTTCACGGCGTTGGCGCCGGTCGCCTCGTCACCGGTGAGCTCCAGCTTCTCGAAGACCGAGGAGGCCTGGAGCAGGGCCACGCCACCGCCGGCGACGATGCCCTCTTCGACGGCCGCCTTCGCGTTGCGCACGGCGTCCTCGATGCGGTGCTTGCGCTCCTTGAGCTCGACCTCGGTCGCGGCACCGGCCTTGATGACGGCCACGCCGCCGGCCAGCTTCGCGAGGCGCTCCTGGAGCTTCTCGCGGTCGTAGTCCGAGTCGGAGTTCTCGATCTCGGCGCGGATCTGGTTGACGCGGCCCTGGACCTGGTCGCTGTCACCGGCACCGTCGACGATGGTGGTCTCGTCCTTGGTGATGACGACCTTGCGGGCGCGGCCGAGCAGGTCGAGACCGGCGTTCTCCAGCTTGAGGCCGACCTCCTCGGAGATGACCGTGCCGCCCGTGAGGATGGCGATGTCGCCGAGCATGGCCTTGCGGCGGTCGCCGAAGCCCGGGGCCTTGACGGCAACGGACTTGAAGGTGCCGCGGATCTTGTTGACGACCAGGGTCGACAGGGCCTCGCCCTCGACGTCCTCGGCGATGATCAGCAGCGGCTTGCCGGACTGCATGACCTTCTCCAGGAGCGGCAGCAGGTCCTTGACCGAGCCGATCTTGGAGTTGACGATCAGGATGTACGGGTCGTCGAGGGACGCCTCCATACGCTCCATGTCGGTGGCGAAGTACGCCGAGATGTAGCCCTTGTCGAAGCGCATGCCCTCGGTGAGCTCCAGCTCCAGACCGAAGGTCTGGGACTCCTCGACGGTGATGACGCCTTCCTTGCCGACCTTGTCCATGGCCTCGGCGATGAGCTCGCCGATCTGGGTGTCGGCGGCGGAGATGGAGGCCGTGGAAGCGATCTGCTCCTTGGTCTCGACATCCTTGGCCTGGGCGAGCAGGGCGGCGGAGACGGCCTCGACGGCCTTCTCGATACCACGCTTGAGGGCCATCGGGTTGGCGCCGGCGGCCACGTTGCGCAGACCCTCGCGGACGAGCGCCTGGGCGAGGACGGTGGCGGTGGTCGTACCGTCGCCGGCGACGTCGTCCGTCTTCTTGGCGACTTCCTTGACCAGCTCGGCGCCGATCTTCTCGTACGGGTCCTCGAGCTCGATCTCCTTGGCGATGGAGACGCCGTCGTTGGTGATCGTGGGTGCACCCCACTTCTTCTCAAGGACGACGTTGCGACCCTTGGGGCCAAGGGTGACCTTGACGGCGTCGGCGAGCTGGTTCATGCCACGCTCGAGACCGCGCCGGGCCTCCTCGTTGAACGAAATGATCTTGGCCATCTGAAGTGGTCCTCCAGGACTGGGGTTCCCCCTACGCCGCCAGACGTCAGGGGAGGGTGGATTGCTCCGGACCGCGCCCGCGCCCGCGACGGACGGCCTGCCGGCCCGGCGGTTCCTTCCCGCCGGACCCTGCGGGCCTCACCGACCCGGTCCTCGTCTTGTAGCACTCTCACCCGGAGAGTGCTAACGCCAATGATTAGCACTCGGCCCCCACGAGTGCAAGCGGCTTCGAGACATGCCGGGCGCACGCCGGGCCGGCGCGCGCGTCGCGCCGCGCCGCGCCGGCATGCCGCACATACGTGAGGGGCCCGCATCCCGTCCGGGATGTGGGCCCCTCACGTGTTGGTGCGTGCGTCGGTGGCCGATCGCGCTTCGACTCAGCCGGCCGCGAGCTTGACCATGTCAGCCTGCGGACCCTTCTGGCCCTGCGAGATCTCGAACTCGACCCGCTGACCCTCTTCAAGGGTGCGGTACCCGTCCATCTGGATGGCGCTGTAGTGGACGAACACATCCGCACCACCGTCGACCGCGATGAAGCCGTAGCCCTTCTCCGCGTTGAACCACTTGACGGTGCCCTGAGCCATGCCTAACTCCCCTATTACTGGCCCTTGCGCAGGTCCGCACTTCGCGGACCCGGGTCAGAACTTGCGCCGGAACGCCTCGACCGGGGCTGAATGTATCTGCACCGCTGCTGTCTGCAACAGGTCATTCCGACGAGAAATCTGGACACGCGCAAACGTGGAAATGGACTGAAAATTTGGCCTATTCCCGGGCAAGTCGGGCCAGACAAGCCGCACCAATGCCCCAAAAGGCACGCGCATGTTGACTCAATGTCAACCCTCTCGCGGCCCGCTCATATGCGGCGGGCAAGAACAACGGAGGGGACTTCCCCAACTCTACCGCGCCCAATCAAGCAGAATTGCCCCCTCCGCTTTTAGCGGAGGGGGCAATTCTGATTCCGTGGGGCGTCAGACGGCTCAGCAGCCGCCCGCGACGGCCGGGATGATCGACACGCCGGCGCCGTCCGGCGTCGCCGTCTGCAGGCCGCCCTCGAAGCGCACGTCGTCGTCGTTGACGTACACGTTCACGAAGCGGCGCAGCTTGCCCTGGTCGTCCAGGACGCGCGCGGCGATGCCCGGGTGGTTCGCCTCCAGGGAGTCGATCACCTCGGCCAGGGTCGCGCCCTCGGCCGGGACCTCGGCGGCGCCACCGGTGTAGGTGCGCAGGATGGTGGGGATGCGGACGTTGACGCTCATGGCGCTACCGCCTTTCCGTGTAGTGCGAGGGAAGGGTCAGGCCAGGCCGGCGGCGCGGAACGCGTCCAGGCTCGGGCGGATGGTGGCGGTCTGGCCGCTGCCGGACACCGCCTCCAGGGTCTTGAGGCCGTCACCGGTGTTGAGGACCACGGTGGTCAGCGAGGGGTCGAGGACCCCGTTCTCGATGAGCTTCTTCGTCACGCCGACGGTCACGCCGCCCGCGGTCTCGGCGAAGATGCCCTCGGTCTGCGCCAGGATCCGGATCGCCTCGACGACCTGCTCGTCGTTGACGTCCTCGACGAAGCCGCCGGTGCGGCGCGCGATGTCGAGCACGTACGGGCCGTCCGCCGGGTTGCCGATGGCCAGGGACTTGGCGATCGTGTTCGGCTTCTGCGGGCGCACCACGTCGTGGCCGGCCTTGAAGGCCGTGGACACCGGCGAGCAGCCCTCTGCCTGGGCGCCGAAGATCTTGTACGGCTTGTCCTCGACCAGCCCGAGCTTGACCAGTTCCTGCAGCCCCTTGTCGATCTTCGTCAGCTGCGAGCCGGACGCGATCGGGATGACGATCTGGTCGGGCAGCTGCCAGCCGAGCTGCTCGCAGATCTCGTACGCCAGGGTCTTGGAGCCCTCGCCGTAGTAGGGGCGCAGGTTGACGTTGACGAAGCCCCAGCCCTCGCCCAGCGGGTCACCGATGAGCTCGGAGCAGAAGCGGTTCACGTCGTCGTAGTTGCCCTCGATGCCGACCAGGTCGCCACCGTAGACACCGGCCATGACGACCTTGCCCTGCTCCAGGTCGTGCGGGATGAACACGCAGGAGCGGAAGCCGGCGCGGGCGGCCGCGGCGCCGACGGCGCCGGCCAGGTTGCCCGTGGAGGAGCAGGAGAGGGTGGTGTAGCCGAAGGCGCGGGCGGCCTCGACGGCGATGGCGACGACGCGGTCCTTGAAGGAGTGCGTCGGGTTGCCGGAGTCGTCCTTGACGTAGAGCTTGCCGGTGACGCCCAGCTCCTTGGCCAGGTTCTGCGCGTCCACGAGCTTGGTGAAGCCCGGGTTCAGGCTCGGCTTGGAGGCCACGTCCGCGGGGACGGGCAGCAGCGGCGCGTACCGCCAGATGTTGTTCGGGCCGGCCTCGATCGCCGCGCGCAGGGCCTCCGGGTCACCGGCGGGCAGCTCGTAGGCCACCTCCAGCGGACCGAAGCACTCGACGCAGGCGAAAATGGGGCCGAGCTCGAAACGGGTGCCGCACTCACGACAGGAAAGACCGGTGGCGGGGCCCAGATCGACGGACCCGGCAGAGTGGGAGCCGGGAGCGGCAGAGGTAGCGGCAGTCTGTGCAGCCATGATGGCGAGGCCCTTTCTCCTCATCTTCCCCATGGCGCACTTCGCCATGAGACGGAATTGGCACCTTCCCTAGCCGGGGCCCCGCGCGAGCGAGAACCGACTGGAGGGTTGCCGGGGCTTCAACGGGCCGTGTCCCTCTGCCCCTCTGGATGAGCGGTATGGCACCGGCACACGCGCTCTCAGGCGCGCCGGTGCGTTTGTCGCGAGGCCCCCGGCATGCGGTGGACCTTCGCGTTGTTCAAGACTGTAACCGAAGGGGCGGTGGGTTGAGACAGCCGTCCGAACCGCGAGATGGATCACGATTCGGCCGAAAACCGCCGGGTCTGATGCCGCCTCCGAGTAGCCAGGGAGTGCTGAGAGTGCTGGATGAGGTGGAGCGCTGGCTGGCCGACCGCTCCTGGTCCGCCGCCGACCGACCGCTCGACCAGCTCCTCGAGCGCAAACGGGCGGCCGGGACCACCGTGAGCGTGGTGCTGCCGGCCCTCGACGAGGAGGCCACGGTCGGGGAGATCGTCGAGGTGATCCGGCGCGACCTGATCGAGGGCCTGCCGGTGCCGCTGGTGGACGAGCTGGTCGTGGTCGACTCCGGGTCGGCCGACCGGACCGCCGAGATCGCGGCCAAGGCCGGCGCCCGGGTGGTGCACCGGGACGAGATCCTGCCGCGCCTGCCCGCCGTGCGCGGCAAGGGCGAGGTGCTGTGGCGCTCGCTGCTGGCCACCACCGGCGAGATCGTCTGCTTCGTCGACGCCGACCTGCGCGACTTCTCGTCCGCCTTCGTCTCCGGCATCGTCGGCCCGCTGCTCACCGACCCGCAGGTGCAGTTCGTCAAGGCGATGTACGACCGCCCCCTCGGGGACGCTCCCGGCCAGGGCGGCCGGGTGACCGAGCTGGTGGCACGCCCGCTCCTGAACCTCCACTGGCCGCAGCTGGCCGGCTTCGTCCAGCCCCTGGGCGGCGAGTACGCCGTACGCCGCTCCCTGCTGGAACGTCTCCCCTTCCCCGTCGGCTACGGCGTCGAGCTCGGCCTGCTCGTCGACGCGCTGCACACCGTCGGACTGGACGCGATGGCCCAGGTGGACGTCGGGGTCCGGCTGCACAAGCACCAGAGCGGGCAGGCACTGGGCCGGATGGCCGCGGCGATCTACCGCACCGCGCAGCTGCGGCTCTCGCGCGGGCACCTCGTGCGTCCGGAGCTCATCCAGTTCGAGAGGGGGCCGGACGGGTTCGTTCCGCGCACCTACCCCGTGGACACGGAGGAACGGCCGCCGATGCGGGAGATCGAGGAGTACGCGGTCCGCCGCGTGGCCTGAGGCGGGACGGCCCGGGCGGGGGGCGGGCGGCCCTCCATCCGGTAGGTGACGAACCGGTCATTTCCCGGACGTTTGAGCGAGCGGGTGCCGGGCTAGGTTCGCGGCATGGCTTCTCAGGTACTCGTCGCCGCCAACCGCGGCCCGCTCTCGTACGCCCTCGCCGCCGACGGCGCCCTCAGCGCCCGGCGCGGCGGGGGCGGTCTCGTCTCCGGCCTGTCCGCGGCCCTCGCGGCGCAGCCGGAGGCCCTGTGGATCTGCGCCGCCCTCTCCGAGGCCGACCGCGAAGCGGTCCGGCGGGGGGTCTCCGAGCACGGCGTGCGCATGCTGGACATCGACCGCGCGGTGTACGACGACGCGTACAACGGCATCGCGAACTCGGTGCTCTGGTTCACCCACCACCACCTCTACGACGTCCCCCGCGAGCCCGTCTTCGACGCGGAGTTCCGGCGGCGCTGGGACTCGTACACCGCCTACAACCAGGCCTTCGCCGAAGCCCTGGCCGAGGAGGCCGCCGAGGGCGCCCGCGTCCTCGTCCAGGACTACCACCTGGCCCTGGTCCCGGGAGCGCTCCGGGAGCTGCGCCCCGACCTGCGGATCGCGCACTTCACGCACACCCCGTGGGCCTCGCCGGACGTCCTGCACATGCTCCCGGACGACATCCGCAGCCGGCTGGTGTGGGGCATGCTCGGCGCCGACCAGCTCGGCTTCCACACCGCCGGATGGGCCGCCGCGTTCATCAGCGGAGCCACCATGGACGACGTGCACGGCGTCGCGGAGGGCTTCGTCCCCCGCGAGGGGCACCAGGGCGGGGTGCACCACCGCAGGCTGACGGAGGAGGGCCTGTTCGGGGAGATGCGCTTCACCGGCGTCGGCCAGTACCCGCTCGGCGTCGACGGCGACGACCTGAGGGCCCTGGCCCACCGGCCGGAGGTCGACGACAAGCTGGCCGCGCTGCGCGCGGAGGTCGGGGACCGCAAGACGATCGTCCGGGTGGACCGCACCGAGCTGTCGAAGAACGTCCTGCGCGGGCTCCTCGCCTACCGGGAGCTGCTGACCGCCCACCCCGAGTGGCGGGGCCGCGTCGTCCACCTGGCCTCCGCCTACCCCTCCCGCCAGGACCTGGAGGTCTACCGGAACTACACGGCGGCGGTCGCGTCCCTGGCGGCGGAGATCAACGCCGAGTTCGGGACGGAGGACTGGGAGCCGGTGCTGCTCTCCGTCCAGGACGACTTCGCCCGCTCCCTGGCGGCGTACCGGATGGCGGACGTGGCCCTGATCAACCCGGTGCGGGACGGCATGAACCTGGTCGCCAAGGAGATCCCGGTGGTCTCGGAGGCGGGCTGCGTCCTGGTCCTGTCGACGGGGGCGGGGGCGTACGAGGAACTCCGCCAGGACGCCCTGACGGTCAACCCGTACGACGTCACGGCGACGGCCGAAGCCCTGCACGCGGCCCTGACGATGCCGGAGGCGGAACGCACGGAACGCACGAAACGCCTGGCAGCAGCCGCCACGTCCCTCCCCCCGGCGGCATGGTTCACGACCCAGCTGGAGGCGTTGGGGGGCTGACGCCCGTCGCACTCCCCCGGGCCCCACCCGCACGGCTCACGGCCCGCGCCCGCCATCTCCCCCTCGAGGGGTGGGGGCCGGGCGGCGCTTGCCCACCCGCCTCCCCGGGTGCGGGACGGTGGGTGGGGGGCGGGGCCCCGCTGGACGGGAGCGGGCAGCCGGCCGGTACCGGTGGGGGCGGGACCTCACTCGGCGGTCTCAGAGAAGGGTTGGGGCTTTCCCGTCAGTCCCACTGTCCTTCCGGTCCGGGCCGCCCTGTCAAGGGCGCTCCTTCGTCGCGTCGCTTCGCGATCGCCTGCGGCGACCCTTGACAGCACGACCCGCCCCGGAAAGACAAGGACTGCCGGGAAACCCCCAAAAGGACGGCACGGTCGTACCTGAGACATCCGGCTCCCTCAGCGACCAGGCGGGGGGCCGGGGGCCGCCTCGCCGAGCATCCGGGCCGACGAGGCAGTGCCTCGGGGCCGCCGCCCGCGACAGATCGCTACGCGCTCCTCATTTCTCAGCGTCCGCAGCCCGTCCGGGGCCGCTGCCCGCAGGAAAGGACGACGGAATCGGCATCCGGGGCCGGGAGGCGCGACAGATCGCTACGTGCTCCTCTGATTTCGGCGTCCGACGACCGCCCTGGGCTGGTACCCGCACCAAATGACGACCGGAGGGGCATTCGGGACCGCCGGGCGCGACAGATCGCTACGCGCTGCCCAGGTCTCGGCGTCCGGCGGCCGTCTTGGGCTGGTCATAGGCGGGCTGGACGTGGGCGACGGCCGTGGTGAACTCCCGGCCGGACGCGGCACGGATGTATGCCAGTTCCATCCAGTACCCGGCTCCGGTGTCGGAAACGTTCGCCCGCACCACCCGAGCCAACTCGACGGACCGGCCGGATGGTCGTCAGCCGATCGGTTGACGGGCCTCCGTCCGCACCTTGACCGTCAGGGCGGCGAGACGGCCGAGGTCGACGTTCTCCGGGGTCGGCTCCGGAGTTTCCGCGGTGAGCACCGTCACCAGGGCCACCGTGTTCCCGTCCGCCCATGCGCACATGGGCTGAACGGTCCAGACGGCCGTCGTGCTGAGAATCTTGACGGCTTGGCAGGTCACGGTCGTGTCGGAGCCGGCCGGGGTGATGTCCTCCGGCTGGACCACCGTCGCGGTGGCGTTCGCTGCGCGCGCGCCACCGTCCATCATGCTCTGGCGGATCTTCGCGGGGTTGGCGAACTGCCCGTACGCCCCGGAAAGGGCAAGGACACTCGGTGCTTCCGAGGACACGCTCGCGTACTGGGCGATGACCGCCTGGGGGGTGCGCGAACCGGCGGAGAGCGCGCGGCCGAGCGCGTCGGCTCTCTCGGTCTGCGACAGGTCCTTGGACAGCTCGTAGGTGCCGTCGCCCACGGTCTCGGGCAGCGTGAGCCGGTGGGTGGCGTCGGGGAGCCCGCTGGAGGCGAGTTGGCGCACCCCGAAGCCCGCGAGCAGGAGCCCGGCAACCGAGACGGCGACGATCCCGATCACCCTCCCGGTCCGGCGGCCGCCGGGGCCGCTCTGGGTGTGCGGCTCTGTCTGCGTGCTGTTCGAACGAGACTGATCCACGGACCCCGAGGGAACCGCGGCATCCGAGGAAGACGGCATGGACATGGCCGAACACTAAGGCATCCCCCGTCGGGCCCCCCACGGGCCGCGGACGCTGAGATATGAGGAGCGCGTAGCGATCTGCCGCGCCCGACGGCCCGGATGCTCCTCCGGTCGTCATTTGGTGCAGGTATCAGCCCATGGCGGCCGCCGGACGCCGACAAGAGAGAAGCGCGTAGCGATCTGGTGCGCTTGGCGGCTTCGGATGCCGATTCCGTCGGCATCCGGTGCGGGTACCAGCCCCAGGCGGTCGCCGGACGCCGAAATCAGAGGAGCGCGTAGCGATTTGTCGCGCCCACTGGCCCCGGACGCCGCTTCCGTCGGCTTTTGGTGCGGGCAGCGGGCACAGGCGGGCGGCGGACGCTGAAACGGGAGGAGCGCGTAGCGATCTGTCGCGGAGAGAGGCCCCGAGGCACTGCCTCGTCGGCCCGGATGCTCGGCGAGGCGGCCCCCGGCCCCCCGGCTGGTCGCTGAGGGAGCCGGATGGTCAAGGTACGACCGTGCCGTCCTTTTGGGGGTTTCCCGGCAGTCCTTGTCTTTCCGGGGCGGGACGGGCTGTCAAGGGTCGCCGTAGGCGATCGCGAAGCGACGCGACCGAAGGGAGCGCCCTTGACAGGGCGGCCCGAACCGGAAGGACAGTGGGACTGACGGGAAAGCCCCAAGGCATCTCTGAGACCGGCCGGCTCGGACCCCGACGGTCACCGGTACCGTTCAGCGGCTCGCTCCCGCCCGGCGGGAGACCGCCGCCAACCCACTCACCCGCATCCGGGGAGGCGGGTGGGCAAACACCCGCCCGGCCCCGGCCCCTCGAGGGGGAGATGGCGGGCCCGGGCCCCGAGGCCTACCCCCTCAGCGCCCCCGCCAGCTGGGCCAGGAACGCCGCTACCGCGGCCGGGCCCGGGAGGACGAGGTCGGCGCGGGCCGCGAGTTCCGGGACTTCCGCCGAGCCGCTGCACACCAGGAGGCCCGGGAGGCCTTCCGCCCGGCGCTTCTCGACCGCCGAGTACGCCGCGAGGTCGCCCAGGTCGTCCCCCGCGTACAGGACCGGCCCCGCGTCCCGCTCCTGAAGGAACTCGGTCAGGGCGACGCCCTTGTCCATCCCCGGCGGGCGCAGTTCCAGGACGGCGCGCCCCGGCTCGACGATCAGGCCGTGGCGGGCCGCGAGCTCCGCGAGGGGTTCGCGCAGGGCCTGGAACGCCGCCTCGGGGTCTTCCGCCCGGCGGGTGTGGACGGCCAGGGCCTGGCCCTTCTCCTCGATCCAGGTCCCCCGCCACGCCCCGATGGCGTCGAGGAAGCCGGGCAGCTCGGCCCGTACCGCCGCCACGCCGGGGTGTTCGGCGGGGGCGTGCACGACGCCGGTGACGGCGTCCCAGCGTTCGGCGCCGTAGTGGCCGAGGACGACCAGGTGCTCCAGCCCGGGCACCCCGGCGAAGCCTCCGTAGCGGACGGCCACCCCCGCGGGCCGGCCGGTGACCACGGCCACGGCCTCCACCCGAGGGGCGAGTGCGGCGAGCGCCGGCACGGCGTCGGCGTGGGCGCGGGCCTGGTCGGGGTCGGGGACGATGTCGGCGAGGGTGCCGTCGAAGTCGAGGGCGATGACGGCTCTGCGGGGTGTACGGAGGAGGGCTTCGAGTCCCTCGCGTCCGGCGGCGGTGGCGGGCACGGGCATCGGCGGTTGGTGCGGATGGCTCCCCATGGCCACGACCCTACCGGGGCGGCCGGGACCCCGCCCAGACCCTCCAGCCACGATCCAGCCCTGTCCCGCGCCGGAACCCGCGCCCGATCCCGCACCCGATCCCGCGCCAGAACCCGGTAGTGAACGGCAGGGGCCCCGGCCCGGTCCGGCCCGCCCTACCGCCGGGCCCGCTGGGCCTCGCGGATGCGGCGGAGGCGGTTGACGGTGCCGGGGGCGTGGGCGAGGGCGCGGGGGTCGTCCATGAGGGCGTTGAGCAGCTGGTAGTACCGCACCGGGGTGAGCCCCAGCCCCTCCCGTATCGCGCGCTCCTTGGCCCCGGGGCCGGGCCAGCTGCGGCCCTCGTACGCGAGCACGGCCGCCTCGGCGTCGGTCAGGCGGCCCTCGGCCGTCTGCTCCGCCGCCGTGCCCGTCTCACCCGCCTGGCCGCCGTCTGTCATACGGCCACACTAACGGGCCCCGCCGACAGCGCCCGCGCCGGTGCGGGGGGGTGTGCCGCTGCACGGGGCTGCCCCTCCCGCCCTTCCACCGTTCCTCCCCCAGCCGCCGCTGGGTGGTACCCCCAGGCGAGGCCGGGAGAACGGGGGGCGGGGGGGCGGGGCCCCAGGAGCGCCGCGCGGGGGCGGGCAGGCCCCGGCGGTCGGGCTACTTCTCCCCGTCCGCCTTGCGCGCCGAGTCCGCGATCCGTTCCAGGATCTTCGCCGGCTGGCCGCCCGGCTGGACCGCCTTGCCGATGTTCTGCTTGATGTCCTCGCTGACCCCGGCCCAGGACTTCTTGCCCACCGGGTAGAGCCGCGAGGTCGGCAGGGCGGTGAGGAAGGTGCGCAGCTGGGTGGCCGATCCGCCGGGCGCCGACTCCATCGCGCGGTAGCCGCTGGTGGTGACGGGCAGGAGGTCGTACTGGTTGGTGAAGGTGGTCACGTTCTTCGCCGCGTACAGCTGGTCGAGGAACTTGCCGGCCTCCTTCTTGTGGCCGTTCTTGAAGGCCATGACCCAGTCCGCGACGCCCATCGTGGAGTGGTCGGTGCCGTCGATGGTCGGCATGGCGACCATGCCGAACTTCACGCCCTTGCCGGCCGCCTGCTTCAGCAGCGTCGGGTGGCCGTTGAGCATGCCGGCCTCGCCGCGCGTGAAGGCGTCGAAGGCGGCCTGGCGGTCGAGCTTGCCGGGGTCGACGGGGCCGGTGAGGCCCTGGCCGACCATGCGGTCGCGGAGGAACTCGAAGGTCTTGACGTTCTCCGCGGAGTCGATCGCGTAGGCCTCTTCGTTGTCGGTGTAGCCGCCACCGCCCGAGAGCAGCCACATCATCGTCTCGGCCTGGGCCTCCTCGCGGCCCAGCGGCAGGGCGAAGGGGGTGGGGACGCCCGTGCCCTTGAGCTTCTTGGCCGCGGCCTCGACGTCCGCCCAGCTCTTGGGCTGCCAGGGGGTGGAGCCGTCCTTGGGGATGATCCCGGCGTCGCCGAAGAGCTTGGTGTTGTAGAAGAGCAGCCGCGTGCTGGCGACGAAGGGCATGCCGTACTGGACGCGGCGGACCTTGCCGGCGTCGGCGAGCGGGGCCAGGAAGTCGGCCTCGGTCTTGACGGACAGCAGTTCGTCGGCGGTGTAGAGCTTGCCGGCCTCGGCGTAGTCGGCGTAGGCGCCGATCTGGGCGATGTCGGGGGCCTTGCCGGCCTTGACCATCGCGGCGACCTTGGCGTCGACCTCCGACCACGAGTAGACGCTGACCTCGACCTTGACGCCGGGGTTGTCCTTCTCGAAGGCGGTGGCGAGGTTCTTCCAGTAGCCGGCGGAGGAGTTCTGCGGATTGTCGCCGTAGTCGGCCGCCACGACCCGGAGGGTCACCTCGTTGTCCCCGGAGAGGCCCGGCACGGCTCCACAGCCGGTCAGTGTCACGCCGGTCAGCCACAGTGCGGCGCCGGACGCGGCCAGCCTCAGGTAACGGCCCTTCACAGTTCTCGATCCACCCCAGGTTGTACGTACGATCCACGTAAGGTCTACACCACTTTGGCGGCTCTTCCACATCCGGCGGAGGCCTCGCGCGCGGACTGTTTCCAAACCGTCTCCGGGCGCGGCCCGAACAGGCCTTCCGGATTTGTATGGCCGCTCAACAATCCCACCCAATGGACTAGACCTTTCCCCTTCGAGCACGCGAGACTGTCTTCTGTGAAACCCGTGAAACACGTCATCGCCCTCGATGTGGGCGGCACCGGGATGAAGGCCGCCCTCATCGCCGACTGGGGGCACCACCCAGCGGTAGCTGGGGGAGGCACCCTGCTGCACGAGGCGCGCCGCGCCACCGGCCGCGAGCGGGGCGCCGAAGCCGTCGTCGAGACGATCCTGGACTTCGCCGCCGAGCTCCACGACCTCGGCCGGGACCGCTTCGGCGCGCCCGCCTCGGCCGCCGGGGTCGCCGTGCCGGGCATCGTCGACTCCGAGCGCGGCATGGCCGTGTACGCGGCGAACCTGGGCTGGCGCGACGTACCCCTGCGCGACCTGCTCGGCGCACGTCTCGGCGGCATCCCCGTGGCCCTGGGCCACGACGTGCGCACGGGCGGGCTCGCCGAGGGCCGCATCGGCGCCGGCCGGGGCGCCGACCGCTTCCTGTTCGTCCCCCTCGGCACCGGCATCGCCGGAGCCATCGGCATCGCGGGCCGCATCGAGGCCGGCGCCCACGGCTACGCCGGGGAGATCGGCCACATCGTGGTCCGCCCCGGCGGCCCCGCCTGCGGCTGCGGCCAGCACGGCTGCCTGGAGACCCTGGCCTCCGCCTCCGCCGTCTCGCGCGCCTGGGCGGCCGCCTCCGGCGACCCCGGGGCCGACGCCGCCGACTGCGCCAAGGCCGTGGAGTCGGGCGACCCCCGTGCCGGGGAGGTCTGGCAGGCCGCGATCGGCGCGCTCGCCGACGGCCTGGTCACCGCGATCACGCTGCTGGACCCGAGCACGCTGATCATCGGCGGCGGGCTCGCCGAGGCCGGGGAAACCCTGTTCACACCACTGCGGACGGCCGTCGGGGAACGCGTGACGTTCCAGCGGCTGCCCGAGATCGTTCCGGCCGCCCTCGGGGACACCGCCGGATGCCTGGGCGCAGGGCTCCTCGCCTGGGACCTACTCGCCACGGAGGTACCTGCCTGATGTCCGGACGCGCACAGAGCACCGTTCTCTCCGGCGCCAGGGTGGTGCTGCCCACCGGGATCGTGGCGGGCGGCCGCGTCATCGTCGAGGGCGCCCGGATCGCGGGCAGCGCCCACGAGGACGCCGCACTCGTGGACCTCCCGGGGCACTGGATCGTCCCCGGCTTCGTGGACATGCACAACCACGGCGGCGGCGGCGCCTCCTTCACCTCCGGCACCGCCGAGGAGGTCCTCACCGGCGTGCGGACCCACCGCGAGCACGGCACCACCACCCTCGTCGCCTCCACCGTCACCGGCGACCTCGACGAGCTGGCCCGCCGGGCGGCGCTGCTCGCCGAGCTGACCCAGCAGGGCGAGATCGCGGGCGTCCACTTCGAGGGCCCGTTCATCAACCCGTGCCGCAAGGGCGCGCACAAGGAGGACCTGCTGCGCGACCCCGACCCGGCGGAGGTCCGCAAGCTGATCGACGCCGCGCACGGCGCCGCACGCATGGTCACCCTCGCCACGGAGCTGCCGGGCGGCCTGGACTCCGTGCGCCTGCTCGCCGAGCACGGCGTGATCGCGGCGATCGGCCACACGGACTCCACCTACGACCAGACCGTCCAGGCCATCGAGGCGGGCGCGACCGTCGCCACCCACCTGTACAACGCGATGCCCGGCCTGGAACACCGCGCCCCGGGTCCGATCGCGGCGCTGCTGGAGGACGAGCGGGTCACCGTCGAGCTGATCAACGACGGCACCCACCTGCACCCGGCGATGCTGGAGCTGGCCTTCCACCACGCGGGCGCCGACCGCGTGGCCCTGATCACCGACGCGATGGACGCGGCCGGGTTCGGGGACGGCACCTACCACCTGGGCCCGCTGGAGGTGGAGGTCCGCGAGGGCGTCGCCCGGCTCGTGGAGGGCGGCTCCATCGCGGGCTCGACCCTCACCCTCGACACCGCCTTCAAGCGGTCGGTGACGGTCGACCGGCTGCCCGTCGAGTCCGTGGTGCAGGCCATCTCCGCCAACCCGGCGAAGCTGCTGGGCCTCTACGGCGAGGTGGGCTCGCTGGAGCCCGGCAAGTACGCCGACCTGGTGGTCCTGAATGCGCAGTTCGACGTCAAGGGCGTCATGCGGAGGGGCGAATGGATCGTCAGCCCGCTGGGCTGAACCGGCCTTTCGGCCAGGGCAAAGCGGGGCGTCCGGCCCGGAGGACTGGGCTGGCCGCCCTCCATTTGGCATGATCCCGGCACACACCAAGACCGGGGCTGGCCATGATCCTCACCGTGACGCTCAACACCGCGCTCGACGTCACCCACCGGGTGCCGCGACTGCTGCCGCACACCTCCCACCGCGTCACCGCCGTCACCGAACGCGCGGGCGGCAAGGGCCTGAACGTGGCCCGGGTGCTCGCCGCGCTCGGCCACGAGGTGACGGCGACGGGCTTCGCGGGCGGCCCGGCGGGCGCGGTCGTACGGGACCTCCTCGCCGGATCCGCCGGCGTGGTGGACGCCCTGGTCCCCTGCGCCGGCCCCACCCGCCGCACCCTGGCGGTCGTCGACGAAAGCACGGGCGACACCACCCAGTTCAACGAGCCGGGCCCGCAGATCTCGGCCGCCGAGTGGTCGGCCTTCCTCGCCCGCTACACCGAACTCGCCGCCGGGGCCCGCGCGGTGGCCCTGTGCGGCAGCCTGCCGCCGGGCGTGCCGGTCGGCGCCTACGCGGTCCTGGTACGGGCGGCCCGCGCGGCCGGCGCCCCCGTGCTCCTCGACACCAGCGGCGAGGCCCTGCGCCGCGGGGTCGCGGCCCGGCCGGAGATCATCAAGCCGAACGCGGCGGAACTCGCCGAGCTGACGGGCTCGCGCGACCCGCTCCCCGCCACCCGCGACGCCCGCCGCCGGGGCGCCCACGCGGTGGTCACCTCCCTGGGCCCCGAGGGCCTGCTGGCCGCCACCCCCGAGGGCACCTGGCAGGCCACCCCGCCCCGCACCCTGCGCGGCAACCCGACGGGAGCGGGCGACTCGGCGGTGGCGGGCCTGCTGTCGGCCCTGACGGAGGACCTGCCCTGGCCGGACCGGCTGACCCGCGCGGTGGCGCTGGCGACGGCGACCGTCCACGCCCCGACGGCGGGAGAGTTCGACCCCCGCACCTACGCGGAGGTACGGGGGTCGGTGAAGGTCACGCCCTGCCAGCCGGGCTGAGCCGGGCCGAGCCGCGCCGGAAGCCGGGCCGGGAGCCGTGCTGCGAGCCGGCGGTTACAGCGGCTCCAGCCAGAGCTGATCGATGATGATGTCGCACTGGTTGCCCGTCTCGCAGGAGATCTTGACGGTGTTCGTGCCTTTCTTCATGTCCACGTTGGAGTGGGTATAGGTCCACTTGTCCCACTCGCCCGGCTTGGCGTTGGAGAAGTTGTTCATGTTTATCGGGCGGGTCTGCTGCTCGCCGTTGACGGTCAGCGTCGTGCTCGCGGGCTTGCCCGGCACCGCGTAGCTGATCTTCAGCTTGTACTGGCCCGCCGTGGGCACGTCCAGCGTCCAGGTCAGCGCGGCCCCGACCTGGTTGAAGTTGCCGACGTACTGACCGCCGGAGCTCTTGGCGCCCTGCACCGTGTTCTGCAGGGTCGCGCCACCGGTGAGGGCCATGCCGGCGCCGGCGGCCTCGCCCTTGGGGAGCGGGGTCTTCGACGGCTGCGGTGAGGCGCTCGTGTCGTCCGAGGGCTGGTTGCCCTTCGGCTGGGCCGGTCCCGGGGACTGGGAGGAGGCCTGGTTCTTGTTCTTGTCGTCGTCCTTGTTGCCGAAGACCAGGGCCGCGCCGATGCCGATCGCCACCGCCGCCACCACGGCGACCGCCGCGATCAGCACGCCCTTGCGGCTGGAGCCGCCGCCCCCGCGGCCGCGGCCGCCGGCCGGGGCCGTCTGGCGGGTCTGCGGGGCCGGCTGCTGCGGGACCCCGTAGCCGCCGGCCTGAAGGGCCTCGGGGGCCTGGTACTGGGCCTGGTAGGCCTGCGGGGGCTGCTGCTGGGGGACGGCGCCGCGCTGGCCGCCGTAGGTCCGCTCGCCGACCGTGCGCACCTGGTTGTACGAGGTGCGGGGGACCCCGGGCTGCACGCCGGGCTGCCCTCCGACCGCGGGACCGGGGTAGCCGTATCCGCCGCCCTGACCGGGCGGGGTGGCTCCGGCGGCCTGGCCGTCCGCGTAGAGGTAGCCGAACGGGTCGTCGTCCTCGGGCTGGTTCGCCCCACCGTGCGGGCCGTTGTTCGCGGGCGTCGTCATCGCAGGTCACTCCTTTCGACCCACGGGAGCCTACCCCGAACACGTGCGCCCACGGGTGGCCGATCCGATCACCCGGCCCGGCGGTGGGCCTTGGAGCGGGACCTCTTCTCGATGTACATCCGCTGGTCGGCGGAGCGCAGCACCTCGTCCGCCGACATCCCGCAGCTGGCCCAGCCGATGCCGAAACTCGCCCCGACGCGCACGGCCCGCCCGTCCACCCGGATCGGCGGGATGATCGCGTTGCGCAGCCGTACGGCGAGATCGGCCGCGTCGGCCGCGCCGAGGCCGTCGGCGAGGACGACGAACTCGTCCCCGCCGAGGCGGGCGACCGTGTCCCCGTCCCGGACTCCCGTGGTCAGCCGGCGGGCCACCTCGATCAGGACGGCGTCGCCCGTGTGGTGTCCGAAGCGGTCGTTGATCGACTTGAAGCCGTCGAGGTCGCAGAAGAGCACCGCGAGCCCCTTGGTGCCGTCGTCGGTTTCCGAGGCGGGCGCCACGGTGTGCACGTGGTGGTCGTACGGGCCCTCGGGCTGCCCGGGGAAGCCGCCGGGGAAGTCGCCGGGGAAGTCGAAGCCCTCCGCGCCCGGTCCCGGTCCCGCGGCGGGCGCGGCGAAGCCGCCGTAGCCGTGCTCGCCGGTGCCGACGCCCTCCGGCCGGCCCTCGAAGGCCGCATCGAGCGCTTCCACGGCGCCGGCCCGCACCGACTGGGGCCGCCGGCACAGCCGGGCGCCGAGGCGGGCGCGCAGCTCGGCGCTGTTGGGCAGGCCGGTGAGGGAGTCGTGGCTGGCGCGGTGCGCGAGCTGGAGCTCGTGCCGTTTGCGCTCCTCGATGTCCTCGACGTGCGTCAGGAGGAACCTGGGCCCGTCGGCGGCGTCGGCGACGACGGAGTTGCGCAGGCTCACCCACACGTACGTGCCGTCGCGCCGCCCCAGCCGCAGCTCGGCCCGGCCGCCCTCGGCCGAGGTGCGCAGCAGGGTCCCGATGTCCTCGGGGTGGACGAGGTCGGAGAAGGAGTAGCGCCGCAGCACGGAGGCGGGCCGCCCGAGCAGCCGGCACAGGGCGTCGTTGGTGCGCAGCAGCCGGCCGTGCTGGTCGCCGCCCATCTCGGCGATGGCCATGCCGCTCGGGGCGTACTCGAAGGCCTGCCGGAACGACTCTTCGCTGGCCCGCAGCGCCTGCTGTTCGCGCTCCAGCCGGACCAGGGCCCGCTGCATGTTCGCGCGCAGGCGCGCGTTGCTGATCGCAATGGCCGCCTGGAAGGCGTACATCTGGAGCGCCTCGCGGCCCCAGGCGCCGGGGCGGCGGCCGTTGCGCGGCCTGTCCACCGAAATGACACCGAGGAGTTCCCCGCCCGTCGCATACATGGGGGCGTAGAGCCGGTCCTCGGGGTGCCACTCGTCCTCGAAGCGCGGATCGGGTCCGTCCGTGTGCCACTGGGGTACGTCGTCCTCCAGCAGGACCCAGCCCTCGGTGTGCGGGATGAAGCGCAGGCCGTCCCAGGCCTCGCCCATGGTCAGGCGGCGCTCCCAGGCGGCGCGGGAGCCGACGCGGCCGGTGATCAGGGCTTCGGCGGCGGGGTCACCGGCGAAGGCGGCGACGACCAGATCGCCGTCGGGGCGTACGAGGTTGACGCAGGCGAGCTCGTAGCCGAGGCCGCGCACGATGCCGTCCACGACGGTCTGCAGAGTGTCCGCCAGGCTCCGGGCCGTGTTGAGCTCGGCCACCGCCTGGTGCAGCTGCCGCAGGGTCGCAAGACGGACGTACGGCTCCGACTCGGTCTCCATTGCTCGCTCTCCCCGAGACCTCGACAGCAACTCCAGGTTTGTCATCGGCGTTTCGTTGCGGTGTCCCGTCCACTGAATCACAGTGAGCTGTGCGGCAGGTACACAGGGTCAACAAATCTTGCCCTCTGTGACTCAAGTCACATGAGATGAATAGTGCGGTGGCGTAGGCACGTTGAGGACGAGAGACCTTCCCCCGCCTTCCCACGCGCAAACGATACGCCCGGCCTAGGCCCTACGGCGGGGACACGGCTCGGACCAGCGTCCGATGTGCGGCGCACGGGGGCCGCACTAGCGTGCGGTACGTGCCGAAGACGACCCCCGCAATCCAGCCCTACTCCCCCGCCGCGCCCCTCTCCCCCCATCCTGAGGGGGTGAGCAACGACGAGTTCCGCGCCGCCATGTCCCGGCTGGCAGCGGGCGTGTGCCTGATCACCGCCCACGAACCGCCCCTGACCGCCGACGGGCCGCGCGGCGAGGACGTCGGCATGACCGCCACCGCCTTCATGTCGGTGTCCCTGGACCCGCCACTGGTCCTGGTCAGCGTCCGCGAGGGCTCCCGGATGGACGACCTGCTGGCGGAGCAGCCCCTGTGGGCGGTGTCCGTGCTCGCGGACAACCAGCTCCAGGTCGCGAGCCGCTTCTCGATGAAGGGCCGGATCAGCGACCGGCTCCTCTTCGCCGACCTCCCCTACGAACGCGGCGCCGCCTCGGGGGCCCCGCTGCTCTCGGGCGCCCTGGCCACCCTGGAGTGCCGTACGCGGTCCCGGGTCCCGGCGGGCGACCACACGCTGGTCATCGGCCACGTCCTGACGGCCTCGTTCCCGTCACCGGACGCCCAGCCCCTCACCTACTTCCGCGGCCGCTACCGCCACCTGCTGCCGTAGACCGGCGGAACGGCACCCGGCCGGAACGGGCCGCGGGACCTACCAGTCCCGCGCGCTGCGCCCCCGCTTCGTCTCCCCGCGCGCCTTCTTCTCCCGCAGCCGCCGCTCGTTGATCCCGCGCGGGATCCTCGTCGGCCGCCGGACCTTCGGCGGGGCCGCCGTCGCCTCCGCCAGCACCGCCGCCATCCGCACCAGCGCCATCTCCCGGTTGCGGTACTGCGACCGGTGCTCGGACGCCCGTACCGTCAGCACCCCGTCCACCAGCCGCCCGGCGAGCCGCTCCAGCGCCCGCTCCTTCCACACCTGCGGCAGCGCCGTCGTCGCGGCCACGTCGAACAGCAGCTCCACCCGCGAGTCCGAGGTGTTCACGTGCTGTCCGCCCGGCCCGGAGGAACGCGAGAACCGCCAGGCGAGCTCCGCCTCGGGGAGCACGACCGCACCGCGGATGACATAGGGACCAGGCATGCCCCCTATGATCCGCCCCCGCCCCGCCCCCGTCACCCTCATTTCCCGCCCCGGCCGCCCCCGCGGAACCCCCTGGAACCTCCACGCCCCCTCCCCGCGTTATGAAGGGCAGCGGTAGCTTGACCCCACATCGGGACCGAGCACCCGGAATGACGAGGAAGGACACCAGTCACATGGCAGTAAGCCTGTCCAAGGGCGGCAACATCTCGCTCTCGAAGGAGGCCCCCGGCCTCAGCGCCGTCACGGTCGGCCTCGGCTGGGACGTCCGTACGACGACCGGTGTCGACTTCGACCTCGACGCCTCGGCCATCGCGGTCGACGCCACGGGCAAGGTCGTCTCCGACGGCCACTTCGTCTTCTTCAACAACAAGTCCACCCCGGACCAGACCATCGTCCACACCGGTGACAACCGCACCGGCGAGGGCTCCGGCGACGACGAGTCCATCAAGGTCAACCTGGCCGGACTGCCGGCCGGCGTAGACAAGATCGTCTTCCCGGTCTCCATCTACGACGCCGACTCCCGCAGCCAGAACTTCGGCCAGGTGCGCAACGCGTACATCCGCGTCGTCAACCAGGCCGGCGGCGCCGAGATCGCCCGCTACGACCTCTCCGAGGACGCCGCCACCGAGACCGCCATGGTCTTCGGCGAGCTCTACCGCAACGGCGCCGAGTGGAAGTTCCGCGCCGTCGGCCAGGGCTACGCCTCCGGCCTCACCGGCATCGCCCAGGACTTCGGCGTCAACGTCTGACCGGGCACGGCGCGGCCCCTTCCCCACCGTCCCCGGGAAGGGTCCGCGCCCGCCGACGCCACCGCTACGCCTTGGGCCGCGCGTCCCCGTAGAGCCACACGTCCCACACCCTCTTCAAGTCCGCCCCCGTACGCCGCTGCGCGTACGCGGTGAAATCGGCCGTGCTCGCGTTCCCGTACCGGTGATCGGCGGCCCACCCCCGCAACAGGTCGAAGAACTTCTCGTCCCCCACCTCCTGCCGGATCCGGTGCAACACCATCGCACCCCGGTAATAGACCGGATCATCGGAAATGTGCTCGGCGCCGGGCGGCGAAGCCGGCGGGAAAGCCGCCCAGTCGACACCGGCATGGCCGTCCACGGACGTGTCACCGGCCAGGAACGCCTCGAACCGCCGCTGCGCGCTCACACCCCCGTGGGACTCCGCCCACAACCACTCCGCGTACGTGGCGAACCCCTCGTTCAGCCACATGTCCTTCCAGGACCTCGGCGACACCGAATCCCCGAACCACTGGTGCGCCAGCTCGTGCAGCACCAGCTCCTCGTCGGGCGCACCCGGGTAGACCGGCTTGGTCTGCGTCTCCAGCGCGTACCCCAGCGACCGCGCGGGCATCACGATCGAACCCACCGTCCCGAACGGATACGGCCCGAACGTGGCACTCCCCCACTCCACCATCTCCGGCACCCGCGCCAGCACCGCACGGGACGCCTCTTCCTCCCCCGGCGACACGGCCTGGTACACGGACACCCCCGAAGCGGTCCGCCCCGTGGTCACCTTGAACTTCCCCACGGCGACCGTCGCCAGATAGCTCGCCATCGGCTCCGCACTCCGCCACGCGAACGCGGTCCGCCCGCCCCCCACGTCCCGCCGGGAAAGCAACTCCCCGTTCGACACCGCCTCGTACCCCGCCGGAACCGTCACCGTGACGTCGTACGCGGCCTTGTCACTGGGATGGTGGTTGCCGGGGAACCAGCCCATCGACCCCACCGGCTCCCCCACACCGACCGCGGTACCGCCCCCGGTGCTGATCCAGCCCTCCTTGGACCCGTCCGGATCGACCAGCGGCTTCGGCCGGCCGCCGTACTCCACCTTCGTCCGGAACACCTCGCCCTTGCGCACGTCCTTCGCCGGACGCACCGTCAACTCGCTGCCGGTTCGGTTGTAGCGCGCCGCCACACCCTGCACGTCCACGGCCTCGACCTTCAGCCCGCTGAAATCGAGGTTGAACGAACTGAGCCCCTGCTCGGCCCGCGCCGTGACCACCGCCGTACCGCGCAGCTCCCCGTCGGCCGGGTCGTACGCCAGGTCCAGCGCGTAGTGCTCGACCTGGTACCCGCCGTTGCCCGCCCGGGGGAAGTACGGATCCCGCAGCCCCGACGCGCCGGGCCGCCCCTGCACCGTCGCCCCCGTACACCCCGCGCAGAGGGCGATCAGGACGGCGAGGGCGGGGGCGGCGAGACGGGTGAGCGCGCGGAGTTCCACACGCCCGATCCTAAGTGGGCTTACTTGCCCAGGGCCTCGACACCGGCCTTGGCGAACTTCTCGTCCAGGTCACCGCTCGGCGCACCGGCCACGCCGATCCCGGCGACGGGCGCACCGTCGGCCTGCACCGGGGCGGCACCGGCGAGGAACAGGGTGCCCGGGATGTCCTTCAGGTTCGGGGCCTGCGCGAGCCGGCCGGCCAGCACCGAGGTCGGAGCGTTCCAGGACACGGCGGTGTAGGCCTTGCGCTGGGCGGACTCGTACGACTGCGGGCCCGCGCCGTCACCGCGCAGGGTGACGATCGTGTTGCCGTTGCGGTCCACCACCGCGACCGTGACCTTCTGGTTCTCCTTCTCGGCGGCCGTGAGCGCGGCCTGCGCGGCACGAGTGGCGGCGTCGACGGTCAGGTGGGTCGAGGTGGTGAAGTTGCCGCTCTTGACCTCGTCCTTCTTGGCAGGGGTGGCGCTCGCGCTGACGGCCCCGAAGGTCCCGGCGCCGAGAACGACGGCGAGGGCGGTACCGGTGAGGACGCGGGTACGGGTGTTCATCTCTGCTCCTGGTGGTCTCGACTGGCTCCCTCCAACCATCACCGCCACCCCCACCCCGCCCCGTCCCCGTACCGGCTCGCCCCGACGACCCCACCGGCTGACCCGGGGGTCATCCGATCGGCCGATGCGGCGGGGCTGGCCGCCCGGTTTCGTGGGGGCACCCGGCCGGGGGCGGGGACGGGGTGGGGTGTCGTCCGGGGCTAAAACGAGATGACTTCGGCGCCCTGTACCGACCCACAGCAGTGATCCGGCTCGGAGCGCCGAACATCGAAGCCCGCCCCGGACGACACCCCACCCCGGCACCGACCCCGGCCACCCCCGACCCCGCCCCCACCCCGCCCGGCCAGGGCAACGGCCGACCCCGTAACCGCCCGGCCAGGGCAACGGCCGACCCCGTAACCGCCCGGCCAGGGCAACGGCAAAATGGACAGCACCCCCACCCCCCAGGAGCCCCGCCGTGAGCCACCCCCCGCGGAAACCCGACACCCGCGCCCTGGCCACCGTCATGCACGCGGCGTTCTTCCTCCTGCTCGGCGCCTCCGTGGCCCGCTTCCTCCTCCGCCACCCCGGCGAACCCCGCACCCCCTGGATCATCGCCCTCAGCATCACCCTGGCCCTCCTCTACGTCCTCGGCCCCGCCGTGGGCGGCACCGCAGCCGCACCCCCCGAACGCACCACCCCCGCCCCCACCCTCCACCGCCGGAGGCTCTGGCTGGGCCTCGTCGTCGCCACCTGGGTGGTCCTCGTCGTCCTCGCACCCAGCTTCGCCTGGTGCGCCGTCCCCCTCTTCTTCACCGCCCTGCGCACCCTCCCCCCACGCGCCGCGGCAGCCCTCGTCACCGTCCTCACCGTCTTCGTCGTCGCGGCCCAGCTCAAGCTCTCCACCGCCTTCGACCCCAACCTCCTCCTCGCCCCACCCGCCATCGCCGCCCTCGCGACGGCCGTCTTCATCCACATGGAGCGCCAGGCCCAGGCCCAGCGGGCCCTCATCGACGACCTGATCCGCACCCGCAGGGAACTCGCCGCCACCGAACGCCGCGAAGGCACCCTCGCCGAACGCCAGCGCCTGTCCATGGAGATCCACGACACCCTCGCCCAGCACCTCTCCAGCCAGCAGATGCTCCTCCAGGCCGCCGACCGGACCTGGGACACCGACCCCGCCACCGCCCGCGCCCACGTCCGCACCGCCACCGGCATCGCCGCCCGCGGCCTCGCCGAAGCCCGCCGCCTCGTCCACGACCTGGCCCCGCCCGAACTGGACAACGGCACCGGCCTCGCCGACGCCCTGCGCGCCCTGGACGCCGGCCCCGACATCGAGGTCCGCTTCCACCTCGAGGGCACCCCCGCGCCCCTCCCCGACCGCGCCGAATCCGCCCTGCTGCGTATCGCCCAAGGCGCCCTCGCCAACATCCGCGAACACTCCGGCGCCCGCACCGCCGCCCTCACCCTCAGCTTCCTCGGCGACCAGGTCGTCCTGGACATCGCCGACGACGGCACCGGCTTCACCACCGCCCCCACCGGCTCCGCCACCGCCACCCCCACCGACCGCGGCCACGGCCTCCCCGCCATCCGCGCCCGCGTGCGCCAGCTCGGCGGAACCCTGACCATCGAATCCACCCCGGGCGAAGGCACCGTCCTCTCGGCCTCGATCCCCCTGGAGCCCACAGGATGACGACGATCCTCCTCTGCGACGACCACGTCGTCGTCCGCGCCGGCCTGCTCGCCCTGCTCGGCAGCGAGCCCGACATCGAGGTGCTGGGAGAGGCCGGCAGCGGCGAGGAAGCCGTCGCCCTGGCCGCCAAGCTCCACCCCGACGTCGTCCTCATGGACCTCCAGCTGGGCGAGGGCATCGACGGCGTCGAAGCCACCCGCCGCATCACCGCCCTCCCCCACCCCCCGCACGTCCTCGTCCTCACCACCTACGACACGGACGCCGACATCACCCGCGCCATCGGCGCCGGCGCGACCGGCTACCTCCTGAAAGCCGAACGCCCCGAAGAACTCTTCGCCGCCATCCACTCGGCCGCGGCCGGCCGGACCACCCTCTCCGCCCCGGTCGCCAGCCGCGTCATGGCCCACATGCGCGGCACCCGCCCCACCCTCACCGACCGGGAACTCGACATCCTCGGCCAGCTGGCCCGCGGCCTCGGCAACCGCGACATCGCCCGCGCCCTGTTCATCAGCGAAGCCACGGTCAAAACCCACCTGGGCCGCATCTACGACAAGCTCGGCGTCGACACCCGAGCGGGCGCGGTGGCGGTGGCCAAGGAACAACGCCTCCTGCCGTCCTGACCCCCACGACGCACCACCCCCCACCCCCCGGCACGAGCCCGACCCCCCACCCCGCACCCACCCGTGACACCATCGGCTACGTGCTCGACATCGGCTACTCCCTCTCCCGGCGCTTCCCCGACCCCCCGCAGACCGACTACCGCTCGGCGGACGTCCACACCCTGCGCCACGACCTCTTCTGCGGCGACGTCTACCTCGCCGACACCGAGAAGGACACCGAGGTGTCCACAGCCTGGGGATGGGTGCCCGTACTCGACTTCGCCTGGGCCCTGTGCGACATCGTCGAACAACTCGACCAGGACCCCCGCGGCAGCCGCTCCTCCCACAGCCAGTACGCCGAACTCGACTTCACCGAGTCCAGCGACCGCATGCTCTTCGAACGCCGCTTCGGCTGGGTCGACATCGAAGCCGACTGGATGCCCCCGGAAGAGGAGCCGCTGACCTTCAGCCACCGCCTCCTGCGCCGCGAGGCCCGCGACTTCCTCCACGACCTCGTCGCCGACCTCGTCGACATGCACGAGGGCCTCGCCGACAACCCGGTCATCTGGACCCTCCAGGCCCGCTTCCCCCGCGTCCCCGCCTGACGACCCCCTCCCTCGACGCACCAGGGGGAACGTGAAGCTGCGCGACGCCACCCCCGACGTGGTGGCGGGCACGGTCACCCTCTGGTCGCACGACACCGACGACGGCCCCGTCTCCGAGACCGACGTCCCGTTCGCCGGGCAGATCTTCCGCACCAACCACTGGTGCGTGAACCCGAAGACGGACCTCATCTGACGGCCCGGCCGCCCTCCCTACCCCACCACCCGCACCCCCAGCTGCGCCGCCAGCACCGGAGCCAGATCGAACAGCTGCGCCGGACTGATCACCGCCCCGGCCAAGGACTCCACCCCCCGCGCCACCCCCAGCTCCACCGCACCCCGCAGATCCACGTCCACCAGCCGCGCCCCCGTCACGTCCACCCCCCGCACCACACAGTCCCGGAATTCCACCCGCTCCAGCACCGCACCCCCGAAGTCCGGCTCCACCAGCACGCACCCCTCGAACACCACGTCCCGCAGCCTCGCCCGCCGCAGGTTCAGGTACTCGACCTTGCCGCCCCGCACGAGGACCCGCTCCAGCACCGCCCCGTGCAACTGCACCCCACCCAGCCGGGCGTCCACCAGCTCCACATCCCGCAACGAGGCCCCGGCCAGATCCACGCCCACCCCCCGGACGCCCTCCAGCACCGAATCCAGGACCCGCGCCTTGCCCAGCCCGGCCCCGTCCAGCCCGCACCGCCGCAGCGCACAGTCCATGAACCGCGCCCCCACCGCCTCCTGCCCCGCCAGATCCAGATCGGCGAACTCCAGCCCGTCGTAATCCCCGTCCGGCTCCAGCTCACCGCCCTCCCACACCACCAGCTCCGGCAGCACCACCTCCGCCCGCCGCGCCGCCTTCACCGACTGCCCGCCACTCCGCCCGTTCCGCGCCATACCCCCATCGTGACCGATGGCACTGACAGCCCGCCCCGACCCGCCCCCACCCCCTTGACCTCAACTCCGCTCGAGGTCAGAACCTGACCCCATGACCGACACCACCATGAAGGCCATCCGCCTCCACGCCTTCGGCCCCGCCGACCACCTCACCTACGAGACGACACCCCGCCCCGTCCCCGCCCCCGGCCAGGTCCGCATCAAGGTCGCCGCCGCCGGCGTCCACCTCCTCGACACCTCCCTCCGCCAGGGCATCCAGGGCCCGCCCGCACCCCTGCCCGAACTCCCCACCATCCCCGGCCGCGAAGTCGCCGGAACCGTCGACGCCCTCGGCCCCGGCACCGACCCCGACTGGCTCGGCCGCACCGTCGTGGCCCACCTCGGCTTCAACCCCGGCGGCTACGCCGAACACGCCGTCGCTGACACCACCCGGCTCCACCCCGTACCCGACGGCCTCGACCCCGCCGAAGCCGTCGCCATGATCGGCACCGGCCGCACCACCCTCGGCATCCTCCAGTTCGCCGGCCTCGGCCCCCACTCCACCGCCCTCGTCACCGCCGCAGCCGGAGGCATCGGCACTCTCCTCGTCCAGTACGCCAAGAACGCCGGCGCCACCGTCATCGCCCTCGCCGGCGGCCCCGCCAAAACCGCCCGCGCCACCGCCAACGGCGCCGACCTCGCCCTCGACTACACCACCCCCGACTGGGCCCACACCCTGCGCACCCACCACCCCCACGGCGCCACCGTCCTCTTCGACTCCGTCGGCGGCACCACCGCCCGCACCGCCCTCACCCTCCTCGCCCCCGGCGCCCGCCACCTCGTCTACGGCTGGTCCAGCGGCACCCCCCTCACCCTCACCCCCGCCGAACAGGCCGACCTCGACGCCCGCCACATCACCACCCACCACGTCCTCGGCCCCGCCATGCTCCAGGCCGTCGGCGCCCCCGACCCCCTCCGCGTCCTCGAAACCCGCGCCCTCACCGAAGCCGCCACCGGCCGCCTGCGCCCCGCCCTCCAGCGCTACCCCCTCGCCGAAGCCGCCCGCGCCCACCACGACCTCGAAACCCGCGCCACCACCGGCAAGGTCGTCCTCGAACCCTGACCCCCACCACGCCCACCCCAGCCCTCCCCACACCAGACACCCAGCCCACAACCCGCCCCCAACCCACGACACCCCGCACCTGGACACCCCTCCGACGCCCCCTGTACCAACTCCCCCATGACGATCAACGGCGGCATCTCCTTCTGGTACGCGACCACCGGACCCCACGAGCCACCCCGCGCCCCCCTCACCACCGACGCCACCGCCGACGTCGCCATCGTCGGAGGCGGCTACACCGGCCTGTGGACCGCCTACTACCTCAAGCGCGCCGCCCCCGACCTGCGCGTCACCGTCCTCGAACAGAAGTTCTGCGGCTACGGCGCCTCCGGCCGCAACGGCGGCTGGCTCTACAACGGCATCGCCGGCCGCGACCGCTACGCCGCACTCCACGGCCACCACGTCGCCCAACGCCTCCAGCAGGCCATGAACGACACCGTCACCGAAGTCATCGACATCGCGGCCAAGGAAGGCATCGACGCCGACATCCACCGCGGCGGGGTCCTCGAAGTCGCCCGCACCCCCGCCCAGCTCACCCGCCTCAAGGCCTTCCACACCGCCGAACTCTCCTTCGGCGAAACCGACCGCGAGCTCTACGACGCCACCGACACCCGCAGCCGCATCGGCATCGCCGACGCCGTCGGCTCCAGCTGGACCCCGCACGGCGCCCGCATCCACCCCCTCAAACTCCTCCGCGGCCTCGCCGCCGCCTGCGAACGCCTCGGGGTCGTCATCCACGAGTCCACCCCCGTCACCGAACTCGCCCCCCGCCGCGCCGTCACCCCCTACGGCACCGTCCGCGCCCGCCACGTCCTGCGCTGCACCGAAGGCTTCACCGCCTCCCTCAAGGGCCACAAGCGCACCTGGCTCCCGATGAACTCCTCGATGATCGTCACGGCCCCCCTCCCGCCCTCGGTCTGGGCCCAGCTCCACTGGACGGACGCCCCGCTCCTCGGCGACATGGCCCACGCCTACATGTACGCCCAGCGCACCGCCGACGACCGCATCGCGATCGGCGGCCGCGGGGTCCCCTACCGCTTCGGCTCCCGCACGGACCACGACGGCCGCACCCAGCCGGCCACCATCGACGCCCTGCGCGAGCTCCTCTTCACCTTCTTCCCGATCCTCACCGGCACGGAGATCACCCACGCCTGGTCGGGCGTCCTCGGCGTCCCCCGCGACTGGTGCGCCACGGTCACCCTGGACGCCGGCACGGGCCTGGGCTGGGCCGGCGGCTACGTCGGCTCGGGCGTGGCCACCGCCAACCTCGCCGCCCGCACCCTGCGCGACCTGGTCCTGGGCGAGTCCACCCCCCTGACCACCCTCCCCTGGGTCCACCACCGCGTCCGCCGCTGGGAACCGGAACCCCTCCGCTGGCTGGGCGTCCACGCCCTGTACGCGGCCTACCGCGAGGCGGACCGCCACGAATCGAAGACCCACACCCCCACGACAACCCCCCTGGCCCGCCTGGCCAACCACATCTCGGGCCGCTCGTGAGGCACACGAAAAGGCCCCGGACCAGGGCGGTCCGGGGCCTTCGAGAGCAGAGCCCCCTGTCGGATTCGAACCGACGACCTACGCTTTACAAGAGCGTTGCTCTGGCCAGCTGAGCTAAGGAGGCGTGGCCGCCAACACTCTACACAGGGCGCTCTGCCCCGGGCCATCCGTTGGCTCCGCCAGGCACCGGCGGGGCCGCCCGCGAGCGGGCCGGAATCCGCGCCGTCAGATTGCTGACAGAACCCCTCACACCGGGTAGCGTCGGGCCGAGTCCTGAATATTGGACTAGACCTTCCACTCGGATCGTCCGGCACGTTCCTGCCGGTAGAAGGGATGCATCACCATGGCTTCTGTCACCTTCGACAAGGCGACCCGCCTCTACCCCGGCGGCGACAAGCCCGCCGTCGACCAGCTGGAGCTGGAGATCGAGGACGGCGAGTTCCTCGTCCTCGTCGGGCCCTCCGGCTGCGGCAAGTCCACCTCGCTGCGCATGCTCGCCGGCCTGGAGGACGTCAACGGCGGTGCCATCCGCATCGGGGACCGCGACGTCACGCACCTGCCGCCCAAGGACCGGGACATCGCGATGGTGTTCCAGAACTACGCGCTCTACCCGCACATGACCGTCGCCGACAACATGGGCTTCGCGCTCAAGATCGCCGGCGAGGACAAGGCCACCATCCGCCGCAAGGTGGAGGAGGCGGCGAAGATGCTGGACCTCACCCAGTACCTCGACCGCAAGCCCAAGGCGCTCTCCGGCGGTCAGCGCCAGCGCGTGGCCATGGGGCGGGCCATCGTGCGCAAGCCGCAGGTGTTCCTCATGGACGAGCCGCTGTCGAACCTCGACGCCAAGCTGCGCGTGTCCACCCGTACGCAGATCGCCGCGCTCCAGCGCGACCTCGGGATCACCACGGTCTACGTCACCCACGACCAGGTCGAGGCCATGACCATGGGCGACCGGGTGGCGGTGCTCAAGGACGGCCTGCTGCAGCAGGTGGACACCCCGCGGAACATGTACGACCGGCCCGCGAACCTCTTCGTCGCCGGCTTCATCGGCTCGCCGGCCATGAACCTGGTCGAGGTGCCGATCACCGACGGCGGGGTGAAGTTCGGCGACAGCGTGGTGCCGGTGTCGCGCGAGGCACTGTCGGCGGCCGCCGACGCGGGCGACAAGACCGTCACCGTGGGCGTGCGCCCCGAGCACTTCGACGTCGGTGAGACCGGCGGTCTGACGATCACCGTGAACGTCGTCGAGGAGCTGGGCGCGGACGGCTACGTGTACGGCAGCCGGGACGGGCAGGACATCGTGGTGCGCGTGGGCGGCCGCCAGGTGCCCGAGAAGGGTTCCTCGCTGCACGTGGTGCCGCGGGCCGACGAGATGCACGTGTTCTCGACGTCGACCGGGGCGCGCCTGTCCGACTGACGAGGCCGGCAGGGCGCCGTGGGAGGGAGGTTCCGTGAAGGGGCCTTCCTCCCACGGCAGTTGTGGGTAGCGTTTCCCATGAACCCCGGCAGACCGGGCCATTCGGCCGCATGCGTCAACCTTTAAATCGAAAAGCCGCGTCGAACCATCCCCCGACCGGGTGACTAAATGTCGCCAAATCCTCACCGAGCGCTACTCTCGCCCTCGTGACCCACACTGCCCGCCGAATCGGCCGTTCCCTCGCCCTGGTCCTGCCCGTCGTCCTGGTCCTGTCCGGGACCCTCGCGGTCACCATGGTCCCCTGGGCGAACAATTCGCCCTCCCAGGTCCTGACCGCCTCCGCCGAGGACGTCTCCGTGCCCGCGAAGCCGCGTGCCGCGCAGGACGTGCTCCGTGACAAGCTGCTGAGCGAGCTGCAGCAGGGGGAGAACCCGGGTGTCGTGCTCGGCCACCTGCAGGAGCAGGTGAACGGGCGGCCGTCGCTCGCCGAGCACTGCATGGGCATCGCCCGGGCGCTGGGGCGGGCCGCGGTCGAGGCGTACGGGCCGACGAAGGCGCAGTCCTACTCGCGTCCGGTGTGTGACACCTCGTACGCGTCCGGGGTCGCCTCGATGGGCTGACGCCCGCCGTGCCGCCCCCTCCGGGGCGGGTGCCGTCCCTACGCTGGCGGCCATGACCGACACCCCTCCCCCAGCTGCACAATCCACCGACCGCGCGGCCGCGTTCCCGCCCCCGCCCGTCCAGGCCGTCGTCCTGGCGGGGGGCCAGGGTTCGCGGCTGCGGCCGTATACGGACGACCGGCCGAAGCCGATGGTCGAGATCCCGGGGACGGGAGTGCCGATCATCGGGCACCAGTTGGCGTGGCTGGCGGCGGAGGGGGTGACGGATGCGGTGGTTTCGTGCGGGCATCTCGCGGGGGTGCTACAGGAGTGGCTGGCGGGGGCGGTGCTGCCGTTGCGGGTGACGACGGTGGTGGAGGAGGAGCCGTTGGGGCGCGGCGGCGGGCTGAAGTACGCGGCCCGGCACCTGCCGTATCCGGACCGGGCGTGGTACGCGACGAACGGGGACGTGTGGACGCGGTTCCCGTTGCGGGAGATGGCGGCCTTCCATGCGGAGCGGGGGGCGGTGGCGACGCTGGCGCTGGCGCGGCCGCGGCTTCCGTGGGGGGTGGTGGAGACGAACGAGTTCGGGCAGGTGCTGGACTTCGTCGAGGCGCCGCTTTCGCCCTATCCGGTCAACGCCGGGGTGTATGTGTTCGCGCCTGAATTCGCCGCGCTGCTGCCGGATTTGGGGGATCACGAGCGGACGACGTTCCCGCGGCTGGCGCGGGAGCGGCGGCTGGCGGGGTTTCCGCTGCCGCAGGGGGCCTACTGGCGGGCGATCGACACGGCGAAGGACCTGGCCGAGGCGGCACGGGAGTTGGGGGCTCAGAGCGCCGTCTGAGGCTTTCCGCGCACCAGTTGTCCCGTTTCCCGAACAGACGTACGCGGCGTTCATATGCTCCGGGTACGGCATTCTTTCGGTCGCGCGGCCGGCGCGAGGACAATCAGCGGGCGGACGACCTCCTGGCGCGGGCCAGGGCCCTGTTCGCCGCGGGGCGCTATGCCGAGGCCGAGGCGGAGGCGCGCTCGGTGGCAGGGGCGACGGGGCGGAAGCCGGACGACCTGGTCGTGCCGATGGGGCTGAGCATCGCCGCGCTCGCGGCGAGCGCTCAGGGCCGCCCGGACGAGGCGCTCGCCCTGTACGACGGGCAGCTGCCGGTCGTGAGCGAGGTCTTCGGTGAGGAACACCGGGTGACCCTGAAGCTGCGCCTGGGCCGTGCCGAGGTGCTGAACGAGCTGGGCCGGTACGACGAGTCCGAGTCGGAGTGCGTGGCCGTCTGCCGGGCGGCGAGCCGGGCCGAGATGCCGTACGTGGCGATGGACGCCCTGGCCGCGCAGATCCGGGCGCTCGACATGAAGGGCGACTACCCGGCGGTGGAGGCGGTGGCGCGGAACATCCTGGCCGTTCATGACGGGCAGGACCGGTTCACCGTGAAGGTGCGGTTCGCTCTGGCCCACGCCCTCAATGCCCCGGAGACCGGGATGGCCGAGCTGAACGAGGCCGCTGCCCTGTTCGGGCTGGGCCGTGGTGCCCAGGCCCGTCCGCTGGCCGCGGCCGCCCACCGTGACTGTCTGGCCTTCTACGGCGCGGAGCATCCCCGCACCGTCCAGGCCCGCGTGTTGCTCGACCGTATCGACGGTGCCTGACCGGGCGTGACGCAGTGGGAAGGGCCCGGCGCGCTGTTGGCGCGCCGGGCCCTTGCCGTCGGTGTGTTCCGGTCAGCCGAGGAGGCCGCCGACGAGGCCGGGCTTCTTGGCGGTGGTGTCGCCGCCGCTGCGGCTGCCCGAGGTGGCGGGGGGCTGCTGCGGGCTGGACTGCCTGGGGGTGCTGCTGCGGGGGCTCTGGCCGCTGCTGCTGCCCTTGGTGGCGGTGGGGGCGCCGGAGCCGGCGGCGGCGCCGTCGCGGGTGGGGGTCCCGCCTGCGGTACGGCCGGACTTGGCGGCGGGTGCGGAGGCGGAGGCCGAGGCGGACGGGGAGGGCTGCTTGGAGGGCTGCTGCTTGGCCGGCCCGGACTGCTGGTGGGCGGGGGGCTGGGGCAGGGGGCTGCCGGGGAGGTAGTTGCTGGGGGCCTGGCCGGGGCCGGGGACGGTGACGACGGTGCTGGAGCGGACGGCCCCGCCGAGGAGGGAGCCGATGAGGAGGGTGAGTCCGCAGACGACGGTGGCCATGACGGTGCCGCGGCGCAGGACGCGGCGGCGGAGCTGCCACACCTCGGAGCGGGGGCCGAGGGTGCGCCAGGCTTCGCCGGCGAGACGTCCCTCGAGGGAGTAGACGGGGGCGCCGGCGATGATCAGCGGGCTCCAGGCGGCGAGGTAGATGATGTCGGGGGCGTCGTAGGCGGGGACGGTCTTCCAGCTGACGGTCATCAGCAGGGCGGCGGAGAGCAGGGCGCCGATGCAGGCGGCGAAGCGCTGCCAGAGGCCGAAGACGGTGAGGACGCCGACGAGCACCTGGAGGAAGGCGACGGTGAGGCCGGCGCCGACGGGGTGGGCGAGGGCAAAGTCGCGCAGGGGTTCGGCGAGGGCCCAGGGGTGCAGGGTGCGCAGCCAGGTGACCATGGAGCCGCGTTCGCCGCCGTCGAAGTAGACGGGGTCGCAGAGTTTGCCCATGCCGGCGTAGATGGAGATGAAGCCGAGGAAGACGCGCAGCGGGAGCAGCACGACGCCGAGGTTCATGCGGCGGCCGGGGTAGTAGGAGGCCTGGGCGCGGGTGTCGGCGGGGCGGCGGGTGTCGGCGGCGGGGCCGCCGGGGTACGGGGGCTGTTGGTCGTAGGGCTCGTACGGCTCGTAGGGCTCGTAGGCCTGGCGCGGTTGGTCGGGTACGGCGGCCAGGGGGCGGGTCTCGTCGGGGTCGGCGTAGGTGCGCTGGCCGATGACGGTGGGGGTGGCGAGGGTGTCCTCGGCGAGGTCGCGCGCCAGATCCACCCGGGGGATGGTCTGGGTGGCGCCGCCGTCGTAGTCGTCGTGGGCGCGTCCGGCTTCGCGGACGGCCTGGAGGAGTCCGCCGGTGGCCGCGGCGTCGCCGCCCGGGGCGGTCTTGCCGCTCCAGACGACGGGGGCGCGGCGGCGGGTGGCTCCGGCGGCCGCGACGGCTCCGACGGCGAGGACCGGTGCGCGGCCGGGGCCGGGGGCATTCGCGGGCTTGGAACGCGCGCTCGGGCTCGGTGCGAGCCGCACGCGGAAGCTGGCGTGGTTGACGATGACCTGTGCGGGGTCGCACGGCACCTTGACCATGCTCAGCGCGGGCTGGTCGTCGAACCCTGACGTTCTGGTGTCCACACTCATCTAACCGAGTGATCAGTGTTTAGGACACTGCTTTGACGGCAGGGATCTGTCCGAGGCCCGTCAAGATCAAGCCACCTTGGTCACGGCAGAATCATTGTTCGGACGCGCGTCCCCATCTGGCGTGAGAATCCCGGGAGTTGCGTCGGCAGACATCCGGAGGACCGTCCGTGGAACACATGCAGCGTGCGCACGATCAGCTGGGCCTGGCCGGCTGACGGACGGCCCGGGGGGCCGCCGCACGGCGTACGTGCCGTACGGCGGCCCAGGGGCCGTACGGGTCAGACGCGGCCGCGGGTGGCGCGGCGGCGGGCGGCCTCGTAGAGGACGACGCCCGCGGCGACGCCGGCGTTGAGGGACTCGGCGCCGCCCGGCATGGGGATGCGGACGAGGTAGTCGCAGTTCTCGCCGACGAGGCGGCCGAGGCCCTTGCCCTCGGAGCCGACGACGATGACGACGGGGCCGGCGAGGGCGTCGAGGTCCTGGACCTCGTGGGTGCCCTCGGCGGCGAGGCCGACGACGGCGATGCCGGCCTTCTTGTACTCCTGGAGGGCGCGGGTCAGGTTGGTGACGCGGGAGACCGGGGTGCGGGCGGCGGTGCCGGCGGAGGTCTTCCAGGCGCCGGCGGTCATGCCGGCGGCGCGGCGCTCGGGGATGACCACGCCGTGGCCGCCGAAGGCGGAGACGGAGCGGACGATGGCGCCGAGGTTGCGCGGGTCGGTGACGCCGTCGAGGGCGACGATGAGGGGGTCCTCGCCGTTGTCGTAGGCGGCGTCGGTGAGGTCCTCGGGGTGCGCGTACTCGTAGGGCGGGACCTGGAGGACGAGGCCCTGGTGGTTGAGCCCGTTGGTCATGCGGTCCAGCTCGGCGCGGGGGGCTTCCATCAGGTTGATGTTGCCGCGCTCGCCGGCGAGCTTGAGGGCGTCGCGGACGCGCTCGTCGTTGTCGATGAACTGCTGCACGTAGAGGGTGGTGGCGGGGACGCCGTCGCGCAGGGCCTCGAACACGGGGTTGCGGCCGACGACCATCTCGCTGGTGCCCTTGGGGCCGCCGCGGCGGGGGGCGGGGCGGCGCTTGGCGGCCTGGCGGGCCATGGCGTTGGAGACGCGGAAGGCCTTGTGGCCCTTGCGGTCCTCGGCCTTGGGCGTGGGGCCCTTGCCTTCCAGGCCCCGGCGCCGCTGGCCACCGCTACCGACCGTGGCGCCCTTCTTGTTGGACGTGCGGCGGTTCCTGCGCTGGCTGTTACCGGCCATGACCTCTACCTGTTTTCGTTCGTGCTGCGATATGTACGTATGAAGAGTGTGCCGCCCGGAGGGCCGAGCGGCACAACGGCGCTGGTCCGAGCGGGTCCGGTCCGGCTGCGGACCGGACCCGGCCGGGTCCGGATCGGGTCCGGGTCAGCGCGGGCCGAGCGTCCAGCGCGGGCCGGTGGGGCTGTCCTCGATGACCAGGCCGGACTGCTGGAGCTGGTCGCGGATGGCGTCGGCGGTCGCCCAGTCCTTGCGGGCCCGGGCGGACTCGCGCTGGTCCAGGACGAGGCGTACGAGGGTGTCGACGGCGCCGTGCAGTTCCTCGCCGCGATCGGACTCGCCGGCCCACTGGGGGTCGAGCGGGTCCAGGCCGAGCACGCCGAGCATGGCCCGTACCTCGGACAGGCGGGCGATGGCCCCGTCCTTGTCGTCGGCGGCGAGCGCGCTGTTGCCCTGGCGGACGGTGGTGTGGACGATCGCGAGGGCCTGGGGGACGCCCAGGTCGTCGTCCATCGCCTCGGCGAAGGCCGGCGGCACCTCGGCGGCGGCCTCGACGGGCCCGCCCGCCTTCTCGACCACGCGCTGGCAGAAGCCCTCGATGCGCGCGAACGCGGACTCGGCCTCGCGCAGCGCCTCCTCGCTGTACTCGATCATCGAGCGGTAGTGCGGGGTGCCGAGGTAGTAGCGCAGGACGATCGGACGCCACTGCTTGACCATCTCGGAGACCAGCACGGAGTTGCCGAGGGACTTGGACATCTTCTCGCCGGACATGGTGACCCAGGCGTTGTGCACCCAGAAGTTGGCGAACTCGTCGCCGAAGGCCTTGGCCTGGGCGATCTCGTTCTCGTGGTGCGGGAAGATCAGGTCCAGGCCGCCGCCGTGGACGTCGAAGGCCGAGCCGAGGTACTTGTGGGCCATGGCGGAGCACTCCAGGTGCCAGCCGGGGCGGCCGCGGCCCCAGGGGGTCTCCCAGGAGGGCTCGCCGGGCTTGGCGGCCTTCCACATGGCGAAGTCGCGCGGGTCGCGCTTGCCGGTCTCGCCCTCGCCGGAGGGCTGGAGGAGGTTGTCGAGCTCCTGGTTCGACAGCTCCAGGTAGCCGGGGAAGGAGCGCACGTCGAAGTAGACGTTGCCGTCCGCTTCGTACGCGTGGCCGCGCTCGATCAGGCCGCGCATCATCTCGACCATCTCGGTGACGTGGCCGGTGGCGCGGGGCTCGTAGGTGGGCGGCAGGCAGCCGAGGGCGGTGTAGCCGTCGTTGAAGGCGCGCTCGTTCTCGTAGCCGATGGACCACCAGGGGCGGCCCTGGTCGGCCGACTTGGCGATGATCTTGTCGTCGATGTCCGTGACGTTGCGGACGAAGGTCACGTCGTAGCCGCGGTAGGTGAACCAGCGGCGCATCATGTCGAAGTTGAGGCCGGAGCGGATGTGTCCGATGTGCGGCGCCGCCTGGACGGTGGCACCGCAGAGGTAGATCGAGACGCAGCCCGGGACGAGCGGGGTGAAGTCGCGGATCTGCCGGGCGCTGGTGTCGTACAGGCGAATAGTCACGGCATCCAGGGTAGTGCGCCTGCGGCAGTGCCCCGCGACCGTTTGAGGTCGCGGGGACGCTTTGTTGCCGAAGAGGTGACATCGGTCATCGGCGGCCTGACATCCGTAACGGCCGCCCGGTGGGCATACCCCGTACTCAGTCCCGGTCCGTCCGGTAGACGAGGGCGGTGGCGATGGCGGCCAGGCCCTCGGCCCGGCCGGTGAGGCCGAGTCCGTCGGTGGTGGTGCCGGAGACGGAAACGGGGGCGCCCGCCGCGGCCGAGAGCGCCTTCTGCGCTTCTTCGCGCCGCTTGCCGATCTTCGGGCGTACGCCGATCACCTGGATCGCGATGTTGCCGATCTCGTAGCCCTCGGCGCGGACGATGCGGGCGGCCTCCGCCAGGAGGGTGACGCCGGCGGCGCCGGACCACTCCGGGCGGGAGGTGCCGAAGTGGGCGCCGAGGTCGCCGGCGCCGGCGGCGGAGAAGAGGGCGTCGCAGGCGGCGTGGGCGGCGACGTCGCCGTCGGAGTGCCCGGCGAGCCCGTCCTCGCCCTCCCAGAGCAGGCCCGCGCACCACAGCTCGCGGCCGGCCTCGAAGGCGTGCACGTCGGTGCCGATGCCGACGAGCGGCATGAGGGGGGCGGCGGGGGCCGGGCCGGCGGCCGCGCCGGCGGACTCCTCGGACCCTGCGGGACTAGTACGCATCGGTGGCCCTCCTGCGGGCGAGTACGGCCTCGGCGAGGACCAGGTCGAGGGGGCGGGTGACCTTGAAGGCCTCCTCGTGGCCGGGGACGACCACCACGGTGACCCCGGTGCGCTCCACCATTCCGGCGTCGTCGGTGGCGCCCTCGCCGTCGACGGCGATGGTCTCGTGCGCGTGCAGGAGGGTCTTCAGGTCGAAGCCCTGCGGGGTCTGGACGGCGCGCAGCCGGGCGCGCTCGGGGGTGCCGAGGACGGGCTCGGGCTCGCCGGGGCGGCCGGGCTCGACCTCCTTGACGGTGTCGGCGAGCGGCAGGGCGGGCACGACGGCGGGGGCGCCGCCGCGGACGGCCTCGACCACGGAGTCCACGGTGTCGACGGGGACCAGCGGGCGGGCGGCGTCGTGGATGAGGACGGAGGTGATGTCGGCCGGGAGGGCGTCCAGGCCGGCCCGCACGGATTCCTGGCGGGTGTCGCCGCCGGGGACGACGAGGACGTCGGTGCCCCCGGCCAGCGGGTGCTCGTCGAGGAGGTGGCGCACCTCGGTGGCCCCGTCGGGCGGGGCGACGACCACGACGAGGGACACCGCGCGGGAGCGGGCCATGGCGCGGACGGCGTGGACCAGCATCGGTGTCCCGCCGAGGGCCCGCAGGGCCTTGGGGGCGCCGGGGCCGAGGCGTACCCCGCGGCCGGCGGCCGGGATCACCGCGGCGGTGCGGTGGGGGCGGGATTCGTCAGACATCAGTAGCTCCGAGCCAGGTTTGTGACTTCGGCCGACATGGGTATGGCCTGAAGGGTGCCGGGTGCGACGCCCTCGCCCCTTCCGTGACGACCGGTCGAGACGGCTGCCCGGACCCGGCACACCAGGAAGCACGCGCGGACGCAGACATGCCGCAGCGCCCGGCAACGGCCCTCTCGTGGAGGAGAGGGCCTGTCATCGGGCACCGCGGCACACTGTGATCGGTTCGAGCGTCAGGACGCGAGAACCTCGTCGAGGAGGGCCTCTGCCTTGTCCTCGTTCGTGTTTTCGGCGAGCGCGAGCTCGCTCACCAGAATCTGACGCGCCTTCGCGAGCATCCGCTTCTCACCAGCGGAAAGCCCACGCTCACGCTCACGACGCCACAGGTCGCGCACCACTTCGGCGACCTTGATGACATCGCCCGAAGCGAGCTTCTCCAGATTTGCCTTGTAGCGACGGGACCAGTTCGTGGGCTCTTCTGCGTACGGTGCGCGGAGCACCTCGAAGACCCGGTCCAGCCCGTCCTGGCCGACTACGTCGCGAACGCCGACGAACTCCGCATTGTCCGCAGGCACACGAACCGTCAGGTCGCCCTGGGCGACCTTGAGCACCAAGTAGGTCTTGTCCACGCCTTTGATCTGGCGAGTTTCGATGGCCTCGATCAGCGCGGCCCCGTGATGGGGATAGACCACGGTGTCGCCAACCTTGAACGTCATGTGACAGGTACCCCTTCCGTGGCTATCCAGGGTAACACGAGAACTGACTGTTATGAATGGCGTTTTCGCAGGTCAGGGCACATCTCGGGGCTTGACAACAGCGACACGAACGTGCTGCGGAAGGCTTCCGGAGGGGGGTATTCGCAGGTCGGAGGCGCTGTGCGGACCGGGCGAAACAACCACGTTACACCTGGCGGACGCGCCCACGGGTGTGACGTACGTCCCGTTTTGCCGGGTTCTGGGACAGGAAACCGAAGTACTCCGTTCGACTGGCGGGCACGCGTACGGAGCGGGTTCCGGCCCAATCCCGAATTGATCACGGGCCGGCGTTCGACGGAATGCCTGAATTCGATCACCGGGGGACCCTCCGGCGGGATAGCGGAATGCAAGATCGCGCACGCGTGCGGCGCGGTGCGCGCGCTGCGGAGGGTCGGGTGCGGGGGCGGGGTGGCGGCTCGGTAACCTAAGCCCGCTGACACACCCTTAGGGCGGCTTTACCTCGGCCGCTCCGAGAGCCCACCGTCCCGTCCGTACGTCCAAGGAGTTGCCGCCGCCGTGAGCCGCAGCCTTCGACGCGGCGCCCTCGCCGCTTCCGCCGTAGTGTTCTCGCTCGCCTCGCTTGCCGCGTGCGGCGCGGGCAACGACGCGCAGACTCTCCAGATCAAGCCGGACAACGCCGCCGTCACCAAGGGCGACATCAAGGTCCAGAACGCCCTGGTGATCACCAAGGGCGACAAGGAGAAGAAGGGCCCGGCCTCGGTCTCGGCGACCCTCTTCAACACCGGCACCAAGGCCCAGACCCTGGACGCGATCACCCTGGCGGGTGGCAAGTCCAAGGTGACCCTGAAGGGCGCCGAGGGCTCCGACAAGATCACCGTACCCGCCGGCGGCTCCGTGGTCATCGGCGGCAAGGGCAACGCTTCCGCCGTCGTCGAGGGTGGCCGCGAGGCCGTCCAGAACGGCAACGTGCAGGAGATGACCTTCCAGCTCAGCACCGCCGGTGACGTGAAGCTCGAGGCCTACGTCGTCCCGGCCACCGGCATGTACGCCGGCTACGGCCCCACCGAGGCCCCGGCCGCGGGCGCCACCCCGGCCCCGTCCGGCTCGGCCTCCGCCTCCCCGTCCGGCAGCCCCTCCGGCTCCCCGAGCACCACCCCTTCGGGTGCCGCCTCGGGCAACCCGTCGGGCTCCCCCTCGGCCTCCGCGTCGCACGGCGCCGGCCACTGACGCAGCGCACGCACGCCTGGCGACGCAGGAGCACGACGCCGCCAGGCGAGAGAAAGGGGCCCCAGCCGCATCGCGGCCGGGGCCCCTTCCCCTTTCACACCCGGCAGGGCTACGGCTCGAACTTGTAGCCGAGGCCGCGGACCGTGACCAGGTAGCGCGGGGCGCCCGGGTCCGGCTCGATCTTGGCGCGCAGGCGCTTGACGTGGACGTCGAGGGTCTTGGTGTCGCCGACGTAGTCCGCGCCCCACACCCGGTCGATCAGCTGCATACGGGTCAGCACGCGGCCCGCGTTGCGCAGCAGCATCTCCAGCAGGTCGAACTCCTTGAGCGGCAGGTCCACCTTGGCCCCGCCGACGGTGACCACGTGCCGGTCCACGTCCATCCGCACCGGGCCGGCCTCCAGGGCGGCCGGGGTGACCTCCTCCGGCTCGCCGCGGCGGCGCAGGACCGCGCGGATGCGGGCGACCAGCTCGCGGGAGGAGAAGGGCTTCGTGACGTAGTCGTCGGCTCCTATCTCCAGGCCGACGACCTTGTCGATCTCGCTGTCCTTGGCGGTCACCATGATCACGGGGACGTTGGAACGGCCGCGCAGCTGCCGGCAGACCTCCGTGCCCGGCAGGCCGGGCAGCATCAGGTCCAGGAGGACGAGGTCGGCGCCGTTGCGCTCGAACTCGTCGAGCCCGTCGGGCCCCGTCGCGGCGATCGCGACCTCGAAGCCTTCCTTGCGGAGCATGTAGGACAGGGCGTCGCTGAAGGATTCCTCATCCTCGACGACGAGCACTCGGGTCACGGAAGGACCTCCGGGGAGGGGACGACTGGTTCTGGGTCGGGCAGGGCTTGGGCGGGACCGGGGGCCGGGGCCGGTTCCGTCCCGCCGGGGGTGTCCGGGGCGGGCGCGGGGGCCGGTGCGGCCGCCTCGGGGAGCTTCAGGGTGAACGTGGAACCCTGGCCCTCGGAGCTCCACACCGACACCTCCCCGCCGTGCGAGGCCGCCACGTGCTTCACGATCGCGAGGCCCAGTCCGGTTCCGCCGGTGGCGCGGGAGCGGGCCGGGTCCACCCGGTAGAAGCGCTCGAAGATGCGTTCGCGGTCCTTCTCGGGGATGCCGATGCCCTGGTCGGTCACGGCTATCTCGATCAGGTCCCCGCCCGGCGCGGTCACGCGGCGGGCGGCGATCCCGACCCGGGTGCGGGCCGGGCTGTAGTTGACGGCGTTCTCCACCAGATTGCCGAGGGCCGCGGCCAGCTGACCGCGGTTGCCCCAGACGCGCAGGTCGGCGGTGCCGCCGGCGGCCATGGTGATCTGCTTGGAGGTGGCCGTATGCCGGCAGCGGTCGATGGCCTCCGCCACCAGCGTGTCCACCCGTACGGGCTCGGCGTCCTCCAGCGGGTCGTCGTTCTGCACCCGGGAGAGGTCGATGAGCTCCTGTACCAGGTTGATCAGGCGGGTGGCCTCGATCTGCATGCGGCCCGCGAAGCGGCTGACCGCCTCGGGGTCGTCCGCGGCGTCCATCACCGCCTCGGAGAGCAGGGAGATCGCGCCGACCGGGGTCTTCAGCTCGTGCGAGACGTTCGCGACGAAGTCGCGGCGCACCGCCTCGATGCGGCGGGCCTCGGTGAGGTCCTCGACGAGCAGGAGCACCAGCCGGGAGCCCAGCGGGGCGACACGGGCGGAGACCGCGAGGGCCTCGCCGCGTCCGGTACCGCGCCGGGGCAGGTCGAGCTCGATCTGGCGTATCTCACCGTCACGGCGGGTGTCACGGGCCATGTGGAGCATGGGCTCCACGGCGAGCTTCCCGCCGCGGACCAGGCCCAGGGCGTAAGCCGCCGAGCTGGCCTTGACCACCGCGTCGCCCTCGTCGAGGACGACGGCGGAGGAGCGGAGTACGGAGAGCACCGTGTCCACGCCGGGCGGGAGCACCGCGTTGATGTCGGGGCGCATGGAGCTCCTCGTGGGGCGGGCTTGGTCGCGCTCGCTCCAGCGGAACGCCAGCATGGCGATGACACCGGTGCAAAGACCGGCGATCGCCGCAGCTGCGGCGACCGCCGCGTTCACGTCCATGTGTCCAGGTTAAGCAGGGGGCAGGACACTTCCACAGCCGTTCGGGTGGCAGCTCGAACAGTCGTCGCCCAGAGTTCACCCTGGCGATGGTGTTGATTCATTTGTGATGCCGGAGTCGGACGCGTTGGCGGCCGAACGTGTCAACGTGGGGCCCGACGGACCACACCGCAGTAGCAGCAGTGACAGCGAGTAGCAGGCAAGCAGGCAGGAGAAGGACAATGCGCGACGCGTACCACGAGGAACTGGACTCGATCGGAGAGAGCCTGGTCGAGATGGCCCGGCTCGTCGGTTCCGCGATCGGGCGGGCCACGACCTCCATGCTGGACGCCGACCTGAAGCTCGCCGAGAGCGTCATCGCCGCCGACCAGAAGGTCGACGACCTCCAGCACGACCTGGAGGCCCGCGCCATCGCCCTGCTGGCCCGCCAGCAGCCGGTCGCCACCGACCTGCGCATCGTCGTCACCTCGCTGCGCATGAGCGCCGACCTGGAGCGCTCCGGCGACTTGGCGCAGCACGTGGCGAAGCTGGCCCGGCTGCGGTTCCCGGACCGCGCGGTGCCGCGCGACCTGCACGCGACGATCCTGGAGATGGGGCAGCTGGCGCAGCGCCTGATGGCGAAGGCGGCCGAGGTCATCATCACGAAGGACGTCGACCTGGCCCTCCAGCTGGAGCAGGACGACGACGAGATGGACCAGCTGCACCGCACCCTCTTCCAGCACCTGATGGACGACCGCTGGAAGCACGGCATCGAGACGGCCGTGGACGTGACCCTGCTGGGCCGCTACTACGAGCGGTTCGCGGACCACGCGGTGTCGGTGGCCAAGCGCGTCGTGTACCTGGTGACGGGCGAGCACGCGGACGAGCTGCAGCAGCCGACGCAGGTGGAGGGCATCTGAGCGCCCGGGCGTTCCGCGCCCCTGCGGGGCCCCAATGCGCCGTTGACGCGCCGCTGTGGCTGGGCATGAATGAGGCGAAGGCACTGCGCCGTCCCGTACGGCGTCCTGTACGCCGCCCGCGAGGAGGATCCATGCCCGATTCCCCCGTCCCCATCACCCCGGAGCAGGAGCAGCCGCCCCGTCCGGAGCCCCTGCGCCTGCCCCTGCTCGCGGCCTGCGGCTGCGGGTCCGGCTGCGGCTGCGGCTGCCAGTCCGGCGCCCCCTGCCAGTGCGGGGGCTGACGGCCCCACCGCTGCCCGCCCGCGAAGCCGTGAAAGGGCCCCGTCCACCACACCGGACGGGGCCCTTTCGCGTACCGCCTCACACTGCGGATCCGGCGGTGGAGCTGCCCGTAGGTGCGAGAAGCGGATCTCCCGCCCGTGCCGGCGGAACGGCTTGGAGCCCCTTGATGAGGTCGTTGACGAAGTACCGTGTGTCCTCGGGGTTGAGCGCTTGCGCCTGGAGGTGGTCGTACATGACGTGGTACGGGTACCGGTCGGCGTACTTCTCCAGGTAGAGGTCGCTGGTGAAGCGTTCCAGGTAGACGACTCCCGTATCGGAGTCGGGGAACCCGAGGATGGAGAACTGCCCCAGGAGCCCGGCGTGGGCCCCGGTGGTGTGGGGGAGGATCTGCACGGTGATGTGCGGCTGGGCGCCGAGCGTGTTCAGGTGCTCCAGCTGTTCGCGCATGATCTCGCGGTCGCCGACCCTGCGGTGCAGCGCGGATTCGTCCAGGACCGCCCATAAGCGGAAGGGGCGGGCGGGGTGGTGCGCCCGGTGCTGGCGCCGCAGCCGGACCTCCAGGCTGATGGCGGCCTGTTCGTCCGTGATGCCGGGGACCGTTTCGACGATGAGGGCGGCCGCGTAGGCCCGGGTCTGCAGCAGGCCGGGGATCACGAGCGGCTCGTAGGTGTGGATGGAGGAGGCCCCCGTCTCCAGTCCGATGTAGACGCCGTAGGGGACGTCGCCGCAGGAGACCCACCAGCCCTGCTGGCCCGATTCCCTCGCCGCCCGCATCAGTGCCTCGATGACGTCCTGGTCGGCGACCCCGTAGAGCCGGCACAGGTCGCGCACGTCCCGCGGATTGATGGGGCGGCGGCCGGTCTCGATGAGGCTGATCTTGGACTGCGACACCAGCAGACGGCCTGCCGCCTGTGTGGACGTCATACCCGCGGCCTTGCGGAGCTGCCGGAGTTCGGCACCCAGACGGCGCCTCCTGACCGTGGGATGTCCGTTCGCCGCCATGGGCGGTCTACCTCCAGCTCCAGAACACGCGCAGGCTGCACACCCCCACGGTCGACACCGACAGACGCATTGTGCATACGCGGCCGAACAGGCCGTGCACCCGCATGGCGAGCACCACCTGTTCGGCCCAATGCGGATTGACCGGACGTCCGCTTGGGGCCCGTAATGGCCGATCAAAGCATGGATGCGCATATTCATACCGCACTGTCGGGGACGGGCGGCGGGGACGGAGCCGGATCGGGGCTCGGTCAGGAGGTGCCGGTGATCCATCGCCGAAGGGCCGCGTAGGTGGTGTCGTCCACCAGGGTGAGCACCTCGATGGCGTGCCGGTCTCCGGCGCGCGGCGGGATGCCCGCGGCGGTCAGGCACGCGTGCAGGTCGAGGCGCCGGCGGTCGGCGGATTCCGGGACGGCCGGCCGGAGGGCAGGGTCGGGGAGGGGAGCCGACAGGGGGGTCGGGGGAAGCCGGGCGTCGGCTTCCTCCTCGTGCGGTAAGCCCCGCAAGCCGGGGAGCCGGTAGGGGTCGGTCTGCCACGCGTTCATGCGGCCTCCTCCGAACCGGTCACCTGCCGGAGGTCTCCGGCCCGGCCACGGGGCTCACGGCTGCCCGGCTTCCAGGGCGCGGGCGCCCGCGGCGATGACCTCGGCGAGCCGGTTGGCGAAGGCGACGCTGCACCCCCCGAGCCGGACGAAACCCCGGCAGCCCAGGGGTCCGTCGTTGCACAGCGAGGGAAGGACCAGACCGGCGAGCGCGAGTGCGGCCTGAAGGTTCGCGACGGCTTCCTCACCGGCCTGGTAGGCGGTGTCCTGGAGCCGCTTGTACCGGATGCGCTCGGCATGGGTGAGTTCATGGACCATGGTGTCGCCCTCTCGGTCTGTGTGGAGTGGATGAAGCGCGCCGCGCCGCGCCGCCGCGCCGCGGACACGGCGGGCCAGGGCCCCTGGTGGTGGCAGGGGTCCGGGGACGGGGTCGCGGCCGGTCAGCGCGGGAGACCCGTAGGGCTGAGACTGTGCGCCGCCCGTGACCTATGGGTTTCGATCTTCGTTCCTGAGATGCACGTGATCACGTTCGTTGGAGTCCGGGAGGGGGCCCGAGGTGTCCGAGGAGTCAGCGACGCCCGACTTCGTCGCGTCGCGTGCCGGCGACGCCGCGCCCCGCGGGGCCGCCGTCTCGGACCCCTGCGGGCTCATGATCCGTAGCGGATCCGGTAGCCGGTGGAGGCGCGGAGGGATTCCCTCCAGTCCCGCACCGGGTAGTCGGGGAGCCCGGCGTCCGGGCCGCCCGCCGCGGCCTGCGGCCGGAGCTGGGCGGGCCGGCTGTTGCGGTGCCGGGGTGCGAGTTGCCGCGGCGGGCGGGTCAGGGTGATCTGCCGTACGAGTTGCTGGAAGCAGGCCAGCGCGGCGATGGGCGGCAGTGTGGCCGCCGCCTGCGCGGCGAGGGTTCTCGGCGCCTGGGCCACGCAGAGCAGTGTGGCCAGGGTGGAGAACAACAGGACGACGGACCAGGAGTGCACGGCCCTGCGCTGGTGCAGGGCGGCCCTGAGGATGGACAGGGAGGCGACCATCCAGGGCCCGTAGATCAGCAGGGGCCACCAGCCGGCCACGTCGTGCGCGGTGCGCGGACCGGCGCTGTGGCGCAGGGCCTCGCAGACGGCCAGGCCGCTGTACATGCTGACCACGGCGGCGATGACGGCGACCAGCACGGCGGTGCAGAGGCTGCCGGTACGCAGGAGGGCCACCACCGACGTCTTCGCCCGGCTCCCCCGGCGGTGCCCGCCCGGGGCCGGCGTGCGAGGCCGTTGCCCGGCCCCCGGCGAGAACCCTCCGCCGGCCGGGCCGGAGGAGAGGCCCGGGGCGAGGGGCGGGGTGAAGCCGGCGGACAGGCCGGAGGCGAGGCCGGCTCCGCTGACCGTCTCGCCGGTCTCGCCGGTCTCGCCGAAGGCGAGTTGGTCGAGCGGCTCCGCCCGACTCGGCGCCATGGCCTCCCGGCAGAGATGGGCCAGCTCCTCCGCGGGGTCCCAGGGGGCGTTCGCCTCGCCCAGCCCGAAGAGCGGGTAGCCGTAGGCGGTCTGCTGCGTCAGGTCCGGCTCCTGCCAGAACGCGGTGGGCTCCGGCTGCGGGGCGTAATGTCCGTACTGCTCATTCACGGAACATCTGCCCGGAGCACTCGCCGGCCGGCGTCTTGAGCGACGCGGCCTCCTGGGACCTGCGGTTGAACTCGTTCTGGATCCGGCGCACCACGTCCAGGAAGTCCTCGAACACCGAGGACGAGTACTGGAGGTCGACCTCCAGCCCCTCGCACTGGAGGGTCGCGCCCTTCTCCAGGGCCGAGCCCGTCGAGACGGGCGTGTACGTCCACTTCCCCACCCGTGCGGCCCGGTTCTGACCGTCGCGCACGTCGCTCTGAGCGCCCCACGGGAACGTTGCTGTGTGCTGTGCTGTTGTCATAGTCCACCCAACGCTCCGGATACCGGCGAGGGTGTGCTCCGTCCAGGTGATGGTGGCGAACCAGACGTGTGTTGACCAGTGTCTTTTATCGGTTCTACGCCCACCGGCCACCCGCCAGGACGCTGGTCCGCACCCGGTTGGCGCAGCGATCCTGCCAGCTCGCAGCGGGGGAGGCGGAGCCAGATCGGTGCGATTCGGACTCGATCGGCTCAGGCGCCCGTGACCCCCACCCCGCCCGCTGCGGTCACATCATCGGGCCGGGGGAGTACGCCGCGCACTGAGCCGCACCACGGGCGCTCACACCGGCTCGCGCGCCCCCGACCGGGAACTCCCCCCGGCCATCCGAACGGCTGACGCAGCGCAACCCGGCATATGCCTTCGCGTTATGACGAGGTATCGCCGGGGGGCCGGAGGGCGCCCCCCGATCACCTCCACCGGAGAGGAGCCGCAGTGACAGACACCCTCGTGTGGTTCGCACTGATCTGCTCGGTACTGGGCACGGGTGCCACCGCCTTGACCTCGTCGGGCGTTGGCCGCCTGCACCACTTGGACGCCCGCGAACTGCGGCGCCAGCAACGCTTCGAAGACATCCTGTCCCTGCACGTCGAGGCGACGAGACCACCCCGGATGAGCCTGCCCGCGGCCGCACCCGAGGCGACCGGCACGGCGGCCTGCACCGCATGCGGCTCCGCGTCCGTCCACCTCTGATCCGGCCGGGGTGCCGCGCGGCCTCCTCAGCCGGCCCGGCACGCACAAACGCCTCCCACCGGCGCCGTACGCGCGGGTGGGAGGCGTGATCGCAGGACCTACTTCTTCTTGCCCTGGTTGTTGCTCCGGGCTGGGGCTTTACCGGGTAAAGATGCCCTGACCTGCGGTCGAGCAGTCAGCGATGGTCACCGCCGGCCACCCCCGATCACCCTTCCACGGCCCAGCGACGGCCCAGGGACGGCCCCACGGCCCGGCCCCCGTGGGCCCTTCGAACCGGGCTACCGACTGACGGGGATCTCGTAGACGACCTCGCACAGAGCGGAAGGGATCACGATGTCCGCCGTTTCCACGGGCTGGCCCTGGTCGCTGTAGTACGTCCGCCGGATGTGGGTGACGAGTGCGCCCTTCTGGACCCCGAGGAGCGAGGCCTCCTCAGCACTCGCATGCCGCGGCTCGGGCTGCTCGACGGCATGGCTGACCGTGATGCCGATCTCCGCCATCCGGTTCACGACGCCGACCCCGGCGTGCGGCCACACCCGCCGCCCAGCCGAGGCGGCACACCCACGTCTGCTAACCGGCACCCCTCGACAGGGCACGCGAGAACCCCCGCCTACCGGTCGGCCTCATGCGCGATCGGCACACACCACGAGTGCGCCCACTCGTCTCCGGCCAAGGCCCCGATCGGCATCCCCGTGATCTACGAAGTGTGCGACTGCCCCTGTCACCCGGCAGCCAACCAGCCGGAGGCAGAGCAGTGAGAGGCTGGTCCGCTACTGGTGCACTCGCGATCACCATCGAAATCACCTCGCTCAGCGTTCGGCGCGGCGACGTCATTCAGATCGGCGGCCGAGCGTGCCGGGTCACCGATCTCGTTCAACTTTCGTCCGCCACCCACGGCGCAGGACCACGTACACCGGCGGCCGACCCTCGGCCTGGACCACGCCCTCCGCGCCCCTCCGATCAACCGTCCATGCCAGGAACCTCCGGGCCCGCGCCCCCCTGACCACGCTCCTCAAGGTGGCGGACGGCACCTCGCTCACCGAATTCCTGTGCATCACGCACGAGGGCTGGTCGCCGCAGAGCCTGTCCCGCATCTACATCCCCCGCGACCTGATGCCGGCCGACCTGTCGGCCCCCGCCGAAATAGCGACCCACCTGACCGAACTCCGCCCGCCCCTGGCCGAAGTCCGCGAGACGGCCCGCTCCCGCCTGGCCGACAGCACGGAGGAGATACAGCTGGGCCTGGGCACCGAACTCCTGGACCACGCCCGTGAAGTACTCGCCGACACGGAGGCAGACCCGGAGGAACTCCACCTCCTGGCCGCCGACCTCACGGGCGCCCTACACGCCGCAATCCGAGTAGCCAAGAGCCGCGGCCACCGCCTAGCCAGCCGGACCCTCGGCACCCGGACGGGACCTCCCGCGCCCCTGCATCCGCCGGCGTTCCACTAGCCGCAGCACTCCTCAACCAGCGACAGGGCAGCCACAAGAGCATTACGGGCCGCCCTGTCGTGGGGCGCACACGACTCCGGAGGCCCCGTGCGTCTCACGCGTTTCAGCAGGTCAGAAAGCGCCCGCGCGGCGCAGGGAGTACGGCACGGCTGCAAGGTCGGATCGCCTTCGCGGGAGGACGGCACACCCTGTCGCGCTCTCTCCCAGAAACACCGCTCGTCAGCCACAGCACAGATTCGTCGTCAAGGTCCGAGGTCCCGTGACGTGACCGGAGCACTCCGAGTGCGGCCCACTGGTAGCGCGGGATGGAGGTCAGGTGCCCCTCCCGAGGCGGCGGAACTCCATTGGTTCGACCGCCGGAATGTACCCATGCCTGCGGGGCCGCCGTCAGGCAGCCCCGCTCATTCTTACAGGAGGAAACCATGGCCCTTACTGTTAATGCGGTAACTGTCGACGGTCAAAATCGCATCAACGCCGTCTATCGGTACGATGGATTTGGAACTTCGTGGACTAAAATCAAAGGCCCGGTCACCGTCTCCGGTACTTTTGGAGGCGGGTGGGGGCTAGTCATCGGGAGTGCTGACGGAGCCACGGCAGATCAGGAGTTCAGTTACAACGGCAGCCCGTTCGACTGGCAATTCCTGAGTCTCAGTGGTGCGTCGTACGCTGTCACCGACGACACGGTGTACAAAAGGTCCGCCGACGGAAGCGCAGTGCTCCAGTTCGATGGCTTCGAAGACGATGGAAGTCCGCTGTGGAGCAAGATCGGCGATTCTTCCTTCGAACTCATTGGTGGCCGATTTGGGCTGATGGCACGGATGCCGAACTCTATCGACGGTCTCACATTCCTCTACACTGGAACTCCAGGTAAATGGGAACACATAGGGGAAAAGGGCGGTGCGTACGCACTCTCATCCGATACCGTATACAGAACGGAACCTCACGGCAACACGGTCTTCCAATATGACGGCGTCGGAACCTCCTGGACCGACATAGGGAGTCCCCGTGGTGGTACCGATACGCTCACTGCAGGAGGTTTCGGGCTCATCGCTACCGCATTTGTAGCGAATGGGCTATTCCGATATCGCGGTAACCCTGGCAACTGGGAACGCATAGGCGACTTTAGTATCTCGTGCGCGGTCACCGACGACACGGTATACAGAGTGGGCGCTAACGGGACCGTTTTCCAATACGACGGTTCCGGGATGTCCTGGACGTCAATCGGCCGCCCTGACCGCGTGCACACCCTCGTTGTCGCCGGAGAATGAGCGGTCCGGACAGGGTCCCCTGCCCGTCGTCGCACACCCCGTGCTCGTGATCGGGAGCAGCACTGCGCGGGGGCCGGTGGCGGACCCTGTGGACAACCCCTCAAGACGTACGCGCGTAGGTCACCTCCCCCACGGACCGGGAGGAGGCCGCCTGATGGCCGGGCACATCCAGGACCGCTGGTACAAGGTCGGACCCGGCCCCGGCGGCAAGCCCGTCGAGGGTCCAGATCCACTGCAGCCGGCACGTCCGGCGCGTCTGACGGCCCACGGGCGGCCCCAGGAGAGCGAAGAGCCCCTCCCCCGCCGGGAAACGGCAGGTGAGGGGCCCTTTGAGCTAACGGGTTACTTCTTGCCCTGGTTCTTGACGGCCTCGATGGCGGCCGCGGCGGCCTCCGGGTCGAGGTAGGTGCCGCCCGGGGTGAGGGGCTTGAAGTCGGCGTCGAGCTCGTAGGAGAGCGGGATGCCGGTCGGGATGTTCAGGCCCGCGATGTCGGCGTCGGAGATGCCGTCGAGGTGCTTGACCAGGGCGCGCAGGGAGTTGCCGTGCGCGGCGACCAGGACGGTGTGGCCGTCGAGGAGGTCCGGGACGATCGAGTCGTACCAGTACGGGAGCATGCGGACGACGACGTCCTTGAGGCACTCGGTGCGCGGGCGCAGCTCCGGCGGGATGGAGGCGTAGCGCGGGTCCGCGGACTGGGAGAACTCGGTGCCGTCCTCGAGGGCCGGCGGCGGGGTGTCGTACGAGCGGCGCCACAGCATGAACTGCTCCTCGCCGAACTCGGCGAGGGTCTGGGCCTTGTCCTTGCCCTGGAGGGCGCCGTAGTGGCGCTCGTTCAGGCGCCAGGAGCGGTGGACGGGGATCCAGTGGCGGTCGGCGGCCTCCAGGGCCAGCTGCGCGGTGCGGATGGCGCGCTTCTGGAGGGAGGTGTGCACGACGTCGGGGAGCAGGCCGGCGTCCTTGAGCAGCTCACCGCCGCGGACCGCCTCCTTCTCGCCCTTCTCGTTGAGGTTGACGTCCACCCAGCCGGTGAACAGGTTCTTCGCGTTCCATTCGCTCTCGCCGTGGCGGAGGAGGATCAGCTTGTACGGTGCGTCGGCCATGCGTACGAGCCTAGTGGACGGCCGGGCGCGCCTGCGCGCGGTCCGGGCGGGGGTCGATTGACGCGCGGCGTCAATTGAGTGGCGGGCGGCGGACCCCTCTCGTAATGTGCCGGACGGATCAGTGACTCTTACATCCCCGGGGGGATCCTTATGTCAGTTGCCCGTCTGAGCCGTGCTGCCCGGGAGAGCGTCTCGGGTCTGCCACGCGCGTTCTGGTGGTTGTGGGCCAGCACGCTCGTCAACCGGCTCGGGGCCTTCGTCGCCACGTTCATGACCTTGTACCTGACCCTGGAGCGGGGCTACTCCGCCTCCTTCGCGGGACTGGTGGCCGCCCTGCACGGGCTGGGCGGGGTCGTGTCCTCGCTGGGGGCCGGGGTGATGACCGACCGGCTGGGGCGGCGGCCGACGATGCTGGTGGCGCAGGTGTCCACGGCGGGCACGGTGGCGCTGCTGGGGTTCATGGAGCACCCGGCGGCGATCGCGGCGGTGGCGATGCTGGTGGGGATGGCCTCGAACGCCTCCCGGCCTGCGGTGCAGGCGATGATGGCCGACATCGTCCGGCCGGAGGACCGGGTACGGGCCTTCGCGCTGAACTACTGGGCCATCAACCTGGGCTTCGCGGTGAGCTCGGTGGCTGCGGGGCTGGTCGCCGAGTACAGCTACCTGGCGGGGTTCCTGGGCGAGGCGGCGCTGACGCTGCTGTGCGCGGTGCTGGTGTTCGTGAAGCTGCCGGAGTCGCGGCCGGAGGCGGCCGCGGGGGGTTCGGGTGGCTCGGGTGGCTCCGTGGCGCAGGCGGCGCCCGAGGTCGGGCTGGGGAACGTGCTGCGGGACGGCCGGTTCATGGGGGTCGTGGGGCTGTCGTTCCTGATCTCCCTGATCTTCACGCAGGGCTCGGTGGGCCTGCCGGTGGCGATGGGTTCGGCCGGGTTCTCGCCCGGGGACTACGGGATGGTCATCGCCGTGAACGGGGTGCTGATCGTGGTGCTCCAGCTGCCGGTGACCCGGTTCATCGAGCACCGCGACCCGCGGCGGCTGCTGGTGGTCTCGGCGCTGCTGGCGGGGTACGGGTTCGCGATGACGGCGTTCGCGGGGCCGCTGTGGGCGTACGCGCTGACGGTGTGCGTGTGGACGCTGGCGGAGATCGTGAACTCTCCGACGCAGATGGGGCTGGTGGTGCAGCTGTCGCCGGTGCACGGGCGCGGGCGGTACCAGGGGATGTACACGCTGTCCTGGTCGGTGGCCTCGCTGGTGGCTCCGCTGATGTCGGGGCTGGTGATCGACCGGTGGGGGGCCGGGTGGCTCTGGGCGACGACGGGCGTCCTGGGGACGGTGGCGGCCGGGGGGTACTGGGCCCTGATGCGGGGGCTGCCGGTGGGTGCCGGTCGGGCTTCGGGACGAAGCGCGGCGCCGGGCAGCGGGCCGGGCGCCGGTGGCGGGGCGGCGACGGTGGCGGCCGCTGCCGAGGCATAGCCGGTCGGGGGGGCGGAGGTGCGGGGGTGCGCGGGTGCGGGGGTGCGGAGGTGCCGCTGCGCGGAGCCGTCTCCCCGCCCCGCCCTTTCCCCGTTTCCCGGGCTGCGCCCGGACCCGCGCCTCACACGCCGGCGGGCGCGGGGCGGGCGTCAGGAAGGGGTGTCGGTCGGGCGGGTCAGGTGTTTGAAGGCGTCCAGGTTGCGGGTGGACTCGCCCCGCGCCGTGCGCCATTCGTACTCGCGGCGGATCGCGCTCGCGAAGCCCAGCTCCAGGAGGGTGTTGAAGGCGCCGTCCGCCGCCTCCAGGACCGTGCCCAGGAGGCGGTCCAGGTCCTCCGGGGTGACCACGGACAGCGGGAGCCGCGCCGTGAGGTAGACGTCGCCGAGCGGGTCGACCGCGTACGCCATGCCGTACAGCTTGAGGTTGCGCTCCAGGAGCCAGCGGTGGACGCCCGCCTCGTTCTCGTCGGGGTGGCGGATGACGAACGCGTTCACCGACAGCGAGTGGCGGCCGACCCGCAGGGAGCAGGTGGTGCTCAGCTTGCGGGTGCCGGGCAGCTGGACGACGTACGTGCCGGGCTGCGGGCTCTCCCAGCTCAGCTCGGCACCCGACAGCGTGGACTCGATGATCGCGGCGGTGTCAGCCATGGTGGGAGCGTACGCGACGGCGGTGATCATGCATCGCGGCGGTGTACACGTCGGCGGTGCCGCTGGCGGCGGTGTCCCAGCCGAAGTGCTGGGCGTGCCGGGCGGCGGCGGCGCCCATGCGGGGGGTGAGGCCGGGGTCGTCGACGAAGCGGCGCAGGGCGCGGGCGTAGTCGACGGGGTCGTGGCCGGGTACGAGGATGCCCGTGACGCCGTCGTCGACGGCGACCGGCAGGCCTCCGACGGCCGCGGCGAGGACCGGCGTGCCCGTGGCCTGGGCCTCGATGGCGACCAGCCCGAAGGACTCGTTGTAGGACGGCATGACCAGTACGGACGCCGCCCGGAACCAGTCGGCGAGCTGGTCCTGGGCCACCGGCGGGTGGAAGTGCACGAGGTCGGTGATGCCGAGTCTCGCGGCGAGCTTCTGGAGCCCCTCCGGCTTGGCGAGGCCGCTGCCGCTGGGGCCGCCGACGACGGGGACGAAGAGGCGGCCGCGCAGGGCGGGGTCGCGGTCGACGAGTTCGGCGACGGCGCGCAGCAGGATGTCGGGGGCCTTCAGCGGCTGGATGCGGCCCGCGAAGAGCGGGATCACGGCGTCCTGCGGCAGGCCGAGGCGGGCGCGGGCGGCGGCGCGGCCGTCGCCGGGGGTGAAGCGGTCGAGGTTGACGCCGGGGTGGACGACGGCGACCTTGCCGGGGTCGGCCTCGTAGTGCCGTACGAGTTCGTCGGCCTCTTCGGCGGTGTTGGCGATCAGCCGGTCGGCGGCGGCGACGATCTGGGTCTCGCCGATGACGCGGGCGGCCGGCTCGGGGGTGTCACCTTCGGCGAGCGCGGCGTTCTTGACCTTGGCCATGGTGTGCATGGCGTGGACGAGGGGGACGCCCCAGCGTTCGGCGGCGAGCCAGCCGACGTGGCCGGAGAGCCAGTAGTGGGAGTGGACGAGGTCGTAGTAGCCGGGGCGGTGGCCGGCCCAGGCCTGCATGACGCCGTGGGTGAAGGCGCACAGCTGGGCGGGCAGCTCCTCCTTGGCGAGGCCTTCGTACGGTCCCGCGTCCACGTGGCGCACGAGGACGCCGGGGGCGAGCTCGACGGCCGGGGGCAGGCCGCCGGTGGTGGCCCGGGTGAAGATCTCCACCTCGATGTTGATGGCGGCGAGGCGGCGGGCCAGCTCCACGATGTAGACGTTCATACCGCCGGCGTCGCCGGTGCCGGGCTGGTGCAGCGGTGAGGTGTGCACGCTGAGCATGGCCACGCGGCGGGGCTTGCGGTGGTGCCCCATGGCGGGGAGGCGCAGGCGGGGCGCGTCCTGGCGGGCACCGCGGGCGGCGGCGATGCGGCCGCTGATGCTGCCGCCGAGGCGGGACACGTACTGGCTCAAGGGAGCAGTTCCTCTCGCTCGGATCGCGGCGCTCGGATCACGCGGACGGCGGGCTGGGCGGTGTGCCGGTGGGGCGGCACGGTTGAAGCTGTTGGCGGCATGACTGCGGGAGCGCGCGCGGCGCTCTGCAAGGAGTGCAACCCGGATGGCCGTCCCCCGCATTCCGGGGCGCGGGAACTTCCTGCTCGGGACGCCGGATTTTTTTGCGGGCCGGGGGCTCCGCTTACGCTCGGCGCATGGTCTCCCGCAGCACTCCGCCACCGCCGAAGCGCCCTGTGGGCACCGTGACGCGCGGGACGACGAACCCGAACCGGCTGCGTCGGATGGACCGCTGGATCGCCGCCGTGCACGGGCCGGCGCTGCGCCGGGCGGACGCGCCGGTGGCGGTGGACCTGGGGTACGGGGCGGCGCCGTGGACGGCGGTGGAGCTGCTGGCGCGGCTGCGGGAGGCGGCGCCGGGGGTGCGGGTGGTGGGGATCGAGATCGAGCCGGCGCGGGTGGCGGGGGCGAAGCCGTACGAGCGGGAGGGGCTGAGTTTCCGGCACGGGGGCTTCGAGGTGCCGCTGGACGGCGGGGAGCGGCCTGCGCTGATCCGGGCGGCGAACGTGCTGCGGCAGTACGAGGAGGAGCAGGTCGAGGCGGTCTGGGAGCGGCTGTGCGCGCGGCTGGCTCCGGAGGGGCTGCTGGTGGAGGGGACCTGCGACGAGATCGGGCGGCGGCACGTGTGGGTGGCGCTGGGGCCGGAGGGGCCGCGGACGGTGACGTTCGCGACGCGGCTGGGTTCGCTGGAGCGGCCGTCGGACCTGGCGGAGCGGCTGCCGAAGGCGCTGATCCACCGGAACGTGCCGGGGGAGCCGGTGCACGCGTTCCTGCGGGACTTCGACCGGGCGTGGGCGGCGGCGGCGCCGTACGCCTCGTACGGGGCGCGGCAGCGGTGGATCCGGACGGCGCGGGCGCTGGCCGGTGACTGGCCGCTGGCGGACGGGCCGGTGCGGTGGAGGCAGGGGGAACTGACGGTGCGGTGGGAGGCGTTGCGCCCGGCGGGGTGAACCTCGCGCCGTGGGGGAACCGGGGGTGGGGGCGGCCCGTTGAGTCGTGCGGGGTGGACGGTGCGTGGCCGGTCATGATCGGAGCGGAATCCGGAGGGTGTTGGAATTCGCCGGTTCATGGCACCATCCCGGAGGCAGTGCCAAGTTACTGACGAATAGTCAGATCTGATGTCCGGTGGCATCGGCTCTGACTCGGGGCGCCTGGGGGAGCCATGGGGACCGTGAAGCGAGCGTCGTCACGCCGGAGAGGGGCGTCCGCCCTGACCCTGCTGTGCGCGATGGCGATACTGACGGCCCCCGGACTCGCGACGAGCCCGGCGTTCGCCGCCCCGTCCGCGCCCGGCGCCCCGTCCGCGCCCTCCGCCCCTTCGGCTCCCGCGCCGGAGCCGGGCGCCAAGACCCTGGAGCAGGTCCGCAAGGAGATAGAGGACCTCTACCGTCAGGCCGGCAGCGCGACGGACGCCTACAACCTCGCGGAGAGCGAGACGAAGGCGCAGTCCGAGCGGATCGTCCAGATCGCCAACCTGGTGGTGGCGGGCCAGGACCGGATCGCCACCCTGAAGAACCGCGCGGGCGCCGCCGCCCGCGCCCAGTACCGCTCCGGCGGCCTGCCGCCGGGCGCGCAGCTCGCGCTGAGCGGCAGCCCGTCCGAGTTCCTCGACGGTGCGGGCCGGTTGCGGCAGGGCGAGAAGGCCACCACGGACCTGCTGGCGGAACTGACCCGCACCCAGGCCGACTTGGAGCGGTACGCCAAGGACGCGGGCGCCGTCTGGCAGAAGATGGAGGACAACCGGGTCAAGAAGGAAGCCGCCAAGAAGGAGATCGAGGGCAAGATCAAGGCGGCGGAGGGCCTGGAGAACAAGCTGGCGGCCGAGGAGAAGGCCCGGCTGATCCAGCTGGAGCAGGACGCCCAGTACCAGGCACAGACGGCCTGGCTGTCGTCGGGCGCGATGAAGGACGTCAAGGGCCTGGCCTCGGAGGCGGGGAAGAGGGCGGTGCAGTTCGCCACCGCGCAGATGGGCAAGCCGTACGTCTGGGGCGCGGAGGGCCCGGCCTCCTACGACTGCTCGGGGCTCACCTCACAGGCGTGGCTGGCGGCGGGCCGCCCGATCCCGCGCACCTCGCAGGAGCAGCTGCGGCTGCTGCCGAAGGTCGCGCTGAAGGACATGCGGCCCGGGGACCTGATCATCTACTTCGACGACGCGAGCCATGTCGGGATGTACGTCGGGGACGGGGCGATCGTGCATGCGCCGCGGCCGGGGCGGACCGTGACGATGGCCGGCGCGGGCTCGATGCCGATCAAGGCCGTGGTCCGGCCCGACGCGTAGGCCCTGGCCGGGCGGGGGTACGGCTCCGGGGGCTACCGCTGCCGCTACGCGGCGCGGGGCCGCCCGGCCTCCCGGTCTCCGCCCCAGACCCCGCGCCTCGAACGCCGACGGAACTGGAACCAGCCCAGGGCGACGGAGGAAGGACGGGGCGGGAAGGCGGCTCCGCGCTGCGGCATCCGCGGCCCGGCCCCCTGTGACCGGGGTCTCGCCCCGGCCCCTGTGACCGGGGTCTCGGGCCGGTTCCCCATGCCGTGACGTTGGTCATCCCGGGTGGGCGGGTTTCCGCCGGGATGGGGGCATATGGCGCGGGCACCTGCCCGCTCCGGCATTCCCCCTCCCCACCCCCGCCCGCTAGGGTCCCGGCATGAGCGCACTTCCGGGGGGAGGCAAGGAACCGGAGACGATGCCCGTACCTGTACCGCGGCAGAGGGAAACCCCCGCCCCGGAGAACGGCCCCGCCCCCCAGGCGGCGGCCTCGCTGACCCTGCTGGTCATCGAGGACGACCCCGCGGGCGGCCTCACCGTCCCCGAGATCCTCGACGCCGACGGCCAGCGCATCCGGCTCCGCACCGCCCGCAACCTCACCGAGGCCGCCCGGCTGCTCACGCCTGACGTGCACTGCGTGCTGCTCGACCTGGCCCTGCCCGGCCCCGGCGAGGACGGCTTCGGCGCCCTGCGCGAGGTCCTCCGTATCGCACCCCGCCACGCCGTGCTCGTGCTCACCGCCGAGGCCGACGCCGAACGCGCCGCCGAGGCCGTGCGGGTCGGCGCCCAGGACTTCCTCTTCCGCGACGAGCTCGACGGCCGGCTCCTCAGCCGCGCCATCCGCTACGCCGTGGAGAGAAAGCGGGCCGACATCGCGCAGTACAAGCTTGCAGAATCGAAACTTCGGGCCCAGGAGAACGCCCGCCTCGAACGCGGACTGCTCCCCACCCCCCTCCTCGACGGCTCCGGCCTCCGCTTCGCCGCCCGCTACCGCCCCGGCCGCAGCCGGGCCCTCCTCGGCGGCGACTTCTACGACGCGGTCCGCACCCCCGACGGCACCGTCCACGCGATGATCGGCGACGTCTGCGGCCACGGCCCCGACGAGGCGGCCCTCGGCGTGGAGCTGCGCATCGCCTGGCGCGCCCTGACCCTGGCCGGGCTGTGCGGGGACGACCTGCTCGCCACCCTCCAGGAGGTCCTGGAGGTGGAGCGGCCCTGCGAGGAGATCTTCGCGACCCTGTGCACGGTGGACATCTCCCCCGACGGCCGCCGCGCGGGCCTGTGCCTGGCCGGCCACCCGGCCCCGCTGGTCTCCCGCCCCGGCCGCGCCGCGCGGCTGCTGCCGTACGAGAACAGCGGACCGGCCCTCGGGCTGCTCCCCCGGGCCCGCTGGCCCCGCCGCCAGGTGGACCTGGGCGGCACCTGGAGCCTGATGCTCTACACGGACGGCCTCATCGAGGGCCGAATCGGCGAGGGCCGCGAGCGCCTCGGCCAGGACGGGATGGTCGACATGATCAACCGGCACCTGGAGGACGGGCTCACCGGCGAGAACCTACTGGAAGCCTCCGTCACCGAGGCCCGGCGCCTCAACGGCGGCGAGCTCACCGACGACGTCGCCCTCGTCTTGCTCTCGCGCGGCTAGCGGCCGCCGTTGTAGGGACCGTACGGGCCGTCGCTGCTGCTGCCGCCGCGGCGCCGGTCGCCTCCGCCCGAGACCTGCTTGAGCGCGGGGCGGACGTCGACGAAGAACACGATGGTCGCCACCAGGCCCGCGATCTGCAGGAACAGCATCCCGAGGAAGAAGTCCACCAGGACCGTGACACCCAGGATGACCAGCCAGAAGGTCTTGGTCTGCTTGTCCGCCGCCCGGTAGGCGTCCTCGCGCGCCAGCAGCGCGAGCACGAAGGCCACGACGGCGAGCGCCAGCATGGCGTAACCGAGCAACGGGAGGACCCCGTCATCGAACCCCTGCATCAGCATCGTCTCGACCGCCTTCTCGCGTCCAGCACTTCCGACTCCACGCTACCGTCCGATCGGCCTTCCGAAACGAGAACGAACCGGACACCCCGCGGGTGCCCGGTTCGACCCCGGACGGGTCAGCTCTCCTCGGAGGCCTCGGCGGCGGCCTTCCTGGTCCCGTTGCGGCGCGCCGCGGGCTTCTTCGCGGCGGGCTTGTCCCCGGCCTCGGCGGAGGCCTCGGCCCCGGCGCTCTCGGCCGGAGCGTCCTGCGTCGCCCGCGCGGGCTCCGGCTCGACGATCTCGGCGATGTCCACGATCTCGTCGGCGACCTCGCCGCGCCAGGCGCGGACGGCCTGCTCGCCGTGCTCGGCGACCTTGTCGTAGGTCTCCTTGGCCCGGACGGCGTACTCGGCGGCCACGCCGACCCCGCGCAGCGCCAGGTCCTGGGCGGTCTCGCCCAGCTTCTTCGGGTCGATCGCCCCGAAGACCTCGACGACCCGGGCCGTGACGGCCTCCTGGGCCACCTTGGCCTTCTCCTGCACGACCTTGGGATCGGTGTCGAGCACGGCCTCGATCCGGGCCGGGGCCTCGGCACGCAGCTGCTCGATCAGGCCGGGCACCTTCTTGGCCTGCTGAAGGGCCAGGTCGGCGGTACCGGCGGCGAAGTAGAGGGGGGTGGGGTCGGTGAGGGTCTTCTTCAGGTCATCGGCGATGGCCATGTGCGGGTCCTCCCGGATCCGGTCAGTTCGTGGGTGGCACCGCGCCGTCGTCGGCACGGGTACCGGCAGCCGCGTCGGCATCGGCTCCGGCATCGTCATCGGCATCGGCGCCGGGGGCCTGGTCGGCCTCCGCCGCGTTCTCCTTGCGGAACGCGTCGTAGATCTGGAGCAGCACCTGCTTCTGCCGCTCGTTGATCGACGGGTCGGAGAGGATGACGGCCCGCGTCTCCACCTCGTCCCGGTCCCGCTCGTCGAGGATCCCGGCCTGCACGTACAGGGTCTCGGCGGAGATCCGCAGCGCCTTGGCCAGCTGCTGGAGGATGTCCGCGCTCGGCTTGCGCAGCCCGCGCTCGATCTGGCTCAGGTACGGGTTCGACACCCCCGCCGCATCGGCGAGCTGCCGCAGCGACAGCTGGGCCTGCCGCCGCTGCTCGCGGAGGTATTCGCCGAGGTTCCCGACGTTGAGCGATGCCATGCTCCGATCCTGCCGCACTTTGCTAACTATTGCAAGCACCCTGCTTGCAGAAGCACCCACCCGGGGGGCGGCCGGCCGGTGTGCCTGAGCACGCTAGCTGTCACTTGAGCAGGACAGCTGTCACCGCGCGCGTCGGCGATACCCCTCCGAGCACGCTCCGCTGCCCCCTTGGGGATCGGTCCGCGAGCGATGATGTCGCCCATGGCCATCATGCTCTTGGATCGGTTCATGCTGACGATCCGCAGCGGGAACGAGACCCACCCCTGGCGCCGCAGATAGATCGAGATCACCGGGACGGGCATCGAGGCTTCGGCCGCCTACAGCAGATCAGGCTTCCAGATCGTGTGATCGGCATACACGTTCGCGGCTGGGGAGAGGCGGTAGGAGCCGTCTGTGGCATCTGCAGCGAGCACCCAGCCGGCCGCCGAGTAGGCAAGCGAGCGGTCGGCACGAGGAACGGCGCACTGCCCTTGGTCCGTGATAACCGTGCTTGCGGCCGGAACGGTCAGTAAATATGCCGACGGCGCTCCGGGGCAGTCGCGGAAAACCGGCCCGCCGCCGCCCTGGGTGTATTGCAGGCGGATCTTCAGGCTCACGGGCCCCTGACCCAGATTTGTGATCTTGATTGCGAAGGTGACGCGTGTAGGTTCGACCCGCATGCACGACCTCCACTGCACCGCGTCGGGGCCCTGGATCGGAGCGCTGCAACGGCTGTCGTCGCCGAGGGTTCCCTTTTCCAAGCCTGGCTGCTCGGAATGGAGCGTTGCCACTGCGGCAGCACTTGGGGCCGGGGAAGCCCCGCCGGGGAGCGCCGGGACGGGAGCAGCAGCCTGGGGTGTCGATCGGGGTTTGTCTCCGCTGCCGTACCAGCTGGCTGCGGCCGTGCCTGCCAGGATTACAGTGATTGCGGCGCCGACGAGCACAACGTGGGTTGTCAGGCGGCGGGGTGGCCTGCGGCGCAGGTCTGAAGGAGGGTGCGGGCCGGGGCTTTGATCCTCTGTCCCGTCTGCGGCGGGGGGTTGGGCTTCCTCCATCACATTGTCGCGGGGTGGCTCCCCGAAGCTGCGATTTTTGTGCTCTGCTCCCGTCCCCGGAGCAGTTGATCCCGGCATGGCGTGCGGGCCTAGGACGTCTTGGTCGAGGATGGGGCCTGCTTCGGAGAGCGGGGCCGAGGCGTAGGCAGGCTGCCCACCGCCTTCGCTCTCCGTGGAGGTAGATCCCTCCACTGCGCTGTAGGCGGGCTCGTTGGTCTCCGCGCTGGACTGGGCTGATGTTCCTGGGGCCGGGCGCGCTGAAGCAGGCTGGGCTGAGAGAGCGTCGATTACGGCCTTGCGCCATTCCCTTCCCACGAGCTGCTCAAGCCGTCGCTTGTGGGTCTGGATCTCCGTGGCGAGGCGCAGCAGCTGTTGGCCGTGCTGCCGGGCGGGAGGCAAGAAGACTGCCGCCAGGTTGCTCGCGTCCTGGGCGTCCGGCACCCGTCCGCCCCGTGCCCTCTTCTCCAGCAGCATGTTGCGCCCTTTGAGCCACTGAGTCAGGAGTGGGCCGTCGATCGTCGGCTCTGTGTGCTTCAGCCTGCCGAGGAGAGCGGGGCGAGAGGGCAGACGATCGTTCAGCACCCTTCCCAGGCAGCCTGCCCATGCGTCCAGGGCCTGGACCAGAGCGTGGGCCGAGTCGATGAAGTCCGGCTCCTCCGCCTTCTGCTCCTCCATACCGATGTTCCCTTCCCCGCGCGACTTCTTGCACTCCGGTGATGAAACAGCAGGTCACTGGTCATGCAACTAGCAGTGCAACCGGCTGTCGGCCGAGGGGTCTGGAGTAGGCCGCTGCCTGCCATCAGGGTGGATTGCGGCGGACACGACTTGGCTGATCCGCCATCAATTCCCGACCCCTGAAGGGAGAACCACCCATGCCCCGATCGAGGTTCCGGAAGCATCGCACAGTCCTGGTCCTGCTCGCGGCGGCGCTCATCGGCACGGTCGCGCCGGTGATCGCCGCTGGCAGCGCCGAAGCCGCCAGCGCAGGCCAGGTGTGCCTGGTCCTGGCGCCGAACTCCGTCGACCTCGACCGCGGCGGTCCCGCCGCACCGGTCGGCCACATCGGCTGGGCCTTCCGCAACGGCACCAGCAGCACCTGGACCTTCGGCGCTACCGAGGGCGACAGCGGCGAGCCCAAGAAGACCTTCATCGCCACGGGGTCCTGGACCGCCATGCTCAACAACTTCAAGACCCGGCACAGCGGCAATCAGCGGTACGTGAAGTACCGGTGCCTCAGCACGCCGTCCGCCGACGCGGCCAAGGCGCAGCGGGCGGCCCGTACGAGCGCGACGAACGGCTACAACCTGGCCTGGAACAACTGCCTGACCAAAAGCGTGGACATCTTCCACGCCTACAGCCCCTGGCTGAACAACACGGCTCACCTGCCCGACCCGAAACCGCTGGGCATCTCCCTGTTCCCGAACCACTACTACAACGACCTCCTGCCGAAGTTCGGCTGGGGTGCGACGCACAACCTGTGACACGAATCCGACCGGCGGGCGTGTCTCGCCCGTCCCGAACCACATCGAGATGAGGAAGGACTGACTATGTGCCAGCGATGCAACGGCGACGGCAAGTGCACGACCTGCGGCGGCTCCGGATTCCAGGGCGTCTGGAAGTGCGACAGCTGCCGCGGTAGCGGCGACTGCAAGGCATGTAACGGCCGCGGCTAACCAGGGCGCGAGCACACCAGCCCGTCCGTCGGAGCCACCACTCGGTGGCTCCGACGGACGGGGGCCAAGACAAAGCCGGAAAGAAAGGCAGACAGGTAAATGACTGACCTCGTTCGTTACGGAGCACCGGTAGGCTCCTTCATCGTCGCCATCGTTGCCCTCTACATCTCCGTACGCCTCAATCGCAGGCAACGTCAGATAACGCGCCTTGAGATCGCTCGAAATCTCCACGGCGAACTCATTAGCGACTCCGCCATCAAGGACCGCCATACCCTGGGCACCATCCACTGGCAGAACAGGTCTATCTCATCGAAGGGAGGTGAGCGCGGCGACGTGATGTGCGCATACTTCGCGATGCTATGGCGCTTCGAGCGCCTGCACGCCGGCCGGAAGGTTCTCCTTGAGGAGAACGGCAACGCGCATGACATCGCATTGACCATCCTGGACAATCAGATCCGGACGCACGTCCAGGAGTATGTCTGCACATTTCACGAGATCAGAGCGAAGCTGACGGAGTCCGACAAGAAAGACCCCGTCTTCGACGGCGCGTATGTCGACTCCTTCGGTGAGCTTTGCAGGTCCCTCGCAGCGACCTCCGACGAAGATTCCAGGAAGAAGCTGAGGTTCCATACGAATAACTCTGAAACCTGCCTGTGTGCATGCCACAAGGTGAACCCGAGGCCGCCGCTTCCAGGCCAGAACACGCGGGCAGCCGTCTCATAGGCGGACCAGCCGACCTGAACACGGGTCAAGAACTCCGCCCCCGGCCGGCGCCGCTCCGGTACCGGCCGGTCGCAGCGGTGCGGCTGCACGGGAGCAGGTATGACTCTTATTGCCCGGCGTACTACTGCAGCAGCCCCAGCGGGTCCGGGGCGGTCACGGCCGGCCCCAGGTCTTGCAGGCAGGTTCGCGCCAGGTCTTCCGGACGACCATCCCACCTGGGGAGATGTGTTCGCTCGACCGGGTCCGGCAGCACCCGCCGCGCGCCCGGGGGCGGCGGTTCGAGCATCGGAACGAAAACTGGCGTCTGGTCGACCAGCACGGCCAGAGCCTCCACGTCGGCGAATTCCCTGGCGCGGGGCCACGTCATGAAGATCAGCGCGCTCACGGCGCGGAGGTCGACGAAGTACTGGGCCGCAGGAATCAGCCAGCCGAAACTGCCCACTTCCTTAGGGCCATCGGGGTCCAAGAGCCCGTCGAAGTAGTGCTGAAGTCTCAGCATCGCGGCGACAGTGGAGGGAGCGTGTGGATGTCGGTCCGCCTCGCCTCCGGCCAGGTTGGCCCCGAAGATCGCTCGTGTGCCGGGCAGGATGGCTCTGCACTGGGTGGGGTGGAGCCCCGCCCTCGGATGCTCGGGCGATCAGGCTGCCGCCCGGGCTGCGTAGATGTCCTGGCCGCAGCGAGGGTAGCCGGACAGCAGCAGGCGCTGATGTCGTAGGCAGGCGAAGACGAGAGGCATTCTCCAAGACCGGCGCCAGCGCCCACCGTGGCGCTGTTCGATCTCGGTTCCGTCGCCGGAGAGGCATCGCGGGCAGTACCGGGTCGCCTTGGTGAGAGCCCAGCGGTTGTTGTGGACCATTCTCGTGGGCGTACGGAACTCAGCCAGCAGACGTGCGTTCAGCGGGCCGTAGCGCTCGCCCAGCGGCGCAGTCAGCAACCCCTGGACCTCGTCATGCGTGAGGCGAGTGGCGCGGGCGAACGCGTCGAACCGCTGCTCGTCTAGGTCGCGCAGAAGGCGAACGGGGGTGCGATTTCGAACGGGGGTCGGCTCGACAAGCCCTGTTCGGACGGCGATCTCCACCATGCTCAGTCACAGCTGGCCCGGGAAAAGCTTTTCGGCGGGCTGTCACACCCGGGGGCGGGCGCGGGTCAGAGGGGTGTCGGACGCGAGAGAGCGACGACGACGCAGACCGAACCGAAGGAGCCCCCGATGTCCACCACCGCCACCGTCATCACCCTCGTCGCCGCCTTCATGGCCGGGTTCTCCGGAATCTCGATCTTCCGCGGCGCCACGTTCGTCACCGAGCCGCTCGTCGAGTACGGCGTCCCGAAGGGGATGTGGACCTTCCTCGGTACCGCCAAGGTCGCCGGAGCCCTCGGTCTCCTCGCCGGCTTCGCCGTCCCCGCCATCGGGATCGCCGCCGCGATCGGTCTGGTCCTCTACTTCACCGGCGCCGTCATCACCGTCCTGCGGGCCCGCTCGTACGCGCACGTCGCCTTCCCGCTGATCTACGCCGCCCCCGCCGCCGCCGTTCTGGCCCTGGTCTGAGACCGGGGCCGGGGCCGGCGGCGGCCCGGGCCCCGGAAACAGCGGGACCTCAGTCCTCCAGGGCCGTCAGGTCCAGGGCGCCCAGGCGCTCCGGGTCCGACAGGACGTCGATCGCGACGATCCGCCCCTCCACGACCGTGAAGGCCATGACCGACACGGCCCGGTCCTTGCGGACCACCACGACCCCCGCGGCGCCGTTGATCAGCGCCGGGCGGACGAACGGCACCAGCGAGCTGTACGTGACCGCCTGGCCCGCCACCGTCCGCGCACCGGTGAGCACCACGGTGAGCGCACCTGCGGCCCCGCCGTCCGAACGCAGCACCACGTCCGGGTCGAGCACCGACAGCAGCGCCTCGAACTGCCCGTCCCGCGCGGCCGCGAAGAACGCGTCCACCGCCTCCCGCTGGCGCGCGAGGTCCTTGTCCGGAGCCGGGGCCTGGCCCTGCACCTTGCGGCGGGCCCGACTCGCCAGCTGACGGGTCGCCGCCGAGGTCTTCTCGACCAGCGGGGCGATCTCCTCGAACGGCACCGCGAACATGTCGTGCAGGACGAACGCCAGCCGCTCCGCCGGCGACAGCGACTCCATCACCACCATCAGCGCCAGCCCCACCGAGTCGGCCAGTATCACCTCCTGCTCCGGGTCGATCCGGCGCTCGGAGCGGATCAGCGGATCCGGGATCCGCGTCTCCAGCCGCTCCATCGGATCCTCACGCCGCTGCTCGCGCGAGCGCAGCATGTTCAGGCAGATCCGCGAGATCACGGTCGTCAGCCACCCGCCGAGGTTCTCGACCCCGCTCACATCGGTGCGCTCCAGCCGCAGCCACGTCTCCTGGATGGCGTCGTCGGCCTCGCTCAGCGAGCCGAGCATCCGGTAGGACACCGCCCTCAGATGACTGCGGTGCTCCTCGAAGCGCGCCGTCAGCTCCGTCAGGTCCGTCAGGTCGCTCACGCCCGTCACGCCCGTCACGCCCGTCGGATTGTTCGACGACGAGTTCTCGTCCACCTGTCACATTCCTTCCTCACTGCGGGTCAGAGCAGTAGACCGCACACCCCCGTGAAACCGAACGGGTTCAAGCCCGGGACGTCAACTTCCGTCCCATCGATCGGAGATGACCCAGATGACGGACACGACCGGATCCCCCCGCCCCTTCCTCGTCACCGGCGGCACCGGAACCCTCGGCAGCCTCGTCGTACCGCTCCTGCGCGCGGCCGGTGTCCCCGTACGGGTCCTCAGCCGCAGCGCCCGCCCCGCCGCCGCCGACGGCGTCACCTACGTACGCGGCGACCTGATCGAGGACGCGGGCCTCGACGCCGCCCTCGACGGCGTCGAAACGGTCCTGCACCTGGCCGGCGGCCCCAAGGGCGACGACGTCGCCGCCCGCCACCTCGTGCGCGCCGCGAAGGCCGCCGGGGTGCGCCACCTCGTCCTGATCTCCGTCATCGGCGCCGACACCGTCCCCCTGGGCTGGTTCCGGACCAAGCTCGAAGCGGAACGGGCCGTCTCCGGGTCCGGGCTGCCCTGGACCACCCTGCGCGCCGCCCAGTTCCACGAACTGGCCCTCACCGTCGCCGAAAAGCTCGCCAAGCTGCCCGTCGTCCCGGTCCCCGGCGGGGTGCGCTGGCAGCCCGTCGACTCCCGGGAGGTCGCGGCCCGGCTCGTCGAACTGGCCCTCGGCAAGCCCGCCGGGCTGGTCGCCGACATCGCCGGGCCCGACGTCCGCACCCTCGGCGACCTGAGCCGCGACTACCTGCGGGCGCGCGGCAAGCGGCGCCTGATGATGCCCGTCCGGATGCCCGGGAAGGCCGGCCGCGCCTACCGCGCCGGGGAAAACCTCTCCCTCGACGGCGCGGTAGTGGGCGAGCGCTCCTGGGAGGCCTTCCTCGCCGAACGCCTCGCCTCCTAGCGGCCCTGCCCGCCACCCTGCCCGGCGCCCTGCCCGGCCGGCGCGCGGCCGACCACGACGGTCGCGTGCAGTTCCTCCGAGGTGGCCGCCCGCACCGCGAGACCCCCCGCCGTCAGCGCGGACGCCGTCAGCGGCGCCTGCCGGGCGCTGGTCTCGATCAGCAGGTGGCCGCCCGGGGCCAGCCAGCGCAGGGCCTGCGCCGCGATCCTGCGGTGGACGTCCAGGCCGTCCTCGCCCCCGTCGAGGGAGACCAGCGGCTCGTGCACCCGGGCCTCCGGCGGCATCAGCCCGATCTCCCCCGTCGGCACGTACGGGGCGTTGACCACCAGGACGTCCACCCGCCCGCGCAGCTCCGCCGGCAGCGCCCCGTACAGGTCGCCCTCCCAGACCGCTCCCCCGTACGGGGCCACGTTGCGCCGGGCGTACGCCAGCGCCGCCGGGTCGATGTCGGCGGCGTGCAGCTCGACCCCGCCCGGCACCTGGGCGGCCACCGCCGCGCCGAGGGCGCCGACCCCGCAGCACAGGTCCAGCACCACGGCGCCGGGCCGGGCCAGCGCCACGGCCTCCTCGGCAAGGAACTCGCTGCGCCGGCGCGGCACGAAGGCCCCCGCGCCGACCTCCACACGCAGCCCGCAGAACTCCGCCCAGCCGACGACGTGCTCCAGCGGCTCCCCCGCCGCCCGCCGGGCCACCAGGCCCGCCAGCCGGCGGTCGTCGCCGGAGGCGGCCGCGATCAGCAGCCCGGCCTCCTCCTCCGCGAAGACGCAGCCCGCGGCGCGCAGCTGCTCGACGATCGATGTCACGTGACCCATCCTCGGCTTCCGGTACGACAACGGCGACGACCCGCGGCCCGGGTCAGAAGACGTCCGGGCACCACGGCCGCCGGGCCGTGCGGAACACCGCGTCGGCCAGCGCCACCGCCCCGGCCCGCTCCTCCGCCACCCGCCCCAGCGCCGCCAGCCGCGCGGCGGATTCGTCGCCGAGGTAGAGCGAGCCGAGCACGGACACGTCGAGGGCCAGGTCGGCCGGGTCCTGCGTACGGACGCAGGTGCCGGCCGCCGCGTCCAGCCGGTAGCGGCCCTCCGCGAGCCCGGCCGCGTCCGCCACCTCCAGGACCAGGACCCCGGGCACGGCGTACGTCCGGGCGGCCAGGGCCCGTTCGACATCGAGCAGCCGCAGCCACACGAAGTCGGCCGAGGTCACCGGCCGGGCCGCACGCGGGTCGGGCAGCAGCAGCGGGAGGAGGTCGTCGGGGGCGCGGTAGGCGGTGCGGACCTTCAGCACCCAGTCGATGGAGCACAGGTACCGCCACAGGGCGCGCTCGGCGGCCGGGGTCAGGGCGATCAGGTCCTTGACCTGGAGGGTGTTGAGCGGGCGCTTCTCGTCCGTCCAGGTCTCGTCGGCCGAGTACACCGCGAAACCGGCCGGCTCGCCCGCCGGGTCCCGGTAGAGGGCGTGGAACTTGGGCTTGTAGGGCCGGCCCTGGGCCGGCTCGATCCCACAGGCGATGTCCCACCAGCGGGCGCTGCGGCTGACCGTGCCATGCCCGGCCGCCCGCAGCCGCTCGTGGATCCGGGGACCGGTCTCGCGGAGCTCGGAGGCGTCGATCAGGTCGATGCGGCCGCCGTCGCCGGGGACGGCGGCGCTGGGGTCGAGGCCGCTGCGGGCGACGTCTATCTCCCATTCGACGATGCCGGTGGCGGGCCCGTACCCGTACCGGCCGTAGATCGGGTACTCGGCGGCGATCAGGGTGGAGACGACGTCGCCGCGCTCCTTGGCCGCCGTCAGCTCGGCCGCCATCATCCGGGTCAGCAGGCCCTGACGGCGGTGCGTGGCCGTCACGCTGACGTTGGTGACGGCACTGGAGGGCACGCTCGCCCCGCCGGGGACGGTCAGTTCCTGGGCGAAGGAGCGGAAGGTGGCCACGCAGCGGCCGGTGTCGGTGTCGAAGGCGCCCTGCGTACGGGTGAGGTCCCAGTGCTTGCTGCGCAGCGCCACGTCGGACTCGGGAACCGGGGCCGGCATCAGGAAGCCCGTGTTCAGGGCCCGCATCCACTCGGGGAGTTCGGATTCGGCGATCGGCCGGATGTCAGCACTCATATCCGGTCACGCTAACGGCCGCACCGAGCCGAGTCGCCCGAATTTCCGCCCGGCCGCCTCCGCTGCCGCGGCTACGCCAGCAGGTCGTCCACCTGCGCCTCGCCCTCCCGGTAGCGCCGGGTGATCTCCGCGCTGGAGTCGTCCGCCGTCCGCTGGAGCTGCTGGCGGCGCCGCGAGACCTGCTGCTCGTAGCGGACCAGCCGGGCCATCGCCTCGTGCAGTTCGGCGTCCGTGCGCGCGTCCAGGTCCGACAGCTCCACGTCCGAGAGCATCTCGGCCGCCAGCAGCCGGAACTCCTCGTTGTGCGGGGTGCCGAGCGTGACGTGCCGGGCGGAGGCGCTGCGGCTGGACGGGGCGTCGGCGAGGATCTCCGAGAGCCGGTCCACCACCGGCACCTCGGGGTCCGTCCGGCGGGCGAGCTCGGCGCGCAGGATGTCGATGCGGCCCTGCAGGAGTCTGCGGACGTAGCTGAGGTCGGCCTCGTCGCGCTGGGCGTCGCGGCGCAGGGCTCTCAGCTCCGGCAGCCCGAGCGCGGCGGCGGGGGTGCCGGCGGGGGTGGTCAGCCCCTCGGGGTCGCCGGTGCGCTGTGCGGGCGGCCGCACCTGGGGCGCGGCGGCGGCCGCGTCGTCGGGTGCTGCGGGTGCGGGTGCGGAGGTAGCAGAGGTGTTCATCGTTTCGTCGTCCATCCCCTCGACCGGTGCTGGAGGCACCGCCTGCAGGCATGGTGCCACTCTCCGTGGTGCGGACGCAGTCTCACGCCACCCGATCGGCCCCGGACGGGTGCACGCCTGGTACACAGGTGGTATGCGAGCAGTGGTGCAGAGGGTGGACGGCGCGAGCGTCGTCGTGGCCGGCGAGACGGTCGGCGAGATCGTCGGCGAGGGGCTGTGCGTGCTGGTGGGGGTGACCCACGACGACACCCCGGAGAAGGCGGCGGTGCTGGCCCGCAAGCTGTGGTCGGTGCGGATCCTGGAGGCGGAGAAGTCCTGCAGCGACGTGGACGCGCCGCTGCTGGTGATCTCCCAGTTCACGCTGTACGGGGACGCCCGCAAGGGCCGCCGCCCCACCTGGAACGCGGCCGCGCCCGGGCCGGTGGCCGAGCCGCTGGTGGACGAGGTCGTGGCGCAGCTGCGGGCGCTGGGCGCGACGGTGGCGACGGGCCGGTTCGGCGCGGACATGCGGGTCTCGCTGACGAACCACGGCCCGTTCACCATCGTCATCGACGTGTAGGGCGACGTGTAGGGGCGCGGGCCCCTACGGGGCGACGACGACCTCCTGCGCGGCCGGCGTGGTCCCGGCCAGCAGCGGGGCGTCCACCGGAACGTTCCGCTTGACCAGCGCGAGGGCGATGGGCCCGAGCTCATGGTGGCGCACGGCGGTGGTGACGAAGCCGAGCTGGCGGCCGTCCTCCCCGTCGGCGGCGAGCCGTACGGGCGTCCCGTGCGCGGGGAGCAGCACCTCGGAGCCGTCCAGGTGCAGGAAGACCAGGCGGCGCGGCGGCTTCCCCAGGTTGTGGACGCGGGCGACGGTCTCCTGGCCGCGGTAGCAGCCCTTCTGGAGGTGCACGGCGGTGCCGATGAGGCCGATCTCGTGCGGGATGGTGCGGTGGTCGGTCTCCAGGCCCAGGCGGGGGCGGTGGGCCTCGACGCGCAGGGCCTCGTAGGCGAGGAGCCCGGCGGCGGGGCCGTGCGCGGCGGCGAACTCCTCCAGCCGCTCACGCGGGAGGAACACGTCCCGGCCGTACGGGGTCTCCCGGACGACGAGCTCCTTGTCGGTCTCGGCGATGGAGCCGGCCGGCAGGTGGACGACGGCGAAGTCGGCGGTGCGGTCGGCGACTTCGACCCGGTAGAAGAACTTCATGGACTCCAGGTAGGCGATCAGCGCCTCCTGGGTGCCGGGCTCGACGTGCGCCCACGTGGTCTCGCCGTCGTCGACGATGTGGAGCTGGTGCTCGATGTGCCCGTTGGCGGAGAGGATCAGCGCCTCGGTGGCCTGCCCGGGCGGGAGGTCCGTGACGTGCTGGGTGATCAGCAGGTGCAGCCAGCTGAGCCGGTCCTGGCCGGCGACGGTGACGACACCGCGGTGGGAGAGGTCGACGAAGCCTCGGCCGTCGGCGAGGGCGCGCTGTTCGCCGTAGAGCTCTCCGTAGTGGGCGGCGACGCCCTCGTCACGGCCTTCGGCCGCTACGGCGCCGGGAAGATGGAGCAAGGGGCTGCTGGTCATGCCACCAAGCCTACGACCCCGTACGGACGGTCCCAGGGCGCACCGGGGGCGCTGGGCGGTGCCGGTGGTGTCTAGGGCTTCTCGTCGCGGCGCCGGGCGGCGCACTCCTTGCAGAGGCCGAAGATGGCGAAGTGCTTCATGTCGGTCTCGAAGCCGAAGGTGGTGCGCAGTTTCGCCGTGAAGTCGGCGGCGATGTCGAGGTCGGCCTCGATCACCTCGGTGCAGTCGCGGCAGACCAGGTGGATGTGGTGGTGCCGGTCGGCGAGGTGGTAGGTGGGGGCCCCGTGCCCGAGGTGGGCGTGGGAGACGAGGCCGAGCTCTTCCAGGAGCTCCAGCGTGCGGTAGACGGTGGAGATGTTGACGCCGGAGGCCGTCTTGCGCACCTCGACGAGGATTTCGTCGGGGGTCGCGTGCTCCAGGGCGTCGACCGCTTCCAGCACGAGCTGGCGCTGCGGTGTCAGCCGGTATCCGCGCTGCCGCAGGTCGCTCTTCCAGTCGGTGGTCACCACCCGGCCAGTGTAAGCGCGCGAAGGGGCCCACGGCCCTGCCGTGGGCCCCTTCGTACACGTACGCGGTCGCTGGGCTCAGCGGAAGAAGGCGATGCCGTCTTCCGGGAGCTCGGGGAGGTTGCGCGCCATGTCGGCGATCTCCTCCGGGGTGACGACCTTCTTCAGCTGCGCGGACATGTAGGGGCGCAGCTCGACCTCGGGGGTCGCCTTCTCGCCGACCCACATCAGGTCGCTCTTCACGTACCCGTAGAGGCGCTTGCCGCCGCTGTACGGGCCGGAGGCGGCGGTGCGGGCCACCGCGTCGGTGACGAGGTCGATCTGCGGCTTCTGGTCGGCGAGCTCGCCGTACCAGACCTCGACCACGCCCTGGTCGCGGACCATGACGATCTCGACCTTGCGGTCCTTGTCGATGCGCCAGTAGCCCGACTCGGACTCCAGCGGGCGCACCTTCTCGCCCTCGGCGTCGAGCACCCAGGAGCGGGAGGTGTACTCCAGGAAGTCCCGGCCGTCGTGGCTGAAGACGACTTCCTGGCCGAAGTTGCACTTCTCCTCGCCGGGGAAGTCGAACACGCCGGCGCCTTCCCAGGTGCCGAGGAGGAAGGCGAGGGGGACGAGACCCGGGTTCAGGTCGGACGGGATCTGGATCATGGTTGGCTGCTCAGGCGATCTGTGGGAGGGGTTCCGGGGCGGTCGGCCGGTCGCTGTTAGCGCTGACCCTGGTAGAGCTTCTTGACGGCCAGGCCGGTGAAGGCCAGGACGCCGACGCAGACCAGGACCAGCAGGGAGGTGAAGAAGGCCTCAAGCACGGGGTGCTCCTCGGAGGATTCGGTTCGGGTGGACGGGCCGGTCCCCAAGCCTACTGGCCCGGGGACCGGCGCACGGTGTGAGGTGGGCCGAACCGGGCCCTCCGGGGGTGGCCGCCGGGTCAGCTCAGCAGCTGCCGCTGGAGGATCACCGCCTGGTGCATCGGGACGGCTCCGGCGCCGCCCTTGCGGTTCTGGAGGATCAGCGCCTGGACGTCTCCCGACTGGACGCACCCGACCCTGGTCTGCTCGTCGCCGAAGGGGACGGATTCCCGGAACACGGAGATGCCGCTGGGGTCGGGGGCGGGCTGGGTAAGGGCCTGCTCCCAGACGCTGTCCGGCTCGATGCCCTTGACCCCGTTGAGATCGGTCCCGCAGCCCGTGAAGGTGTCCGCGAACCCGGAGGCGTGGAAGCGCAGCAGGTAGACCCGGGTGCGGGTGCCGTCCGGCGTGGTCCAGCCGCGGGCGACGATCTGGCGCAGCCCGTTGTCGGCGAACCCCTGCTTCATCTTCTCTCGCGCGGAGGCGTCGTACTCCTCCAGGAAGGTGTCGACGGTGACCGCCGAGTCCTTCTCCAGCTTCAGCCCGGGGTCCGGGGCGGAGCCGACGGGGGCGGGCAGGGTCAGCTGGGTGAGGTCGGCGTAGTGGATGCCGTCCAGGTTGTCCACGGCGAACGGCACCGGCGCGCCGGGCGGCAGGGCCGGCTTGGCCAGGGCCGGGTAGGTCCAGCGGCCGTCGCTCTTCGTGGACAGGCCGGGGACGTCGGTCCGCTCGGCCCGGCTGATCCCGTACGCGGTCCCCGCGCCGGCGGCGGCGAAGACGAGGACGGCGGCGGTCCAGCGCAGCGCCGCGTGCAGCTTGCGGCGGTCCTTGGGGGCGGCTCCGGAGGCCGCGGCCTCGGGAGCCGCGGGGGCCTCCGGGGCCGCGGGGGCCTCCGGGGCCGCAGGGGCCGCGGGAGCTGCGGGGACCGCGGGGGCCTCCGGGGCCGCGGGAGCCGCGGGGGCCGCGGGGTCTTCGGGGACCGCGGGGCCTTCGGGAGCCGTCGGAAGGCCGGCGGGCTCGGGACCCTCCTGGGCCGGCGTGGTGGCGGCGGCCGCAGGCGCCTCGGGGGCCGGCTCCGCCGGGGTGGTGGCCGACGGGGGCGCCGCCGCCGGGTCCGTGGCGGTGTTCTGCTCGGTCACACGGACTCCCCGGGGGACTTCAGGCGGGACAGCTGGTTCTTGAGGAAGCCGGCGGCCTCGAGCTTGGAGAACCCCTGCTCCTTGGGGCCGTAGGCGCGGAGGCTGACCAGCACGTCGCCCTGGACGGCCACGCAGTACAGGGAGTCGATCTTCTCCTTGTTCTGCTCGCCCACGGCCAGCAGGGAGCACTTGGCGTCGGGATAGCCGTCGACCTTCGGCGCGTCGCGGTCGTCGCCCGTGAGGTCCAGGAGCTTCTTGGTGACCTCCGAGAACGCCCCCACCGCCTTCGGGTCGGCCTGCATGAGGCGGATCTCGACGACCATGCTGCCGCCGGCGGCGGCGTAGGTCCGGGCGGCCAGGCCCTTGAGCCTCAGGTCGGCCAGCATGTCGTCGCGCTTCTTGCGCTCGGTGCCGGACAGCCCTTTGCGGGCCTCCTTGAAGGTCTCGACCGCCTTCTCCCCGGAGGCGAAGTAGTCGTTCCCGTCGGCACCTTGGTCGGGTCCCGGTCCGAAACCGGACGGGACCGGCAGGAGCTTGCCGGTGAGGTCGTTGGCCGGCACCGGCGGGGCGTTCTCGGCCGAGGGCAGCTTGCCGCCGGCCTCGACCCAGTAGGCGGTCGGCGCGGTCCGGTCGGCGTCGGCGAGGGCGGAGGCCGCCCAGATCCCGCCGCCGAGGAGGACTGCCCCGGCCACTGCCGCGGCGATGACGGCGGCCCGCTTGCGGCGGTTCACCACCGGTGCGGGCCCGGCGGGGGCGGGGGTTTCGGGAGCCGGGTCGGCGGTACCGGCCTGCGGCTCGGGCTGGGCCTCGGTCCGGGCCTCGGTCTGCGGCTCGGTCACAGTCGCTCCAGCTGTCGCTTGGCCAGGTCGAGGACGGAACCCTCGTCGATCCCGCCGCCGTGCGTGTCGAAGTAGTGGAGGTCCAGGACGATGTCGCCCCGGCGGACGAGGGCGCGACCCGACCGGACCGGGTAGTACCCGGGCTTCTCCTCGGCCTCCGAATCGACCCAGACGTGCCCGAGCCCTGGGCCCACGCCGGGGACGACGGCCCCGCCGTTGCCGGCGTACTCCTTGTCGGGCATGTACACGGCCTGGCCCCGCTGGTAGCCGTCCGCGCCGGAGAAGTCGCGGAACTGCACGAGCCGGACCTCCACGACCACGTCGCCCTGCTTCCACACCCGCGTGGCGACGCGGCGGATCCCGTCCTGCAGGTGGCCGCGCAGCGCGTGGTCCGCCTCGCGGAATCCCGTCGAGAAGGCGTCGATCGTCTCGTAGCCGTCGGCCTCGACCTTCGCCCCCGAGGGCGCGTCGATCAGCAGCTTCGTGAGGTCGTCGTCCGTCTTGTACCAGCGGTTGGCGTTGATCGACTTGACCGTCGTGGCGTCGTTCGGCGCCTGCGCCTTCGGCGTGGCCGGCTTCTGCTGGGCCAGCGGCGGCAGGGGCGTGGGCTCGCGGTGGTACTGGATCGCGTAGCCCGTGACCGTGCCGGCGACGGCGCCGAGGACGAGGGCGGCGGCGATCAGGGCCGTCGTGCGGCCACGGCGGCGCGGAGCCGCAGGCGGCGTGTCCGGATGTCCCGGATCGGCCGGAGGAAGTTCCGGCGCACCGGATTCCTGCTGTTCGTGTTCCAAAGGGGTCCCCCCACAGACCTGGAGGCGCGGGAGCGTTCGCCCGCGCACATCCAAGACACCATGGGGCTCAAGGACGTTGTACGCATCCTTATTACGCTTTTATCTCGAACGCGTTCAATCCTCGGGCGGGCGCCGCTTTCCGTCCAGTTCGTCCCACCATTCGTCGGACTTCGGATCCCCCGACGGGTCGTCCCACCAGCGGTCGTCCGGCCCGCGCCGGTTCGCGATCATCGCCGCGACCGGCGGGATGAGCATCGCGACCACGCACAGCGCGACCGCCGCCGGGACCGAGAAGAGGCGTACGAAGGACCAGGCGGAGACGAAGAGGAACAGGCATCCGCCCATGAGCAGGAAGTAGGCGCGCCGACGCCGGGCGTACATACCTCCAGCGTAGGACCGGACCCCGCGAACACAAGGGCGCGGACGGCGCGAAGGGCCGCACCCCGTTCCAGTGGCGTCCAACCCCCTGGGGTGCGGCCCTTCGGCCGGTACAGCGGTGCGGTCGTGCGTCAGACCGCGATGGCGACGTCCGTCACGCCGCCGGCCTCGGCGACCACGACGGCGCGGTCGGCCTGGCCGCCGGGCACCAGCGCCCGCAGCGTCCACGAGCCGGTGGCCGCGTAGAAGCGGAACTGGCCGGTCGCGGAGGTCGGGACCTCGGCGGTGAACTCGCCGGTCGAGTCCAGCAGCCGCACGTAGCCGCTGACGGGCTCGCCGTCCTTGGTCACCTGGCCCTGGATCGCGGTCTCACCGGGCTTGAGCGTCGCGAGGTCGGGCCCGCCGATCTGTGCTCCACACATGTTCTCTGTCCTGTCCTGGAGAGGTTCTGCTGCTGCGAGAGGGCGGACGGGCGGGCGTCGCGTGCCCGCCCCGCCGCGGGGACTACTTGTTGGCGCCGAGCTCGATCGGCACGCCGACCAGCGAGCCGTACTCGGTCCAGGAGCCGTCGTAGTTCTTGACGTTCTCCTGGCCCAGGAGCTCGTGCAGCACGAACCACGTGAGCGCGGAGCGCTCACCGATGCGGCAGTAGGCGATGGTGTCCTTCGCGAGGTCGACCTGCTCGGCCTCGTAGAGGGCGGTCAGCTCCTCGTCGGACTTGAAGGTGCCGTCGTCGTTGGCGTTCTTCGACCACGGGATGTTGCGGGCGCTCGGCACGTGGCCGGGGCGCTGCGACTGCTCCTGCGGGAGGTGCGCCGGGGCGAGCAGCTTGCCGGAGAACTCGTCGGGCGAGCGGACGTCGACCAGGTTCAGGGAGCCGATCGCGGCCACGACGTCGTCACGGAAGGCGCGGATGGAGGTGTCCTGCGGCTTGGCCTTGTACTCGGTGGCCGGGCGGTTCGGGACGTCCTTGCCGTCGACCAGGTCGCGGGAGTCGAGCTCCCACTTCTTGCGGCCTCCGTCGAGGAGGCGGACGTCCTGGTGGCCGTAGAGCTTGAAGTACCAGTAGGCGTAGGACGCGAACCAGTTGTTGTTGCCGCCGTAGAGGACGACCGTGTCGTCGTTGGAGATGCCCTTGGCGGACAGGAGCTTCTCGAAGCCCTCCTGGTCCACGAAGTCACGGCGGACCGGGTCCTGGAGGTCCTTCTTCCAGTCGATCCGGACGGCGTTCGTGATGTGGTTCTTGTCGTACGCGGACGTGTCCTCGTCCACCTCGACGATCACGACGTTGGCGTCGTTCAGGTGGGCCTCGACCCAGTCGGCGTCTACGAGGACGTCGCTGCGGCTCATGGTGATCTCCTCCGGGGCAGTGTGCGGCGGGGCTGTGCTGTGCTGCGGTGGGGCTGGCGTTGCTGTGCGTGCGCCGCTGCCGGCTGTCGCTCTCCTGCCCTGCGCGGGGAGGCGGTCAGGGGGCAGGAGGCAGTGCGGTGCGGTCACGCGGGACGAAGGGCCGTCGGTCCGGCCGGCGGAGCGGGAAGGCTCACGCCTCACTTGGAGCGACAGAGCATGGCGGCGACGCGACACAGGTCTACTGCCCGCCGCTTCGTGAGGTCCGCCTGCTGATGCTTCATAGCCAGGATCGTAGGGAGCAACCGGCCGCCCTGTCACCGGCGTGTCATATGGCGAGACAGGATCGTCCGAATGGCGGGATGAGAAAGCCCCGGGAGGCGACCCTCAGGCCTTCCGGGGCTGCTCGTGCGGCCCGTCCTTCTGCGGATCGGACCGCACTGTCTCACGATCCGGCCAGGCTCACGTCCGTGCCGGTCAGCGTGAGGTGGACGCCGGCCTCGTCCGAGGTCAGGGCGGAGAGCTTCAGACCGGCCGGGAGGCCGTCGTCAATGCGGCGGTCGAAGTCCGTCCGCTTGCGGATCGCGCTCTCGATCCCCGGTATGCCCTCGCCCGGTACGGAGTCCGCGTGGACCCGGACCGTCTTGCCGCCGCCCGGCCCCTGCTTGCCGTCGACGAGCTCGACGGTGGAGATCACGCTGCGGGTGATCGTCCGGCCCAGGAAGTCCACCGACGCGGTGACCTTCAGCTTGCCGGGCCGGCCGCCGTAGGTCAGGGTCGCGCCCGTCTGGGAGGCCTTGGTGAGGTCCGCGTAGGAGATCAGCGCGGTGCCTTCGGCCCGCTTGGCGGTGCCGCCGGTGTAGTTCGAGTTCAGCTTCACGTCGCGGAAGCTGGCGTCCAGCTGGGACAGGCGCGTCTTGCGGCCGTCGGCGGTGGCGTCGACGTCCTTCAGCCGGAGGTCGACCTGGTCGAGCTCGTGGCTGAGGGCCTGGGTCAGGAACGGGAAGCCGTGGATGTCGACCTCGGCGCTGCCGGCCAGGCCCTGGCGGGCCTGGACGCGCTCGGCGAGCCGGTTCTCGGCGTAGTCGACCGCCCACCGGTCGGCGCCGACGAACAGACCCCCCAACACCACTGCGACGATCACCACGAAACGCAGGAAACGCACGTGCCTCCCCCTCCTCATCGGTACGTGCGTTCTAGTGGACCATGATCGTGGTCGGAGCGCCGTGAGCGGGACTTGTGAGCACCGTCTCCCCGGCGCCCACCCGTCCCGCCCGTCTCACCCGCCCCGCCCGTCCCTGGCGTCCTGCGCGGTGCCTCAGCCCACGACCCGGCCGAGCAGGTAGACGGCAGGGGCGGCCACCGCCAGCGGCAGCGCGACACCGGCCGTCATGTGCACGAACTTCGACGGGTAGTCGTACGCCGCCACGCGCAGCCCGACGAGCGCGCACACGCCGGCCACCAGGCCGACCAGCGCACCGCCGGCGCCCAGCCCGACCAGCCCGCCGACCGCGATGCCCGCACCGGCCGCGGCGGCCAGGGAGACGCCCACGGAGGGCGCGGTCGGCAGCGGCAGGGCCCGGGCGAACACGGCGACGGCCACGGCGGCCGCCCCGGCGCTCACCGCGGGCCGGTCGGCCGCGAGGAACCCGGCACAGGCGATGGCCAGCGCGGCCGAGGCCACCGAGGCCATCAGCCCGTACATCCGCTCGTCGGGGTCGGCGTGGCTGCGCAGCTGGAGGACCAGCGTGAGCAGCACCCACACCCCGAGGGTGCCGATGATCGCGCCGGGACCGTACGTACCGTCCACCGCGAGCACCGCGGCGTCGGCGACGAGCGCTCCGGCGAAGGCGAGGGCGATGCCCTGGCGGGCCGGCCACATGCCGTTGAGCCGGAACCAGCCGGCCGCGGTGAGGCCCTGGAGGGCGACCAGCGGCGCCAGCAGCGCGTACTGGCCCAGCGCCGCCGCGGCGGCCAGCACCAGCCCCAGGGCGGCGGTCAGTATGGCCGACTGCGGCCCGGGGTCGATGATCGGCGACCGCCCCTCGGCCCGGGCCTGGGCCGGGTCCACGGCGCGCAGGGTGTTCCCGCCGAGCGTCGGCGGCGACCACTCCGCCCCACCGCCCGCCACGTGCGGCCCGGCCTCCCGCACGGGCGGCAGGTAGGCGGTCTGCGCGGCGGCATCGGCCTGCGGCTCCCGCACGGGCGGCAGGTACGCGGTCTCGGCGGCCGCCACGTCGACCGAAGGCTGCGCATCGCGCACGGGCGGCAGGTACGCGGTCTCCGCAGCCGCCACGTCGACCGAAGGCTGCGCATCGCGCACGGGCGGCAGGTACGCGGTCTCCGCAGCCGCCACGTCGACCGAAGGCTGCGCATCGCGCACGGGCGGCAGGTAGGCGGTCTCGGCGGCCGCCACGTCGACCGGAGGCTGCTGCCCACGCACGGGCGGCAAGTACGCGGTCTCGGCGGCCGCCACGTCGACGGGAGGCTGCGCACCCCGCACCGGAGGCAGGTACGCCGTCTCCGCGGCGGCGTCAGCCGCCGCCGGGGGCTGCGGCTGGGGGTCGCGGAACCACGACTCGGGCACTGCGGCCCCCTGCGGCTGCGCGGGACCCGGGTACGGCGGCAGGTACGCGGTCTCGGCCGCGTCGGCGGGCTCCCGCACGGGCGGCAGGTACGCGGTCTCGGCCACGGCGTCCGCGGCGCCCGGCCAGGGCGAACCCCCGCCGGCCGACTGCGACGGCTCGGACTCCCGCACCGGCGGCAGGTACGCCGTCTCGGCCACGGCGTCCGGCGCTGCCTGAGCCTGCGGCCGGGCGTCGCGGAACCACGCATCGGGCAGGGCCCCGGCCTGCGGCTGCGCCTGCTGCCCCGGATACCCGGCGCCACCGCCGGACGAGGCGTCCGGCCACGGCACACCACCGCCACCGGTCGCCTGGGGCGTCGGCGGCTGCGGCTGCGGCTCGCGGAACCAGGACTCGGGCACGGCGGCGGCCTGCGGCTGCGCCTGCTGCCCCGGGTACGCGGCACCGCCCCCGGCGGAGGCGTCGTGCCACGGCACACCACCGCCGGCACCACTACCCCCGGCCTGCTGCTGCCAATCCTGCTGCCCCTGCGGAGCAACCGGCTGTCCCTGCGGAGCAACCGGCGGGGCCGCCTGCCCCGGCACCGAGCCGAGCGGCGGCTGCACCGGCTGGTACCCGGTCTCCCAGGTGTCGGCCTGCCAGGTCTGCGTGCTGTACGGGTCCTGCTGCGCGGCGGCGGCCTGCTGCTGCCGGCGCTGCTCCTCCTCGGGAGTGCTCATCGCCGCGCTCACCCGCCCGCGAACGGCGGGAGCACCTCGACGGTGCCCCCCTCGGTCAGCAGGACGCCGTCGTGCGGGCGCTTGCCCACGGGATCGTCGTTCACGAGGAAGGAGCAGCGCTGCAGGACCCGGGTCAGTTCCCCCGGGTGGCGTTCCCGCACTGCGTCGAGCGCCTCGGCCAGTGTGCGTGCCGAGTACGGCTCCTCCGCCGTCCCGGCCGCGGCCTTGGCCGCCGCCCAGTAGCGGATGGTTCCGGTTGCCACTGCAGCTCCTATCGTGTCGGACTCCGTCAGATCTCTACCGTCGGCCTCCATGATGACGCCTCTGGCTCGTCACCCCGGCGTGCCTCCGCGCGCCGTCCGTGCGCCCGGGCGGCCCGCTGGGGTTCCACCGATCCGGTGAAACCAGGGCATACGCAGGAGGAAGGCGTGGCGCGAACCACAGAATGCGGTGCATGGCGGCCCTCGGCCCCGAAAGGGCGGGTGGGCTATTCTGGCGGCGTAGAGGATCCGGGCAACGTAGCCCCCGGGTCCTTTTGTGCTTTCAGTACGTTGAACGGACCGAGAACAGTGGTATCCATCCGGACCTCAGGGCGCGGGGACCGGACGGCATGCCAGGCAAGTCGTACGAAGCCGTACCACGCACGTCCTCGACGGGACCGAGGAGGAACCGACGTGATGGACCAGCGAAGCAAACAGGAGCACGACCATCCGACCCGGGCAGGTGGTCGGGCGTGAGCTCTCTCCTGCTGCTGACCAACGCCCTGCAGCCGTCCGCCGAGGTGCTGCCCGCACTCGGACTGCTGCTGCACAACGTCCGGGTCGCCCCGGCCGAGGGACCGGCCCTGGTGGACACGCCCGGGGCCGACGTGATCCTCGTCGACGGCCGCCGCGACCTGCCGCAGGTGCGGTCGCTGTGCCAGCTGCTGCGGTCCACCGGACCCGGCTGCCCGCTGATCCTCGTCGTCACGGAGGGCGGCCTCGCCGCCGTCACCGCCGACTGGGGCATCGACGACGTACTCCTCGACACCGCCGGCCCGGCCGAGGTCGAGGCGCGGCTGCGGCTGGCCACCGGCCGCCAGCAGCTCGGCTCCGACGACTCCCCCATGGAGATCCGCAACGGCGACCTTTCGGTCGACGAGGCGACGTACTCCGCCAAGCTCAAGGGCCGGGTCCTGGACCTGACCTTCAAGGAGTTCGAGCTCCTGAAGTACCTCGCCCAGCACCCGGGGCGGGTCTTCACCCGCGCCCAGCTCCTCCAGGAGGTCTGGGGCTACGACTACTTCGGCGGCACCCGGACGGTGGACGTCCACGTCCGGCGGCTGCGCGCCAAGCTCGGACCCGAGCACGAGTCGCTGATCGGTACCGTCCGCAACGTCGGCTACCGCTTCGTCACCCCCGAGAAGGTCGAGCGGGCGGCGGCGGAGGCGGCGGCCAAGGCCGAGCGGAAGAAGGCCCCGGCCGAGGCTCCCGCCGAGGCGCCCGCCGAAGCGCCGGCCGAGACCCCGACGGCCGTCCCCCATTAGGAGGAGGCGCTGTGACCATCCACTCTCCAGGACGCCCTGCCCAGAGGTAGGTCACCCCGCGTAGACTTCCGCGCGTGGCCAAGGTGACGCGGGATGACGTTGCACGACTTGCGGGTACGTCTACCGCCGTCGTGAGCTACGTCATCAACAACGGACCCCGGCCGGTCGCCCCGGCCACGCGCGAGCGTGTCCTCGCCGCGATCAAGGACCTGGGCTACCGCCCGGACCGGGTCGCCCAGGCGATGGCGTCGCGGCGTACCGACCTCATAGGCATGATCGTCCCGGACGCGCGCCAGCCGTTCTTCGCGGAGATGGCGCACGCGGTCGAGCAGGCCGCCGCCGAGCGCGGAAAGATGGTCCTGGTCGGGAACTCCGACTACCGCGACGAGCGCGAGGTCCACTACCTGCGGGCGTTCCTCGGGATGCGGGTGTCCGGGCTGATCCTGGTCAGCCAGGGCATGAGCGAGCGGGCGGCGTCGGAGATCGAGGCCTGGGACGCACGGATCGTGCTGCTGCACGAGCGTCCCGAGGCCATCGACGACGTGGCCGTCGTCACGGACGACATCGGCGGCGCCCAGCTCGCGACCCGGCACCTGCTGGAGCACGGGCACGAGTACGTGGCCTGCATCGGCGGCATCGAGAACACCCCGTCCGTCGGCGACCCGGTCGCCGACCACGTCGAGGGCTGGCGCCGGGCCATGCTGGAGGCCGGACGGTCGGTCGAGGGCCGGGTCATCGAGGCCCCCTACAACCGCTACGACGCGTACCGGGTCGCCCTGGAGGTCCTGGCCCGGCCGGACCGGCCGACGGCGATCTTCTGCGCGACGGACGACCAGGCGATCGGTGTGCTGCGGGCCGCGCGGGAGCTGCGGATCGACGTGCCCGGGGAGCTGGCGGTGGCCGGCTTCGACGACGTGAAGGAGGCGGCGCTGACGGACCCGCCGCTGACGACGGTGTCCTCCGACCGCCCGGCGATGGCCCGCGCGGCGGTGGACCTGGTCCTGGACGACGCCCTGCGGGTGGCGGGGTCGCGCCGGGAACGCCTGAAGCAGTTCCCCTCGGCCCTGGTCATCCGCCGCAGCTGCGGCTGCCGCTAGCCCGCCGCGGGGCTCCTGGGGCGGGGCCCCGGGAGCCGGGTCCGGGGCTCGCCTTATATCGGGCATACACGGTTCTGTCGGGCTTCTCAGCCGGGACTCAGGAAGCTCTCATGATCCGCGGACAGAGTCATAGACATGACCGACAGCTTCCGCCGCGAAGGCGAGTACCCGCAGGAGAACCGCCCGGCCCCGCACTCGCCCTTCGGCGAGCAGTGGCAGCGCGGTCGTGACCGGCTGGCTCAGGACGCGATGGGCGGCGGGTCCTACCCGCCCCCGCCCGCGTACCCCCCGGCCGCCCCCGCCCCGGGATGGCACGAAGCCCACCAGCCACCGGCGGCGACGGTCGTCCCCGGCGAGACCGTTCCCTCCGGGGACGGCAACGACGGCCACCACGGCGGCCACGGCGGCAACGCCGACGGCTGGGCCCACTGGGGCGGCGCGGCCCCCGCCGCCCCCGCCCCGGCACCCCGCGCCAAGCGCCCCGTCGCGCTCCTCGCCGCCGTCGCCCTCGCGGCGGCCGTGGTCGGCGGCGGGACGGCCGCCGCCGTGCAGCAGTTCCTCGGGCAGAACGGGACCGGCGGAGCCGGCTTCACCGGCACCAACGTCTCCCAGTCCAGCAACGGCACCGTCTCCGGCGTGGCCGAACAGGTCAGCCCCTCCGTCGTCCGCATCGACACCCGCACCGGCTCCGGCCAGGGCACCGGCTCCGGCATCGTCCTCACCGCCGACGGCGAGATCGTCACCAACAACCACGTCGTCAGCGGCGCCTCCGAGATCCAGGTGACGATGAGCGACGGCAAGAAGTACAACGCCCGGACGGTCGGCACCGACCCCGCCAAGGACCTCGCCCTGATCAAGCTCCAGGGCGCGAGCGGCCTCAAGGCCGCCAAGCTCGGCAACTCCGACAACCTCAAGGTCGGCGACCAGGTCGTCGCCATCGGCTCCCCCGACCGCCTCACCGGCACCGTCACCAGCGGCATCGTCTCCGCGCTCGACCGCGACGTGAACGTGCCCAAGTCCGAGGAGCAGCAGCCGCAGCGCCGCCAGGGCGGCGGCGCGGGCGGCGGCTGGCCGTTCTCGTACGACGGCCGGCAGTTCAACGGCAACACCGGGTCGGACACCACCTCCTACAAGGCCATCCAGACCGACGCCTCCCTCAACCCCGGCAACTCCGGCGGCGCCCTCGTCAACATGAACGGCGAGATCGTCGGAATGCCGTCCGCGATCTTCTCCCCGGCCAACGACAGCTCCAGCGCCGGCAGCGTCGGCCTCGGCTTCGCCATCCCCGTGAACACCATCAAGGGCGACCTCGCCGGCCTCCGCAAGGGCGGCAGCGGATCCGGCGGCAGCTCCGACGGGAACGCGAACGGCAGCACCGGCAACGGCAACGGGTTCGGCATCTCCCTCTGATCCTTCTGACACCCTGGGACGGGACCGGGCCGGACCGGCCGGGCCCGTCCCGCCCACGCGAAAGACCACCACCCCTGGGGGCCACGAATGAATCCCGCCGAAGGCGACCCGCAGCGGATCCTCGTCGTCGACGACGAGCCGGCCGTGCGCGAGGCCCTGCGCCGGAGCCTCGCCTTCGAGGGATACGACGTGCGGACCGCCGTCGACGGCATCGACGCCCTCGACCAGGCGGCCTCGTACGCCCCCGACCTGATCGTCCTCGACATCCAGATGCCCCGCATGGACGGCCTGACGGCGGCCCGCCGGCTGCGCGCCGGCGGCAGCGTCACCCCGATCCTCATGCTGACCGCCCGCGACACCGTCGGCGACCGCGTCACCGGCCTCGACGCGGGCGCCGACGACTACCTCGTCAAGCCCTTCGAGCTCGACGAGCTGTTCGCCCGCGTCCGCGCCCTGCTGCGCCGCAGCTCCTACGCCGCCCCCGCGGCCGGCCCGGCGCAGCCCGCGGACGTGCTGACCTTCGGCGACCTGCGCATGGACCTCGCCACCCGTGAGGTCGTCCGCGGCGAACGGCCCGTGGAGCTGACGCGTACCGAGTTCACCCTGCTGGAGATGTTCCTCGCGCACCCGCGCCAGGTCCTGACCCGCGAGCAGATCCTCAAGACGGTCTGGGGCTTCGACTTCGAGCCCAGCTCCAACTCCCTGGACGTGTACGTGATGTACCTGCGCCGCAAGACCGAGGCGGGCGGCGAGGCGCGCCTGGTCCACACCGTGCGCGGGGTCGGGTACGTGCTGCGCGCCGGTGAGGGCGGGCCCGAATGACCGGTCCCACCGCCAGGTTCCGCAGCCTGCCGCTGCGCTCGCGGCTGGCGCTGCTGGTGACGGTCGCGGTCGCGGTCGCGGTCGCGGCGGTGGCGGGGGTGTCGTGGGTGATGGTGCGGGCGCAGCTGAACAACCAGCTGAACCAGTCGCTGCTGTCCACCCAGCCCGACGAGCAGGTGGTGCGCACCCTGCGCGAGGGCTGCGTGACCCGCCCGGCCGTGGGTACGCCGAACATCGCCGAGGAGCTCGGCCCGACCGTGCAGATCGTCACCGCGGACGGCGCCCGCTGCCTGGTGAGCGGACGCAGCGACCTGCCGGTCTCGGCGGCCGACAAGGCCGTCGCCGCGGGCCTGAGCGCCAAGAGCCTGCACGACGCGACGACCGGCGACGGCACGAAGATGCGCGTCTACACGATCAACAAGCACCTCACCAACGGCGCGTCCTTCGGGGTCTCCATCGCCAAACCCCTCGCCGACGTCGAACAGCCCCTGTCCACCCTCGCCTGGGTCCTGCTCCTGGTCTCCGGCGTCGGCGTGATCGGTGCGGGCGCGGCCGGACTGTGGGTGGCCCGGACCGGGCTGCGGCCGGTGGACGAGCTCACCGGGGTGGTCGAGCACATCGCCCGCACCGAGGACCTCACCGTCCGCATCCCGGAGGAGGGCGACGACGAGATCGCCCGCCTGTCGCGGTCCTTCAACTCCATGACGGCGGCCCTGGCCTCCTCCCAGGAACGCCAGGCCCAGCTGATCGCGGACGCCGGGCACGAGCTGCGGACCCCGCTCACCTCGCTGCGTACCAACATCGAGCTCCTCGCGCGCAGCGAGGAGACCGGCCGGGCCATCCCGCCCGAGGACCGCCGGGAGCTGCTGGCCTCGGTGAAGGCGCAGATGAGGGAGCTGGCGTCGCTCATCGGGGACCTCCAGGAGCTGTCCCGCCCCGACGCCGCCCCGCACGCGCCCCTCGGGGTGGTGGCCCTGCACGAGATCGCCGGGACGGCCCTGTCCCGGGCCCGGCTGCGCGGGCCCGAGCTGCGGTTCGCCGCGGAGCTGGAGCCCTGGTACGTGCGGGGCGAGGCGGCCGCGCTGGAGCGGGCGGTGGTCAACCTGCTGGACAACGCCGTGAAGTTCAGTCCGCCCGGCGGCGCGGTCGAGGTCGTGCTGCGCGCGGGCGAGCTGACGGTGCGCGACCACGGGCCGGGCATCCCGGCCGAGGACCTCCCGTACGTCTTCGAGCGGTTCTGGCGCTCCGAGTCCGCCCGGGCCCTGCCCGGCAGCGGGCTGGGCCTGTCCATCGTGGCCCGTACGGCCGCCCGCTCGGGCGGTACCGCCGAGCTGCGGGCGGCGGCGGACGGGGCGGGTGGCACGGAGGCGGTGCTGCGCATCCCGGGCGCGCCGACGCCGCCGCCCTCGTCGATGGAGCCGCCCGCGGTGGACCCCCAGGCGGGGCCGCGGCCGTCAGTTGTGCCGGATCAGTGAGGCGACCAGGCCGGAGCGGGTGTTGGGGAAGTCCATCGGGACGATGCCCAGCCCGGTCCGGCCGGCCAGTTCGGAGCCGTCGACGAAGGCGTGGACCTGCGGGTTGAGCCGGTCGGAGTTCCAGCGCGGGGGCATGTAGGCGGCGGTGCTGGTGTAGTTCACGAAGAGCTTGCCGGGCTGCTGGACGGCCTTGCGGAACTGGTCCTCGATCCGGCCGCGCTTGGCGAAGGGCTCGGTGTTGTAGTCGTCCTGGATGTCGAAGACCCCGCCGTCGCCGTAGCGCAGGCCCGGCAGGCCGGCGTTGTCGGCGAGGAGGACGACCCTGCCGCGGGCCTGGCCGAGGGTGGGCAGGGTGTCGGCGATCCGGAAGAGCGGGCGCCAGCCGCGGTGGTCGAGGTAGTTGTCGAAGACGGCGCGGAAGGTGGCGTCGCTCTCGGTGGAGTACTCCTGCTTCACGCGCATCAGGACGGTCTCGGAGGGGTGGGCGGCGAGGAAGTCCGCGCAGGCGACGAGGACGTCGCCGAACATCAGGTTCTGGAAGAACGCGGCGTGGTGGATGGCGAACGAGCCGCCCGTCACCCGGCAGCGGACGTCGAGGAAGCGGATGCCGGAGTCGAGCTGCTCTGCGATCGAGGTGTTCTGGCAGGCGACGTAGAGGCCGCCCTGGCGGGCTCCGGAGTCGTGGGTGCCGGGGATGGTCATGCGCTGGAGGGCGGTGGAGTCGGCGAGGCCGGCCATCCAGTCCTGGGTGCCGAGGGTGCGGAGGGTGCCGGGGGTGCCGGGGGTGCCGAGGGGGCCGAGGGTGCCGTGGGGTCTGGTAGTGCCGAGGGTGCTGGTGGCTGCGTGCGCGGGGGGCGCCGTGGCCGTGGTGCCGAGGGCCGTTGCGGCGCCCGCCGCGAGTGCGCCGGTCAGGAAGGTCCGTCGGTCCAGTGCCATGCCCGCCCCTTAGTCCGCTGAAGCCGGAAAATTCCGCGATGGTCCGCGATGGTCCGCGATGGTCCGCGATGGTCCGCGAAATTCCGCGATGGTCCGCGATCCGGTGTGCTCCGGCCACCGTGGCCGGACCGGATTATGGCGTGCGGGGCGCGCGCTTACTACCCGTCGGTACGGACGGGTTTTCCGAGCAACTCGACCATCGTGCGCAGCCCTTGGGCGAGTTCCGCGCCCGTCGGGGCGCCCTCGGGGTCGGTGAGGACCTGCACCATGACCCCGCTCAGCAGGGCGATGTGCAGGGAGCCCAGGGAGCGGACGTCCTCCTCCGTGACCGCGTCCTCCGGCACCCCGCGCAGGGCCGCGGCGACCATGCGCCGGTTGCGGCGCTGGCCCTCCGCGAGGATCGCGAGGAGTTCCGGCGAGGACTGCGCGTGGACGAAGGCCTCGACGGAGGCGGTCCACAGCCAGCTCATCTCGCCGAAGTCGCGGATCTTGCGGTCCCAGGTGTCGGCGTAACGCTCCTCGGCGGTCTCCCCCTGGCCGGCGAGCCGGCCGGCCCCGGCCGCCCACTCCTCCATGGCGGCGAACAGGGCCTGGTTAAGAAGCACCTCGCGGGAGCCGAAGTGGTAGCCGATCGCGGCCATGCTCACCTGCGCCGCCGAGGCGATGTCGCGCACGGTCGTGCGCAGGTAGCCCTTCTCCTCCAGGCAGCGGCGCGCGCCGGCCAGCAGGTCCTCGCGATTTCCCATGCCGGGATCGTAGCCGGGGCACGGCCGGGGCCCGGGACAGGATTTTGGGCGGTTGCCTTATACGAACGTCTTGCACGCTTGCCCAAACACTGGCAGGCTGAAGCCGTACCCGAGCACCACACCCAGCCACGAACGGGGAGAGCCGAACCATGCGCCACACGCTGGACATCGACGGACGCACGCTGTCGTACCTGGACTTCGGCGGCACCGGCCGCCCGCTGCTCGCCCTGCATGGCGGGATGTCCGAGGCCTACGCCTTCACCGGCCTGGCCGCCGCCCTCGGCGACGCATGGCGGGTCATCGCCCCCGACCAGCGCGGCCACGGCGACTCCGACCGGGCCCCGCACTACCGCCGCGAGGGCTACGTCGCCGACGCCGTCGCCCTCCTCGACCACCTCGGCCTCACCGAGCCGGTCGCCCTCCTCGGCTACTCCCTCGGCGGCCTCAACGCCTACCACCTGGCCGCCGCCCACCCCGACCGGATCGGCCTCCTCATCGGCGTCGACGCCACCGTGGACGTCAACGTCCCCGACGGCCCCAACTGGTTCGACTTCCTGGGCTCGCTCCCCTACACCGCCCCCACCCGCGAGGAACTCCTCGCCTCCGTCGAACCGGCCGCCCTGCCCTTCGTCGCCGACGGCGTACGCCCGCTGCCCGGCGGGGAGGGCTGGCGGCTCGCCTTCCACGGCCAGGACATGCTCGACTCCATCCGCGCCTGCAACGGCGACCACTGGGACACCTGGCTCGCGATCACCTGCCCCACCCTGCTGATCCGCGCCACCCACAGCCAGGCCCTCAGCCAGGCCACCGCCGACGCGATGGTCACCCGCCGCCCCGGCACCGCGTACACCGCCCTCGAAGGGGACCACTTCGCGCCCTTCACCGACCCGGAGGGCTTCCACGCGGCCGTGGCGAAGTACCTGGCCCAGGCCGCCTGAGGGGTAGACGGGCCCGAATGCGCGAGAGGGGCGGCGGGCCTTTCGGCCCGCCGCCCCTCTCGTCCGCTCAGGTGTTACTTGCTCAGGTGTTACTTGACGACCGTGATCCGGTCCGCCGCCGGCGGGGCGATCGGCGTCGCCGCCGTCGACTTCGCCAGGAGGGCGTTGAAGGCCTCCAGGTCCGGCACGCCGACCAGCTTGTTCTTGTGGTCCTTCAGGACGGTGAACCCGTCACCGCCGCCCGCCAGGAACTCGTTCATCACGACCCGGTAGGTCTTCGCCGGGTCGATCGCCGCCCCGTTCAGCTTCACCGAGTCCACGACGATCCGGTCCGCGCCCGACTTCGTCATGTCCAGGGTGTAGGTCAGACCCTTCGAGATCTGCAGGATCTTCGGGTTCGGGCCGTTGACCGGGCCGCTGACCTGCTGCTGGAGCGCGGTGATCAGCTGTGCGCCCGTCAGGTCCACCACGTTCAGCAGGTTGTTGAACGGCTGCACCGTGTACGACTCGCCGTACGTGACGACCCCGTCGCCCTCGTTGCCCGCCGCCTTGTACGCCAGGTCGGCACGGATGCCGCCCGGGTTCATGATGGCCAGCTGCGCCCCGCCCCTGTCGGCCGCGGAGGTCGCGTCCAGCTGGGCGTCGGCGATCAGGTCGCCGAGGGGCTTCTCCGGCGCCTCCGAGCCACGGCCCGCGATGTCGGCGGAGATGTAGCCCATCGGACGGTTGGCGACCGGGTCCGCCAGCTTCTTCCAGCGGCCGATCAGCTCGGTCATGTCCGGGGCCTTCGGCAGGTCCCGGCTGACGACCTTGTTCACCGGCTTCGGCGACTGCACCGGCGTACGGACGATGTCCTTGGTCGCGCGGTCGTACGTCAGCGTGGTGTCCGTGAACAGCCGGCCGTACGAGGCGGCCGAGGTGACCGTGCGCGGGTTGCCCGCCGGGTCCGGGATGTTGCACGAGTACGCCTGGTGGGTGTGGCCCGTCACCAGCGCGTCGACCTTCGGGCTCACGTTCTTCGCGATGTCGACGATCGCACCCGAGATGCCCGCGCCGGCGCCCGGCACGTTGCAGTCGTAGTTGTACGCGCCGCTCGCCGGCAGACCGCCCTCGTGGATCAGCGCCACGATCGACTTCACGCCCTGCTTGTCCAGCTCGGCGGCGTACTTGTTGATCGTCTCGACCTCGTCGCCGAACTTCAGGCCCTTCACGCCGTCGGCCGTGACGACGTCCGGGGTGCCCTCCAGGGTGACGCCGATGAAGCCGATCTTCACGTCCCCCTTCTTCCAGATGAAGGTGGGCGACATCAGCGGACGCTTGGTCTTCTCGTCCGTCACGTTCGCGGCGAGGTACTTGAACTCCGCTCCCGTGTAGGTCTTGCCGTACTCGAAGCAGCCTTCAACCGGGTGGCAGCCGCCGTACTGCATCCGGCGGAGCTCGTTCTTGCCCTCGTCGAACTCATGGTTGCCCACGCTCGTCACGTCGAGCTTCAGCTTGTTCAGGGCCTCGACGGTCGGCTCGTCGTGGAAGAGACCGGACAGCATCGGGCTGCCGCCGATCATGTCGCCGGCCGCGGCCGTGACGGAGTACTCGTGGCCCTTGCGGGCCTCGCGCAGACCGGACGCCAGGTACTCGACGCCGCCCGCGGGTATGGACTTGGTGGTGCCGTCAGCCTGCAGTTCGGCGACCGTGCCCGAGGAACCCTGCGGGGGCTCCAGCGTGCCGTGGAAGTCGTTGAACGACAGCATCTGTACGTCGACGGTCCGGCCCTTGGCGACCGGAACGCCGCCACTCGCGGCACCGGCGGGCAGCGCTGCGGCGATCATCGCACCGGCGCCCGCGGTGAGGGCGAGGGCGCCGAAGGTCAACCGGCGCGCCGTGCGGTGCCGTTGTGGCTTCGCTGACATCTGTTCCCCTTTTTGGACAGCGAGACAACTGGGAGGTGACCCGCAGCCTATGGTCAACGCGCGTAGCGCCAACAGGGGGGTCCGGGTTGCGAGCTGGTTACGCGCGGCTGTCGGGCGGTGTCGGTCGTAGGCTCGGAACATGACTGACGCAGACGCAGCGACGGCCGTCGAGCCGGGACGGCACATCGAGATCCTCGACGAACTGACGGAGGAGCAGGCCGGGGCGGTCCTCGACCTGATCCACGAAGCGGCCCGCACCGACGGCACCACCGCCGTCTCCGAGCAGGGCCGCCTCCAGCTGCGCGGCGGCCCCCGCGAGGGCATCCGCCACTTCCTGGCCACCGCCGAAGGCCGGCTCGTCGCGTACGGGCAACTGGAGGACACCGACCCGGTGGAGGCCCCCGCCGCCGAGCTCGTCGTCCACCCCGCCCTGCGCGGCCGCGGCCACGGCCGCGCCCTGGGCACCGCCCTGCTGGGCGCCTCCGGCAAGCGGATCCGGGTGTGGGCGCACGGCGGCAAGTCCGCCGCCCGGCACCTCGCCCAGGTGCTCGGCCTGACCCTGTTCCGCGAACTCCGCCAGCTGCGCCGCCCCCTGGGCCCGGGCTCGGCCCCGCTGCCCGACCCGACGCTCCCGGCCGGGGTGACCGTCCGCACCTTCGTCCCCGGACAGGACGACGCGGCCTGGCTCGCCGCCAACGCCGCCGCCTTCGCCCACCACCCGGAGCAGGGCTCCCTGACGCAGCGCGACCTCGACGACCGCATGGCGCAGCCGTGGTTCGACCCGAAGGGGTTCTTCCTGGCGGAGCGGGAGGGCGAACTGGTCGGCTTCCACTGGACGAAGGTCCACGCCGAGGAACAGCTCGGCGAGGTCTACGTGGTCGGCGTCCGCCCGGGCGCCCAGGGCGGCGGCCTCGGCAAGGCCCTGACCGCGATCGGCCTCCACCACCTGGCGGCGGCGGGACTGCCGACGGCGATGCTGTACGTCGACGCCGACAACCCGGCGGCACTGGCGGTGTACGAGGGGCTGGGGTTCACGACGCACGAGGTGGACCTGATGTACCGCACGGAGAGCTGAGGGGTCTCGCGGCGGGGGGCCGCCGCGGCTGCGGGTGCTCCCCCGGCTGGGGCCCGCCATCTCCCCCTCGAGGGGTCGGGCCCGGCCGGTGTTTGCCCACCCGCCTCCCCGGGTGCGGGGCGGGGGGTGGGGGGCGGTCTGCCGCCGGGCGGGGGGTGAGCGGCTGACCGGGGCCGGTGGTCATCGGGGTCCCGGCGGGCCGGTCTCAGAGAAGGGCTGGGGGTTTCCCGTCAGTCCCACTGTCCTTCCGGTTCGGGCCGGTCAGTCAAGGGCGCTCCTTCGTCGCGTCGCTTCGCGATCGCCTTCGGCGACCCTTGACAGCCCGCCCCGCCCCGGAAAGACAAGGACTGACGGGAAACCCCCAAAAGGACGGCACGGTCGTACCTGAGGCATCCGGCGGGATCAGGGACCCTTCGGGGGCGGCGGGGGCCGCCCCGCCAAGCGTCCGGGCCGACGAGACAGTGCATCGGGGCCGCGATCCGCGACAGATCGCTACGCGCTCCTGCCGTCCCAGCGTCCGCCGCCCGCCTGTGGCCGCTGCCCGCAGGAAAGGACGAGGAGATCGTCATCCAGGGCCGGGGGGCGCGACAGATCGCTACGCGCTCCTCGAAATTTGGCGTCCGACGACCGTCCTGGGCTGATACCCGCACCAAATGACGACCGGAGGGGCATTCGGGACCGCCGGGCGCGACAGATCGCTACGCGCTGCCCAGGTCTCGGCGACCGGCGGCCGTCTTGGGCTGGTCATAGGCGGGCTGGACGTTGGCGACGGCGGTGGTGAACTCCCGGCCGGACGCGGGTCGAGCAGCTCGGCGTTGGGCTCAGCCGCGTCCTATAGGGCCGTCCTATATTTCGAGGGTGGAGCCCGAGCTGGACGTGTGGGTGCACCCCGAACTGCGGGCGGCTGCGGCGGCCGAGGACTGGGGCGGTCTGTTGAAGGCGTGGCGGAGGTTGACGCGCAGCAGCCAGAGTCGGGTTGGTGCGCTGGTGGGCCTGGCGCAGCCCGATGTCTCCGCCATCGAGAACCGGCCGCGTGCGGTGACCTCGGTCAAAGTGCGGCAGCGGATCATCCACGGGCTCGGCGTGCCCGTGGAACTCCTCGGGGTCCGGCAGGAAGGGATGCCATTGCCCTCGCTCGTGCTGCCTGGGGTGGTGTCGGAGGCCGACGGTGAGCGGCTGGGCCGGGTGAAGGCGGGTGGGCTGCGGCTGGATGTCGCCTCGGTGGATGCGATGGATGCCCTGTTGGCCGCGCACCGCCGGGCCGAGGACACTGTGGGGTCGCGGACCATTGCACCGCTCGTCATCGCCCAGTTCAGGGAGGTGGCAGGGCTCTACGGGCAGGCTCGGGGGGCACTCGCGGACCGGGTGGTGAAGCTGCTCGCCGAGTACGCGCAGTTCCTGGCCTGGGTGGCGCAGGACCAGGACAACGCCCCGGTGGCGCTGGGGTGGTTCGACCGGTCCTATGACTGGGCGCTTGAGTCGGGGTACGGCGATATGGCCGCCACCACCATGAGCATGAAGGCGCATCTGGCGTGGTCGGGGAGTGAGGGGCGGCGTTGTGTGCGGCTGGGTGAGGCCGCTGCGGCGACGGCGGGGGCGAGTGCGGCCACGCGGGCCATGGCCGTGCAGATGGCCGGACGGGGATACGCGCTGGAGGGTGAGCGCGGTGCGGCGTACGCACGGCTGGATGAGGCACAGCGGATCATCGCCGACGCCGTCGACGCGCCGCCTTGGCTGTACTTCTACGGGGAGTCGTGGTTCGCGGCTCAGCGGGGGATGGCCGACCTGCACCTGAGGGACTGGGAGGGGGCTGTCGGGCACCTGACCTCGGGGCTGGCCGGGTTCGCCCCGGCGTTCCGCCGGGACCGGGCCTGGTACGGGGCCTGCCTGGCCCATGCTCATGCGGGCGCGGGGGAGGCCGAAGCCGCCCTGAGCGTGGCACTCGGCGTGATCGGCGACGCCTCGGAGGTCGGCCGCCCGCACGCCTGGGCCGAGCTGCACAGGGTCGGCGGGCTGCTGCTCCGGCGGGGGGCGTGTGAGGGCCGGACGCTGGTGGACGCGCTCGCGGAGCTCGACTGAGGCGAACGGTGGTACCGCGAGGGCCTGCCGTGGGAGTACTGGCCGACGTACGACCGGCTGCTGAGCCGGGCCGCCGCCGAGGTCCAGCGCACCGGAATGTCGGCCTGGGACGCGCCGGCGCACATGGCCGGCAGTGGGGTACTCGTCGGACTGGTCGGCGAGCTGGTGGCTGTCTGGGACGGGGAGCCCGCCTGGGGATACGGAGGCACGGCGGGCGTGGTGGCGTACGCCGAGCGCATGGGAGTCCCCGCCCGGATCTTCTGGCCTGAGGGTGCCAGCCGCTGATATCCGCGCCCGGAGGGCGGGGCTCGGTGATTCGTGACTACTGCCGGACCGGGGTGCCGACGCCGACCCCCAAAGGCTCATCTGGGGCGCTCCCGGAAGCGGGTGCGGAAGGTCAACCGCGGGCCATCATGACCAGCGAAACCGGCACTGTCACCAGCCCGCATACGGCCACGAACCCGCCGATCAAACGCACAAGGCCCTCAGGCGCCGTACGTGCCTTGGCCTGCTGCCCCGGACTGCGCTCCAGTCTGCTCGCTACGAGCTCGCGCATCGCCGCGGCTCCCCTTTTCCTCGCGAACACCCCGCCCATGACGATCGCCAGCAATCCCCAAATCAAGAGGAACAAACCGGGGGCAGGACCACTCTGACCAGCAAGAAGCAGCATGCCCGCATACTTCACCGCCCAGGCCACGGCCGGCAGCCTGAATCAGGACAGGCTGACCGGCCCGGCGGTCAGGGTGCCCCGCCGCCGCGGGTCGGGCGCGGCCCGGGGCAGGGGGGGACACCCACACGGCCGTATGGGTGGGGGTCGGCGGGAATCCTGCCGCAGGCGGAGTCTGGAAGCCATTCGCCATTAACCGGGCATTCAGACACGCTTGCGAGCCTCCCAGCATGCAGCCCCGACTCCGCCTGACCGCGGACACTTCCGACGCGCCTGTCCTCCCCCGTGCGCGGAAGAATGGAGTCATGAGCCACCAGCCCAGCGCAGGCCCCACCGAGGTCCCCGCCCAGCACCCGTCTCACACCTCCGCCGCGGTCTCCTCCGCCTCCAAAACGCGGACCAAGGGAGAGGAAAAGGCACCGGCGAAGTCGCGCCTCGGCTCCATAGCCGTCCACCGCCCCCTCGACCCCGATCTCGACGCCGACCTCGACGCCTACGAGGACAAGGACGACGACGGGCAGCTGCCCGCCGACCGTTTCCTCGACCGCGAACGCAGTTGGCTGGCCTTCAACGAACGCGTCCTCGAGCTGGCCGAGGATCCCACCACCCCGCTCCTCGAACGCGCGAACTTCCTGGCGATCTTCGCCAGCAACCTCGACGAGTTCTTCATGGTCCGCGTCGCCGGCCTCAAGCGCCGCATCGCGACCGGCGTCGCCACCCGCTCGGCCTCCGGCCTCCAGCCCCGCGAGGTCCTCGACCTCATCTGGACCCGCTCCCGCGAGCTCATGGCCCGGCACGCCGCCTGCTACCAGCACGACATCGCCCCCCAGCTCGCCGAGGAGGGCATCCACCTCATCCGGTGGCCCGACCTCACCGAGAAGGAGCAGGCGCGCCTCTTCACCCTGTTCCGCAACCAGATCTTCCCGGTGCTCACCCCGCTGGCCGTGGACCCCGCGCACCCCTTCCCGTACATCTCCGGCCTGTCGCTGAACCTGGCCGTCGTCGTGCGCAACCCCGTCAGCGGGCACCGGCACTTCGCCCGGGTCAAGGTGCCGCCGCTGCTCAGCCGCTTCCTGGAGGCCTCCCCGCAGCGCTACGTCCCGCTGGAGGACGTCATCGCAGCGCACCTGGAGGAGCTGTTCCCCGGCATGGAGGTGCTCGCGCACCACATGTTCCGCGTGACCCGCAACGAGGACCTGGAGGTCGAGGAGGACGACGCCGAGAACCTCCTCCAGGCCCTGGAGAAGGAACTCATGCGGCGCCGCTTCGGCCCGCCCGTGCGCCTGGAGGTCGAGGAGTCCATCGACCCGGGCGTCCTGGACCTCCTCGTCCAGGAGCTGAAGGTCTCCGCCGCCGAGGTGTACCCGCTGCCCGGCCCCCTCGACCTGACGGCCCTCTTCGGGATCTCCTCCCTCGACCGGCCCGAGCTGAAGTACCCCAAGTTCGTCGCCGGCACCCACCGCGACCTCGCCGAGGTGGAATCGGCCTCCGCGCCCGACATCTTCGCCGCGCTGCGCGAGCGCGACGTCCTGCTCCACCACCCGTACGACTCCTTCTCCACGTCCGTACAGGCCTTCCTAGAGCAGGCCGCGGCCGATCCCGACGTCCTCGCGATCAAGCAGACGCTGTACCGCACCTCCGGCGACTCCCCCATCGTCGACGCCCTGATCGACGCCGCCGAGTCCGGCAAGCAGGTCCTCGTCCTCGTCGAGATCAAGGCCCGCTTCGACGAGCAGGCCAACATCAAGTGGGCGCGCAAGCTCGAGGAGTCCGGCTGCCACGTGGTCTACGGCCTCGTCGGCCTCAAGACCCACTGCAAGCTGTCGCTCGTCGTCCGCCAGGAGGGCGAGACCCTGCGCCGCTACAGCCACGTCGGCACGGGCAACTACCACCCCAAGACCGCCCGCCTGTACGAGGACCTCGGCCTGCTCACCGCCGACCCGCAGGTCGGCGCGGACCTCTCCGACCTCTTCAACCGGCTCTCCGGCTACTCCCGGCGCGAGACCTACCGCCGGCTGCTGACCGCCCCCAAGTCCCTGCGCGACGGGCTCATAGCGCGCATCGACAAGGAGGCCGACCACCACCGGTCCGGCCGCCCGGCGTCCGTCCGGCTGAAGATGAACTCGATCGTCGACGAGGCCCTGATCGACGCCCTCTACCGGGCCTCCCAGGTGGGAGTCCCGATCGACATCTGGGTGCGCGGCATCTGCGCCGTACGCCCGGGGGTCCCGGGGCTGTCGGAGAACATACGCGTCCGCTCGATCCTCGGCCGCTTCCTGGAACACTCCCGGGTCTTCGCCTTCGGCAACGGCGGCGAACCCGAGGTGTGGATCGGCAGCGCCGACATGATGCACCGCAACCTCGACCGCCGCATCGAGGCACTGGTCAGGGTCACCGACCCCGGCCACCGCGCGGCACTGGACCGGATGCTGGAGACCGGCATGTCCGACGCCACCTCCTCCTGGCACCTGGGCCCGGACGGCGAATGGACCCGGCACAGCACCGACGCCGAGGGCCAGCCGCTGCGGCACGTACAGGAGATGCTCATAGACGCCCGGAGGCGCCGGCGTGGCTCAGCCAAACCATGACCCGACCGCAGGTGACGTGCTCGGCGTCTACCTGCGTTCCCAGGCCACCGCTTTCCTGCGCGCGCTGCGCCTGCATGACGCAGGCGCGGCGGGCGCGGGGGGCGGCCCCGACGCCGCGGAGGCGGCAGAGGCGGCGCACGGCCTGCGGGGGGCCGCGCGCCGCATCGCCGCCTCCCTGAGCACCTTCCGGGTCGTCACGCAGCCGAGCTGGGCGGACCCGCTGCGCGCCGAGCTGGTCTGGCTGTCCTCCACCCTGGCGGACGAGCACGCGTACGCCGCCCGGCTGTCCCGCCTGATGGAGGCACTGCAACGGCTCTCGGCCTCCCCGGAGGTCCCGGCCCCGCGCGGCAGCGCCGCGGGCGCACTGACCGTCGGCTCGGCGCGCGCGGGCGCCCTGCTGGAACGCCAGCTCACGCTGGCCCGTACCCGGGCCCACTCGGCGACCCTCCAGGCGCTGGGCTCGGCCCGGTTCCACGCGGTGGCGGACGCGGTGGCGGTCCTGGCCTCGGAGGTCCCGCTGGACCCGGTGGCGGCGGGCGGCCGGGTGGACGACGTCCTCACCCCGCTCGCGGCGGTGGCCCGCACCCGCCTGGAGGCGGCGGTCGGAGCCCTCCCCGCCACGGATACCTCCGCCCCGTACTCGGCGCACGCGGACGCCGCCTGGCACGAGGTACGCCGCCTGCTGCGCGTGCACCGCTACGCCCGTGAGGCCCTGGGGGAGGAAGCCCCGCGCCTGGCGGCGGCGAGCGAGGCCCTGAACCAGCACCGCGACGCCGCGGAGGCGGCCACCGCCTCGGCAACGGCCGCCCGCACCCCCCGCATCGCCCCGGCGACGGCCTACGCCCTGGGCGTCCTCCACGCCGACCAACGCCACGCGGTGGAAGCCAGCCGCCTGACCTTCCACACCCTGTGGGAACCGGCGGCGGTCCCGGCGGGGCCGTGAGGCCTGGGGGGTGGGGGGTGGGGGGTGGGGGCGGGGGGGCGGATGGGTGTCTGCCCCCCTCGTCTCCCGGGTGCGGGTGGGCGGGGGGGCAGGGGACTCCGGCGGGGCTGGAGCGACAAGCCGGCCGGGACGGGTGGAGGGCAGGGTCTGCCCCGGGCGGTCTCAGAGAAGCCTTGGGGCTTTCCCGTCAGTCCCACTGTCCTTCCGGCCCGGGCCGCCCTGTCAAGGGCGCTCCTTCGTCGCGTCGCTTCGCGATCGCCTTCGGCGACCCTTGACAGAACAGCCCGAACCGGAAAGACAAGGACTGCCGGGAAACCCCCAAAAGGACGGCACGGTCCATCGATGGACATACGCGGGATCAGCGACCAGGCGGGTAGGTCGGGGGCCGCCTCGCCGGGCATCCGGGCCGACAGGATTGCCATGCGGGGCCGCAATTCGCGACAGATCGCTACGCGCTCCCGCCGTCTCAGCGTCCGCCGCCCGCCTGGGGCCGCTGCCCGCAGGAAAGGCCGACAGAATCGGCATCCGGGACCGGGAGGCGCGACAGATCGCTACGCGCTCCTCAAATTTCGGCGTCCGACGACCGCCCTGGGCTGGTACCCGCACCAAATGACGACCGGAGGGGCATCCGGGACCGCCGGGCGCGTCAAATCGCTACGCGCTGCCGAGATCTCGGCGTCCGGCGGCCGTATTGGGCTGATACCCGCAGCAAAGGGCGATGGCATCGGCATCGGAGTCCGGCAGGGCGCGCCAGATCGCTACGGGCTCCTCCCGTCCCGGCGTCCGCTGCCCGTCTGGGGTCGCTGCCTGCACCAAATGCCGATGAGAGGCCCATCCGGGCACCCCAGGCGCCCAAGATCGCTACGCGCTTCTGTTTCCTCGGCGTCCGGCGGCCGTCTTGGGCCGGGATGCCCTGCGGTCCGGCATTTGGTGCCGCCACCGGCCCAAGACGGCGCCCGGACGCCGAGATCTCGGCAGCGCGTAGCGATCTGGCGCGCCTATTGCTTCCGGATGTTCCTCTGGTTGGCATTTGGTGCAGGTATCAGCCCCGACGGCCGTCGGACGCCGGGACGGGAGGAGCGCGTAGCGATCTGCCGCGCCCATCGGCCCCGGATGACGGCCCAGTTGGCATTTCGTGCGGGCAACGGCCCCGGGCGGTCGTCGGACGCCGGAATTCGAGGCGCGCGTAGCGATCTGGGGCGCCTGCCGTGCCCCGATGCCGATCCCGTCGCCCTTGGGTGCAGGCATCAGCCCCAGACGGGTCGCGGACGCCGGAATTCGAGGAGCGCGTAGCGATCTGCCGCGCCCACCAGTCCTGGATGACGAATCTGTCGCCCTTTCCTGCGGGCAGAGACCCCGGACGGCCGCCGGACGCCGAGGAGAGAGGAGCGCGTAGCGATTTGCCGCGCCTGCCGGGCCCCGATACCGATTCCGTCGCCCTTGGGTGCGGGCAACGACCCCAGACAGGCGGCGGACGCTGAGACGGGAGGAGCGCGTAGCGATCTGTCGCGGATCGCGGCCCCGGATGGCAATCCTGTCGGCCCGGACGCTTGGCGTGGCGGCCCCCGACCGCCCGGCTGGTCGCTGAGTCCGCCGTATGTCCTATGAACGTCCGTCCCGTTCCTTTGGGGGTTTCCCGGCAGTCTTCGGCATTTCGCGGCGGGACGGCCTGTCAAGGGTCGCCGCAGGCGATCGCGAAGCGACGCGACGAAGGAGCGCCCTTGACAGGGCGGCCCGACGCGGAAGGACGATGAGACTGACGGGAAAGCCCCAACCCGTCCCTGAGACCGCCCCGCCGGAACCCGGTCCCACCCCAGGTCCCGCCCGCCCGGCCGCTCCCGCCCCACCGGGACCCCGCCCCGCCCGGCCCCGCCCGGCCCCCGGCCGCCCGGCCCCCAGACCCGCCCCCCGGGGCCACCGCCGCCCCCGCCACCGGCCAGATCCAGCCACCCCCGCCCGACCGCACTCCCCGCCGCGCTCCCCTCCCCCGCGCCCCCGCCCAGGGAAGGTCACGGCACCATAACGGGCGGATAACGCCCGCTTAATCCCAGGTACAAACCCCCCCATCCGCACCCGCCCGTCCGCCACGGTTCACCATCCGTTCACCAACCCCCGTCGACCCCGTCACCTGTTCTGCCTAATTTCGGTAGCGCACGGTGCGAGCCGAACAGGAAAGAGCGGCCCCGCGCCCCACCCATCACGTAGTCCTCTTCGCACGCCGCCCCGATACAGAAAGCGGCCGGCGGCCCCCCGGAAGGAACACCCGAACAGTGAAGCTTCAGCGCAAGAACCGGCTTCGTGCCTCCGCCCTCGGGGCCCTCGTCGTGTCCGGCGCCCTGGTCCTCACGGCGTGCGGCTCGGACGACAACACGAAGACCGGCGCCGACGGCACCACCAAGGCCTCGGCCCCCGCCCCGGGCGACATCAAGTGCGACGGCGCCAAGGGCAAGCTGCTCGCCTCCGGCTCCTCCGCCCAGAAGAACGCCGTCGACCTGTGGGTCAAGAACTACATGGCCGCCTGCTCCGGCGTCGAGGTGAACTACAAGTCCTCCTCCTCCGGTGAGGGCATCGTCGCGTTCAACCAGGGCACCGTCGGTTTCGCCGGTTCGGACTCCGCGCTGAAGCCCGAGCAGGTCGAGGACTCGAAGAAGATCTGCACCGGCGGCGGCCAGGGCATCAACCTGCCGATGGTCGGCGGCCCCATCGCCCTCGGCTTCAACGTCGCCGGCGTGGACAAGCTGAACCTCGACGCCGCCACGATCGCCAACATCTTCAACGACAAGATCAAGAAGTGGGACGACGAGGCGATCAAGAAGCTGAACCCCGGCGTCAGCCTCCCCTCCACCGCCATCCAGGCCTTCCACCGCTCCGAGGACTCGGGCACCACCGAGAACCTGGGCAAGTACCTCAAGGCCGCCGCCCCTGACGCCTGGTCCTACGAGGCCTCCAAGAAGTGGCCGGCCCCGGGTGGCCAGGCCGCGTCCGGCTCCGCCGGTGTCGCCTCCCAGGTCAAGGCCGTCGACGGCGCGATCGGCTACTTCGAGCTCTCGTACGCCACCTCGCAGAGCATCAAGACGGTCGACGTGAACACCGGCGCCTCCGCCCCCGTCAAGGCCACCCCGGACAACGCCTCCAAGGCCATCTCCGCCGCCAAGGTCACCGGCACCGGCTCGGACCTGGCCCTCAAGCTCGACTACGCCACCAAGGCCGAGGGCGCGTACCCGATCGTCCTGGTCACCTACGAGGTCGTCTGCGACAAGGGCAACAAGCCCGAGACGCTCGGCACCGTGAAGTCCTTCCTGGAGTACACCGCCTCGGACGCCGGCCAGAAGGCCCTCACCGAGAACGGCTACGCCCCGATCCCGGCCGAGATCAACACCAAGGTCCGCGAGGTCATCAAGTCCCTCGCCTAGGACTTCGAAGCCCGCAGCTCCGAAGCTCCGAAGCGCCACAGCTCCACAGCTCCACAGCTCCACAGCTCCACAGCTCCATCCTGACCCCCGAGGTCCGGCCCGCCCCCGTCCGGGCGGGCCGGCCCGGGGACCCTCCCCCTCCACCCCGGGGGAATCCGGTGCACCGCCGCCAGGGGGCTCGCCCCCCACACAGACCGGAAAGACCATGGCTTCCAGCACAAGCACCCACATAGACACGGCTCCGCCTGTCCCCAAGAGCGGAAGGTCCACCGGCCGGGCCGGTGACAAGATCTTCTCGGGGCTCTCCAAGGGCTCCGGCATCCTGCTCCTGGTGATCATGGCGTCGATCGCCGCCTTCCTCACCTACCGGGCCAGCATCGCCCTGTCGAAGAACGAGGGGAACTTCCTCACCACCTTCGACTGGAACGCCTCCGCCCGGCCCCCCGTCTTCGGCATCGCCGTCCTGCTCTTCGGCACCGTCGTCAGCTCGATCATCGCGATGGCCATCGCGGTCCCGATCGCCGTCGGCATCGCTCTGTTCATCTCGCACTACGCGCCGCGCAAGCTGGCCGCGCCCCTCGCCTACGTGGTCGACCTGCTGGCCGCCGTGCCGTCGATCATCTACGGCATCTGGGGCGCCCTCTTCCTCGTGCCGCAGCTGAACGGGCTGAACCTCTGGCTCGACCAGTACCTCGGCTGGACCTACGTCTTCGACAAGACGCAGGTCGGCGTCGCCCGCTCGCTGTTCACCGTCGGCATCCTCCTCGCGATCATGATCCTGCCGATCGTGACGAGCGTCAGCCGCGAGGTCTTCCTCCAGGTCCCGCGCATGAACGAGGAGGCCGCCCTGGCCCTCGGCGCGACCCGCTGGGAGGTCATCCGCATGTCGGTGCTGCCCTTCGGCCGCTCCGGCGTCATCTCCGCATCCATGCTCGGCCTCGGCCGTGCGCTCGGCGAGACCATGGCCGTGGCCACCGTCCTCTCCCCGAGCTTCCTGATCTCCGGGCACATCCTCGACCCGGGCGGCGGCACCTTCGCGCAGAACATCGCCGCGAAGTTCGACGAGGCCAACGAGTTCGGCCGTGACGCGCTGATCGCCTCCGGTCTCGTCCTCTTCCTGCTCACCCTGCTGGTCAACGGCGCCGCGCGCCTGATCATCGCCCGTCGCAAGGACTTCTCGGGGGCGAACGCCTGATGAGCCACGCACTCCAGGACCACCGGCCCGCTCCGGCCCGCAAGTCCGCCGCCCCCGCCGGCCTGACCCGCGGCGGCCTGCCCCGCTGGGCCCCCGCCGGCATCGCCGCGGCCTCCGCCGCCCTCGGCATCGTCATCGGCCTGGTCTTCGGCCTGAGCAGCAAGGTGCAGTGGGGCCTGATCGCCGCCCTGCTGTTCGTCGTGATCACGTACACCGCCAGCTCGGTCGTCGAGAACCGCCGCCAGGCCAAGGACCGCGTCGCGACCTCCGTCGTCTGGGTCTGCTTCGTCCTCGCGGTCGTCCCGCTGCTCTCCCTGATGTGGACGACGATCAGCCGCGGCATGAAGGCCCTCGACGGGGACTTCCTCAGCCACTCCATGAACGGCGTGACCAGCTTCGAGAAGGGCGGCGGCGTCTACCACGCCCTGCTCGGCACCCTGGAGCAGGTCGGCCTCGCCACCCTGATCGCGGCGCCCGTCGGCCTGCTGACCGCCGTCTACCTGGTCGAGTACGGCAGGGGCCGGCTCGCCCGCGCCGTCACCTTCTTCGTCGACGTCATGACCGGCATCCCCTCCATCGTCGCCGGCCTGTTCATCCTGACGACCTGGAACCTGATGCTCGGCTTCGGCCCCTCGGGCTTCGGCGGTGCGATGGCCCTGTCGATCCTGATGATGCCGGTCGTCGTCCGCTCCACGGAGGAGATGCTCAAGCTCGTCCCGAACGAGCTGCGCGAGGCGGCCCTGGCCCTCGGTGTGCCGAAGTGGCGCACGATCCTCAAGGTCGTCCTGCCCACGGCCATCGGCGGCATCTCCACCGGCGTCATGCTGGCCGTCGCCCGCATCGCCGGCGAGACCGCGCCGATCATGCTGCTGGTCTTCGGATCGCAGCTGATCAACGGCAACCCCTTCGAAGGTGCCCAGTCCTCCCTCCCGCTGTACATCTGGGAGCAGTACAAGGTCGGCAGTGAAGCCTCCTACGACCGTGCCTGGGCCGCGGCGCTCGTCCTGATCGCCTTCGTCATGATCCTGAATCTGGTGGCCCGCGGCATCGCCCGCTGGAAGGCCCCGAAGACCGGTCGCTGACGCGACTACATGAAAGCGAAGTGACCCCTCATGGCCAAGCGAATCGACGTCAGCGGCCTCTCCGCCTTCTACGGCACCCACAAGGCCATCGACGACATCTCGATGACCGTGGAACCCCGCTCCGTGACGGCCTTCATCGGCCCCTCCGGCTGCGGTAAGTCCACCTTCCTGCGCACCCTGAACCGGATGCACGAGGTCACCCCCGGCGGCCGCGTCGAGGGCAAGGTGCTGCTGGACGACGAGAACCTGTACGGCTCGAACGTGGACCCCGTCGCGGTGCGCCGCACCGTCGGCATGGTCTTCCAGCGCCCGAACCCCTTCCCCACCATGTCGATCTTCGACAACGTGGCGGCGGGCCTGCGCCTGAACGGCAGCTACAAGAAGTCCGAGCTCACGGACATCGTCGAGCGGTCGCTCCAGGGCGCCAACCTCTGGAACGAGGTCAAGGACCGCCTGAACAAGCCCGGCTCCGGCCTCTCCGGCGGCCAGCAGCAGCGTCTGTGCATCGCCCGCGCCATCGCGGTCGAGCCGCAGGTCCTGCTGATGGACGAGCCCTGCTCCGCCCTCGACCCGATCTCCACCCTCGCCATCGAGGACCTGATCGGCGAGCTCAAGGAGCGGTTCACGATCGTCATCGTGACCCACAACATGCAGCAGGCGGCCCGCGTCTCCGACCGCACCGCCTTCTTCAACCTCGCCGCCGTCGGCCAGCCCGGAAAGCTGGTCGAGATCGACGACACGGACCGGATCTTCTCCAACCCGTCCGTCCAGGCGACCGAGGACTACATCTCGGGCCGCTTCGGCTAAACAGCCGGGGCCGCTCGCGCGGTCGTCCTGCGGTGCTGCATGGCGGTGCCACCGCAGGATGGAAAGAAAGAAAGAGGGCCGGCTCCCCCTGGGTGGGGGGAGCCGGCCCGTTTCCGTACCGCGTGCGGCCGGGCCGCCGTCTCAGCCGACGAAGGCCAGGTCGGCGAGCCAGAAGCAGAGCGCGGCGACCAGGGCCGCCGCCGGCATGGTGATGAACCAGCCGAGGATGATGTTCTTCGCCACGCCCCAGCGGACCGCGTTGACCCGCTTGGTCGCGCCCACACCCATGATCGCCGAGGTGATCACGTGGGTGGTGGAGATCGGCGCCTTGAAGAGGAAGGCGGTGGCGAACATGATCGAGGCGCCGGTGGTCTCCGCCGCGAAGCCCTGCGGCGGGTCCAGCTCGATGATCTTGCGGCCGAGGGTGCGCATGATGCGCCAGCCGCCCGCGTACGTACCCAGCGACAGCATCACCGCGCACGCGATCTTCACCCAGACCGGGATCGGGTCGTCGGCGCCCTGCACGTCGGCGATGACCAGGGCCATCACGACGATGCCCATGGTCTTCTGGGCGTCCTGGAGACCGTGGCCGAGGGCCATGCCCGCCGCGGACACCGTCTGCGCGATGCGGAAGCCGCGCTTGGCCTTGTGCGGGTTGGCGCGCCGGAACATCCACAGGATGGCGACCATCACCAGGTACCCGACGACCAGGCCGACGATCGGCGACAGGAACATCGGGATGACGACCTTCTCGACCACCCCGTCCCACAGGACGTCGATCCCGCCGGCCAGCGCCGCGCCCACCATGCCGCCGAACAGCGCGTGGGAGGAGGACGAGGGCAGGCCGAAGTACCAGGTGATCAGGTTCCAGACGATCGCCCCGACCAGGGCGGAGAAGAGGATCCACATGCCCCGGTTGCCCTGGGGCGTCTCGATCAGGCCCTTGCTGACCGTGTGGGCGACACCGCTGCCGAGGAAGGCACCGGCGAGGTTCATCACCGCGGCCATCGCGAGCGCCGCGCGCGGGGTCAGGGCCCGCGTCGAGACGGAGGTCGCGATGGCGTTCGCGGAGTCGTGGAAACCGTTCGTATACGTGAAGCCGAGCGCGACACCGATGGTCACGACCAGAGCGAAGGTGTCCACGAGGTTCAGGACTCCTTGACCGCGATGGTCTCCACCGTGTTCGCGACGTGCTCGAACGCGTCGGCGGCCTCTTCGAGCACATCGACGATCTGCTTGAGCTTCAGCACCTCGATGGCGTCGTACTTGCCGTTGAAGAGCTGGGCGAGCAGCTTGCGGTGGATCTGGTCGGCCTGGTTCTCCAGCCGGTTGACCTCGATCCAGTACTCGGTCAGGTTGTCCATGGTCCGCAGGTGCGGCATGGCCTCGGCGGTGAGCTCGGCCGCCCGCGCCAGGACCTCGATCTGCTGCTCGACGCCCTTGGGCAGCTCCTCGACGTTGTAGAGGACGACGAGGTCGACGGCCTCCTCCATGAAGTCCATGATGTCGTCGAGCGACGAGGCCAGGCTGTAGATGTCCTCGCGGTCGAACGGCGTGATGAAGGAGGAGTTCAGCTGGTGGAAGATCGCGTGGGTGGCGTCGTCCCCGGCGTGCTCGGCGGCACGCATCCGCTCCGCGATCTCGGCCCGGGCGGAGGGATCCGCTCCGAGCAGTTCCATCAGGAGCTTCGAGCCCGTGACGATGTTGTCCGCGGATGCGGCGAACATGTCGTAGAAGCTCGTCTCCCTGGGGGTCAGACGAAATCGCACGTGGGGTCCTCGGGGTGCATTGGATTCGGTCAGGCTGATGCTAGGCGTATCCCCCGGCCACGGCTAACCGGCGTCCCAGGGTGTCCTCCATCAGGCAGAGGGGGCAGAGTGGGCTCCGCGGATCCCTGCCCCTGCGGCCCGGGCGAAGTAACCTATACCCATGAGGGGTATATACCCCCTCGTTCCGGACCACGGGAGGACTCATGACGACCATCGAGGCGGAGGGCTCCGGGGCCGTTCCCGTCCACGGCTATCACCACCAGAAGGACGAGCACCTCAAGCGGCTGCGCCGGATCGAGGGCCAGATCCGGGGCCTCCAGCGGCTCGTCGACGAGGACGTGTACTGCATCGACATACTCACCCAGGTGTCCGCGAGCACGAAGGCCCTCCAGTCCTTCGCCCTCCAGCTCCTGGAGGAGCACCTGCGCCACTGCGTGGCGGACGCCGCGGTCAAGGGCGGCACCGAGATCGACGCGAAGGTGGAGGAGGCCACGAAGGCCATCGCCCGCCTGCTGCGCAGCTAGTTCCGGCCACGCAGAACGGTTTCGGAGAACGGTTTCGCAGAACGGTTTCGGAGAACGGTCCCGGAGCACCGCCGCGGACAAGGACTACGGCCCGATCCCCATCAGCACCTCGTCGATCCGGTCCTGACTGAGCCGATCCTCGGCCGCGGCCGACGCCGCGATGATCAGCTCCCCGCAGAGCTCGATCTCGGCGAGCGCCACGTGGTCCTGCACCGTCGTACCGCCTGCGGGAGTCACGCGTGTCACCTCTTTCTGCCGCCATCGCCCGTCCGGCACCCGGCTTCCCAGCGTAGGGACCGACGCTCGTGCCGCGCATGACACGGATGGACCATTTCCGGATAGTGGGGCCATGGCCCGGACGTACCGCCCGGGCCGCTCCGGCCGACTACTCGGCGATCTTCCCGGCGTAAATGTCCCCTTCTGCGGGCAATACGACGGTCACCGGGGTACCGAACCCGTACAGCAGCGTCGTCGAGGAGACATCGATCACGCCATTCTTGACGTAGGTGAAACGGTGGCGGACCTTCCGCAGACGTCCCTGCTCGTCCAGATACGCGTCGAAGGGCACGCTGTCCTCGCTGAACCCTTTCGCCGCGGCCTGCAGTGCCTCCTTGACCCCGGAGGAGGCGCTCTGCGCGGCCCGCCGGATGTCCGTCGTCCCCCGGTAGTGCCGCACCTTGGTCCCCGCCACATCGGTCTCGCCGACGTACGTCACCTCTTGCGCGCCGCGCAGCAGCTCGGCGGCGGCCAGCGGGTCGGTGGCCCCGCCCGTGACGAGGTTCCCGTCGGGGAGGGCCGCCGTGTCCAGGCGGACCCACTTGTCGTCGGGGACTCCCGCGCCCCGGTTCTTCATGTAGAGCGCGCCGGGGACGAGCAGCTCGGTGATCGGCCGGTGCTCGGGCTGTCCCTTCACGTCGGCGGGCAGCATCACCAGCAGCTGGCCCATCCGCTTGCGGAAGTCGACCCCGCCCTCGCCCCGGATGGTCACCCGGGTCCCGCCGGTGGCCATCTCCATCGCCGTACGGGCCTGCGCGCTCCCGGTGGCGGCGAGCGCGTCGGCCGCCCCGCGGACCGCCGCCGCGGGGTCGCCCGGGGGACGGGCGTCGGCCGGACCACCGCCGGCCACCGTGCCGCTCGCGGCGCCGCAGCCGCCCAGCGCGGCCACGGTGGCGGCCACACAGACCGCGCGCACCGCCTCGCCCGCGCGCCGCCGCCACCGCCTGTGCTGGTGCACCACCATCGCCTGCCAACCCCCAACGCATGACCGCTGTTTGCCCGAGGCCCCCACCCGCTCCGGTTAACGAGGTCCGGGGTTTCCCGTAACGGTCCGGAAGTGGCCAGGGGCCGTACCGGCACCGGGCCGCCCCCGGTACCGTGGAGAGGTGGACCCGCACACCAAGGCGACCCAGGTCGCTCCGTTTACCGCTGTGCCCGGCCCGCGTCACCCCGCGGCCGCCGCGCAGCCACCCTCCGGACACACGACGAGCACCGCCGAGCGGGGATCCTTCTGCCTGGCCGTGTGCAGCTGCGGCTGGACGGGCCCGGCCCGCCGCTCCCGCGACCTGGCCCGCAGGGACGCCACCAGACACACCTCGGCCGACTGACCCCGGGGCCCACGTCCCACCCGGGCCCGCAGCGTCGGGGCACCCCCCGCGGCCGGGCGTGTCGCCCGTTCGGCCTTCCCAGCTGGCCGGGGGCGGCGGGACCGGTTGCGCTGGAGGCATGCCAGGAACCGCACCCCGCCTTGCGGCCCTCCTCTGGGCCCTGCTGCTCGCGTTCACCCCGGCCGCGGCGGCCTGGGCCCGCCCCGTGGGCTCGGCGGACGGCCCGGCCGACGTGGCGCTGGCCATCGGGCTCACCACCGCCGCGGCGACGGTCACCGGCCTGTGGCTGCGCTCCCGCTACCGCCGCGAGGAAGCGGAGCACCCGGGCGGCAGCGGCGAGGACGGCGAGCCGTGACGCCCCGCTCCCGCCCGACGGCGGTCCGCCTGTGCTTCGGCGCGGCGGGCGTGTGCCTGGTGCTGGCGCTCCTGCTCGCGCTCTGGAACCCGTGAACTGCCTGCCCCGCACCCGACATGGAGGCGGGGAACCGCGCGACCGGATCCGCACGCCCCGCACCCCGCCGCGCGTCAGGCGGCGAGGTCGCTCTCGGCCGGCCGCTGCGCCAGTTCCACCGGCCGGGCCACCACCCGTTCCTCGGCACGGACGAGCCGCCCCAGGCGCGGCGCCCGTGCGAGGGCCCGTGCCAGCGGGGTCAGCCCGGCCATGGCGAGCGGGGCGAGGATGAGGACGACGGCGGTGCCGAGCGCGAAGCCCCCGATGACGTCGGTCGGGTAGTGCACGCCGAGGTAGACCCGGCACAGCCCTTCGGCGAGCGCGAGCCCGATCCCGACGAGGCCGAGCCGGCGGTTGGCGAGGAACACCCCGATGCCGAGCGCCATCGCGAGGGTGGCGTGGTCGCTGACGAAGGAGAACCCGGCGTCCGGCCCGACGTTCACACCGCCGAGCACTTCGAGGCCCTCGTGCGCGACGAACGGCCGCGGCCGCGCCACGAACCCGCGCAGCGGCACGTTCACCAGGAGCGCGAGCGCGGCGGCCAGCGGGGCCCACACCAGCGCGGCGAACGACTCGGCGGCGGCCGCCTCGTCCTGCCGGCGCGCTCCGCGCCAACACCACAGCACGAGCAGGACCATGGCCAGCGGCAGGCCGTAGGAGGCGAGGAGGGCGACGCCCCGGTCGAGCCAGTCGGGGGCGTTCCGGGCGATGCTGTTGATCCGGTACAGCAGGCTGACATCCACATTCGGCCCACCGGTCGTGAGTCCAGCCATGTGACGCGGCCCCTTGCTTGCCTAGGTCCCGTGGGGACGCACAGCGGCGTGCGCCCTCTCAAACCCCCCCCGTCGATCAATCCCCGTGACCATGGAACGCCCGTACTACGGGCATGGTTCCACTCTCCACCGGATGATCACGTCAACGTTATCCAAGAGTGACCCATCGTCGCAGCTCAGGGCCTGTGCTTCACGGAGAGCTACGAGGGCTTCGGAGCGCCCGGCGACCGCTCCGGAAGCGCCTCCGCCCCCTCCTTCGTCACCCTGGTCGCGCCGAAGTAGTCCGGGGTGTCGATCTTGTCGAACCGGATGACGGCTCCGGTGTACGGGGCGTTGATCATGTATCCGCCGCCCACGTACAGCCCGACGTGCCGGATCTCCCGAGAGTTCGTCAGATCGTCGGAGAAGAACACCAGATCACCGGGGAGCAGTTCGTTCCGCGAGGGGTGCGACCCGGCGTTGTACTGGTCGTTGGCCACGCGCGGCAGCTCGACCCCGACGGACTCGTACGCCGCCTTGGTCAGCCCGGAACAGTCGAACCGCCCGTTGTCCGCGGCCGTCCCGTCGCCACCCCACAAGTACGGCGTCCCCAGCTGCTTCTGCGCGAAGTACACCGCCCCGGCGGCCTGCTGCGAGGGCGACACCCGCCCGACGGGGCGTTCGAAGGTCTTCGCCAGGGAGCGGATGTCCTTCACGTACCCCTGCGTCTCCTTGTAGGGAGGCACTCCGTCGTACTTGATGACCGCGTACGCACCCGCGTTGTAGGCCGCGAACATGTTCGACGTGGCGTCACCCGGCACGCCCGCCACGTCCTTGGCCAGCTCGCAGTCGTACGAAGCCGCCGAGGGGATGGCGTCGTTGGGATCCCAGATGTCCCGGTCCCCGTCACCGTCCCCGTCGATGCCGTGACCCGCCCACGTACCGGGGATGAACTGCGCGATCCCCCGCGCGTCGGCCGGACTGACGGCCTTCGGGTCCCAGCCGCTCTCGGAGTACAGCTGGGCCGCGAGCAGCGCGGGGGTCAGCGCCGGGCAGAGGGTGCCCCACTTCTGCACCAAGGCCTGGTACTTCTCCGGCACGGCGCCCTTGACCAGTCCGAGGGGCCGGCCTCCGCCCCCACCGGCGAGACCGGCCGCGGCCGAGTAGGTGCCCACCACGAGGAGCACGAGGAAGCCCAGACAGAGACCGATCCCGATTCCGCCCGCCATCCAGAATCTGCGCATCCGTCAACACTCCCCCATCCCCGTCGCCTTAACGTGCGAATCGCCCGTGTCGCCAGGCTTACTACCCCACTCGGAAGCCCGAGCAGCCGATGCTCGTGTACTTCGTGGGGTCATCCTCGACGTGATAGAAGACCAGCGTCCAGTCTCCCGGGTCGTTGGTGGCGGGCACAGCGGGGTACGTCTTGCCCGCCGTGTGATCCGCGAAGTCGTCCGGATACTTGAGGCTCAGGAACTCGCCCGAGGGCCACTTGCCGTAGATGTCGATCGGCTTGCTCGTGAACCCGACGCTCTTGTTGTCCATTTTGAAGGGCTTGCCCGTCTCCAAGTCCAGATCGTGCGGGGACCTGACAGCCACCGACACGTAATACGGATCGGGCTTGGTCGGCTTCATCTCCGCGTACTTGATCCGCATCTCGATGGTCGTGGAGTTCCCCGAGACTTTGGCGGTGGTCTGGAAGTCCGCGCCCGGCGGCTTCTGCTCGGCGGGCTGGTTGCACTGCCCAACGCCATGGGCGGCCATCTCCGGATCAGCCGACGGCTTCCAGAAGTAGTGCGAGATCTGGTTGTTCTCGATGTACGGTGCCGGGGGCCTGGCTCCGCCCGTGGAAGCAACGGGCGTTGCCGTGCCGCTGCCGCCAGAGGACGCCGAAGGCTGCGGGGCCCCCGCCGGCCCCTGCCCGGGAGCCGCCGGGCTCTGCGAGGGCGTCCTGCCCCCACCCCGCGCCTGCTCGTCCCGTCCACCGCCACCGTCGAGCGGAAGCAGCTGCCAGGCCGCCAGCGCGAGTGCTGCGGTCACGGCCACAGCCGCGACCGCCCAAGCCGTGCGGCGGCTCGCCGGGCGGACGGGCCCCGCGGCGGCTGAGCCGGCCTGGGTCGGGACGTACGGGTAGCCCGGCCCCTGCGTGCGCATCTCGTGCAGCGGCACCGGTTCCCCGAGCGCCCCCAGCGCCGTGTACACCGGGTCGTCCACCAGCGCGTCGCGCACCCCGCACAGCCGGATCACCTCCGCCGGACTCGGGCGCGCGGCGGGGTCCTTGGCCACGCAGGCCTCGATCAGAGCCGCCAGCCCCGGCTCCACCCCGAGCACGTCGACCGGCTCGTGCACCGCCCGGTAACCCACCGTCGACGCCACCCCGGTGCCGAACGGCGGACGCCCCGTGGCCGCGTACGCCAGCGTCGCGCCGAGCGCGAACACATCGGCCGCCGCCCCCGTCTCACCCTTCAGCAGCACCTCCGGAGCCGTGTAGCCGGGCGTGCCGGGAGCCTGCCCGTCCTGGGTGAGCTCCGTCGCGCCGACCCCGCGTGCGATGCCGAAGTCGATCAGCTGGGGTCCCTGCGCGCCCAGGATGACGTTCTGCGGCTTCAGGTCCCGGTGCGTGACCCCGTACGCGTGCACACTCGCCAGACCCTCGGCCAGTGCCGCGCCCAGCCGTCGGCAGGTCTGCGGGGGCAACGCCCCCCGGGCGCCGATCGCGTTGCCGAGCGTGGGTCCCGCAACGTACTCGGTGGCCAGCCAGAACGGGGCCGACTCCAACGAGGCGTCAATCAGGTTCGCCGTGTAGGCCGAGCGGACCGCCCGTACCGTCTGCGCCTCCCGCCGGAAACGGGCCAGCGCCTCGGGGTGCCCGGTGATCTCCTCACGCACGACCTTGACGGCCACCAGGCGTCCGCCGGGTGACCGCCCTAGGTACACCTGCCCCATCCCGCCGGCCCCGAGCCGGGCCAGCAGTGCGTGCGTGCCTATGTACGCGGGGTCGGTGTCTCTCAACGGCTCCATCCGCACGAGCCTGCCATACGGATTCCCCAGGCAGCCAAGGGGGTTGACCCCTGCCGGACCACCCCTCACCCGCCCGCCGCGCTCACCGCGCCGCCACGAACAGGCTCTGCACCCCCCGCCCGATCGGCCCCTTCTCGTCGTGCAGCCGGGCGTCCGCCAGCCCGATGCCGCCCGCGTCCACGCTCGTCCGCGCCTCGACGCACACCCACTCCCCCACGGGATGCCGGTGCAGATGGACCGTCAGGTCCCCGTTCACGAAGACGAACCGCCCGAAGTCCATCACCGCCGCGATCCCGTTCCCCGAATCCGCGGCGACCAGCACCCGGTCCAGCGGCCGGACCGCCTCCCCGGCGACCAGCGGCACGCGCATCCGCATCCAGCAGGTCCCCGGCCCCGGCTCGGTGAAGGCCCCTTCCGTGAACCGGGCCTCCATCGAGGAGTGGTACCCCGTCTCCCACGGCACGGGGAAGAACGGCGCCACCCCCGCCTCCCCCGGCGGCGGCACCTGCGCCCCCTGGGCCACCGCGGGCACCGGCTCCCCCGCCACCCTGATCCGCAGCGCCCGCGCCAGCATCACCGGCGCGTCCGCCCCGGCCGGGGTGAGCGCCGCCTCGACCAGCTCCGTGCCCCGCCCCGCCCGCAGCACCGAGGTGGCCACCGCCAGCTCCCCGATCGGCACCGGCCGCAGGATCTCGTACGTGATCCGCGCGACCCGCATGTCCCCGCGCGCCCCCGCCCGCTCCTCCACCGCCCGCCCGAGCAGCGCGGCCGGCGGCCCCGCGTGCTGCGCGCCCGGGTCCCACGGCCCGCGCGTCGCTTCGGTGGCCCGGAAGCGGCCCTCGCCGATCCGTTCGTAGAACCCGTCCTCAGCACCCATGCCGCCGCACGCTACCCACAGGTAACCCCCGGCACCAGCCCCTCACCGCACCCGCCTCAGCGAGCCAGGCCCAGCCCGACCCCGAGCCCCACCAGCACCGACCCGATCGCCCGGTTCAGCGCCTTCTGCGCCCTGAGCATCCGATCGCGCAGCGCGGAGTGGGAGAAGAACAGCGCCACCGCCCCGAACCACACCAGGTGCGCCCCCGACATGAACAGCCCGTACCCGGCCTGCCGCCACGCCGCCGTGTCCGGACCCACCACCTGCGTGAACGTGGAAACGACGAACAGCGTCGTCTTCGGATTGAGCACATTGGTCAAGAACCCCGACCTCAGCGCCCCCAGCCGCGTCAGCTCCGGCTTCGACTCCAGGTCCACGGTGAGCTCGGCCCTCGCCCGGAAGGTACGGATCCCGATCCACACCAGGTACGCGGCCCCCGCCAGCTTGATCGCCGTGAACAGGGCCGTCGACGAGGCGATCAGCAGCCCCACCCCGAGCATGGTGTACGAGACGTGCACCAGCACCCCGGCCGCGACCCCCGCGGCCGCGAACAGCCCGGTGGACCTCCCGTACAGATAACTGTTGCGCACGACCATCGCGAAGTCCGCCCCCGGACTCACGACGGCCAGCAGCGTAATGACGGCAACCGCGATCACTTCTGTCATGCACGGATGCTCACCTCCCCCCGTCCGCGGATCAAGACCCTCTCAAGCGACAATGGACGGGTGTCCAGCTCTCCTCGCCCCGCCCTTCCCGCGCTCCCCCTCCTCCAGGCCGACTGCGCGAACTGCTTCGCGCTCTGCTGCGTCGCCCTGCCCTTCGCCAAGTCCGCCGACTTCGCCGTGAACAAGGCCGCCGGCAGCCCCTGCAAGAACCTCCGCCAGGACTTCCGCTGCGGCATCCACACCGGCCTGCGCGACCAGGGCTTCCCGGGCTGCACGGTCTTCGACTGCTTCGGCGCCGGCCAGCAGATCTCCCAGGTCACCTTCGAGGGCCGCGACTGGCGCACCCACCCCGGGACCCGGCAGGCGATGTTCGACGCCTTCCCGGTCATGCGCCAGCTCCACGAACTCCTCTTCTACCTCTCCGCCGCCCTCGGCATCCCGGCGGCCGCCCCGCTCCACCCCGCCCTGCGCGAGCTCCTCACCAGGACCGAAGCCCTCACCCGGGCGGACGCGGACACCCTCACCGCCCTCGACGTCCCCGCCCTCCGCCAGGAGATCAACACCCTCCTCCTCAAGACCAGCGAACTGGCCCGCGCCAAGACCCCGGGCCGCAAGAAGAACCACCGCGGCGCCGACCTGATGGGCGCCCGCCTCGCCGGAGCCGACCTCCGCGGCGCCAACCTGCGCGGCGCCTACCTGATCGCCGCCGACCTCACCCGCGCCGACCTCCGCGGCGCCGACCTGATCGGCGCCGACCTCCGCGACACCAGCCTCCGCGGCGCCGACCTCCGCGACACCCTCTTCCTCACCCAGCCCCAGCTGAACGCCGCCCAGGGCGACGCCGCCACCCGCATCCCCGGCCACCTCACCCGCCCCGCCCACTGGAACTGACCCCGCCCGGCAGACACCCGCCCGGCGCCCGGCGCCCGCCCCGCCCCCGTGCGCCCCGCACGCACCCGCACGCCCCCCGGGCGCCACGACCGTGCCACACCCACGGCGCGCCACCCCCCGAGCCGCCAGTCATTGCCCGAGGTCACCCCCCGTGATACACAGAGTGACCAGGTCAGGCCATGCGTACGACCGCACACACGCGCACACACGTGCGCGCCCGCACCCCCATGCACCCGCACGCACGGCCCGATACCCGGGACATCGGGTAAAGAGACCGGCCAAGTCGACGACGGCCGACGTTTCATCAGCGAAGATAGTGCGTGACCCCTGCCATCGGGCACGGGCTACCGGAACTACCCATACAGGGGCGGTGAGTTACATGATCCTGGCAGCCGAAAAGGGCGACATCACCACCATCATCGGCGGAATCGCCCCGAACTGGGGGCCGTTCGGCAGTCTCGGCAACGAAGCGAAGGTCATGATCGAGGTCATCATGGCCGTGGCGATCCTCCTCTGCCTCGGCATCGCCATCTGGGGCGCCGCCAAGCAGCGCATCGGCGCCACCGCACTGCGCGACACGTTCAGCGCGGAACAGGGCAAGGGCCTGATCGTGGCCGGGCTCACCGGAGTCTTCATCATCGGCTCCCTCGGCACCCTCTTCACGATCGTCTACGGAATGGCCGTCTAGCAGAACCACCGCGGCCGGCCGCACCCTGATGAGGAATCACCACACCGCGCCTGCGCGGAAACGAGCGCTACCGTCGTACGACGCGGAGGGGGCGGACGACAGGCAATGAGCAACGACGACCAGTACGGCGGGGGCGCCGTCGGCGGAACGGGCCAGACCCGCACCCGCCTCCCGGACTCCCCCTCCGACCCCTACGGCACCCCCCGCCGCACCCCCCGCGCCTCACGCGGCCTGATCACGGTGGTCGGTGTCGTGGTCCTGCTCATCTCCGCCATCGCGTTCGCGAACCGCTCCCAGGACACCCCCCAACCCCCCACCTCGAACAAACCCCCCACCACCAACGCCACCGCCCCCACGGGCACGGCCCCGGTCACCAAGGGCTTCGCCCACAACGAACAGGGCGCCCAGTCCGCAGCCGCGAACTACGCGGTGGCCCTGGGTTCCGACGGCATGTTCAGAAAGGACACCCGGCACGCGATCACCGACGGTGTCTACACCGTCGAAGCCGCCGCGCGCCTCAAGGCCCCTCAGGACGCCGCGTACTCACCGGCGTTCCTCGCCAAACTCGGACTCGACCCGAACGGCAACCCGCCCCAGGCCAACACCTTCATCAGCCGGACCGTCCCCGTGGGCACCCGGGTCGACAGCTACGCCCCGGGCGCCGCCCGGATCTCGGTCTGGGCCACCGGCCTCATCGGCATGTCCGGGGAGAAGTCCACCGACCCCGTCCGGACCACCTGGAAGACCTGGGTCTTCGACCTGGTCTGGTCCGGCGACGACTGGAAGATCGCCGCCGACAGCCAGCAGGACGGACCCGCCCCCGTGCCCGGCGACGTACCCGCATCGTCAGCCGACGACATCAGCAAGGCAACCAAGGAGTTCGGAGGGTTCACCTATGCCCGCTAGCCTCCGGCTCCGCACCGCCGGGGTCATCGCGTCCGCCCATCTGGCCGTCGTGGCACTGGCGACACGTTCCTACGCCGCGCCCACACCGCCTGGCTCTCCCTCTGCCGTCCCCTCCCCTTCGGCAACGGCAACGGCGCGGGCGAACGAGGACTGCAAGCTCCTCGTCGGCTCGGCCAAGGACTACTGCGAGAAGGGTGACGGCGGCACCGGCGGCAGCGGCGGCAAAGCAGGCCTCTCCAACGACCCCACCGACGCCCTCAACCCCCTCGCCTCCCTCGCCCGCGGCTGCGCCGACGCGGCCGCCTGGATCGTCGGGAAGCTCAGCGAAGCCGTCAAGGGCACCGCCAACGTCGACTTCACCAACCCCGCCTTCCTCCAGCAGTACGCCGTCGTCTTCGCCGCCAGCACCGTCCTCACCCTCGTCCTGTGGCTCCTGGCCGTCGCCAAGCGCGCCATCCGCGGCGTCCCCCTCTCCACCGCCCTCTCCGAGGCCATCGGCTTCCTCTGGCTGACCGTCCTCGCCTCCGCCTTCACCCCCCTGATCCTCTACACCGTCGTCTCCGCCACCGACGGCGTCACCGACGTCATCGCCTCCGCCACCGGCAGCCAGAGCGACGTCTTCTTCGGCTCCTTCACCGACGCCCTCAAGAAGGGCGACGACATCGGCGGCGGCCCGATCATGCTCATCGTCGTCGCCCTCGTCACCGTCCTCGCCGCCGGCGTCCTCTGGCTCGAGCTCGTCATCCGCGCCGCCCTCCTCTACGTCGGCGCCCTCCTCGGCACCGTCGTCTACGCCGGACTCGTCGACCGCAACATGTGGGGCCACGTCCGCCGCTGGGCCGGCATCATGATCGCCGTCATCCTCGTGAAGCCGGTCATCGTCATCGTCCTCGGCCTCGCCGGCGCCCTCGCCGGCAACAAGGGCCCGGGCGCCTTCTCCGCCGTCGTCTCCGGCCTCGCCATCATCCTCCTGGCGATCTTCGCCTCCGCCATGATCTACCGCTTCGTCCCCGGCTTCGGCGACGAGATCGCCTCCGCCCGCAGCAACCGCAAGCAGGCCACCGACGGAGCCCAGGCAGCCGCCGTCATCAGCTCCCCGGCCTCCCTCGTCTCCCAGGGCATCAAGACCCACAGCAGCCGCGGCGGCGCCCACCGCGCCGGCGGCGGCAACGGCCCCACCGGCGGCGACGCCAACCAGATCTCCGGAGGCATGGCCGCCCACAGCAGCCGCGGCTCCGGCAGCGGGACCGGCAGCGGAAGCGTCCCGCCCGCCGCACCCCCGCCCCGCACTGGCTCGAGTACGAGGAACACAGGAGGTGACGGGCGTTGACGACCCAGTCCCACCAGCTCCACCCGGTCGCGCCCCGCCGCACGTATCTCATCGGCCGGGCCCGGCCGAACGCGATCGTCGGCAAGAACCGCGAAACCGGCGAGATCGCCCTGATCATCGTCGGCGCGTTCCTCGGCATGATGAGCGGACTGCTCGTCCCCGACCTCACCCTGCGCATCGTCGCCCTCGCCGGCTTCCCGCTGCTCGCCCTCGCCGCCGTGTACGTCCCCTACAAGGGCCGCACCTTCTACCGGTGGTTCGAGATCAACCGCAGCTACAAGCGCACCCTGCGCCGCGGCACCACCTACCGCTCAGCCGCCATGGAAGCCGGCACCCGCGCCGCCGACGGCCGCGAGGTCGAGGTCGGCCCGCCCCCCGGCATCGGCCGCATCAACTGGCTCGCCGCCCCCTTCGGCCCCGACGAGATCGCCGTCCTCCTCCACGCCGACCGCAGAACCGTCACCGCCGCCATCGAGATCGAAGGCCCCGGCGTCGGCCTGCGCGACAGCGAGGACCAGGAAGCCCTCGTCGACCGCTTCGGCACCCTCCTCAAGCACGTCGCCAACGGCGACGGCTTCGTCACCCGCCTCCAGATGCTCGCCCGCACCCTCCCCGCCGACCCCGACGCCCACGCCAAGGACGTCGCCCAGCGCGGCAACGCCGCCGCCCCCGGCTGGCTGCGCGACTCCTACGACCAGCTCCAGTCGATGGTCTCCACCTCCTCGGAGCAGCACCGCGCCTACCTCGTCGCCTGCATGCACTACACCCGCGAGCTCGCCGCCGAGGCCAACACCATCGCCCGCGCCGGCAGCACCAAGGGCCGCAAGCTCGACCGCGACGCCGGCCTCGCCATCGTCATGGCCCGCGAGCTGACCGACATCTGCGCCCGCCTCGCCGAAGCCGACATCCGCGTCCGCCAGCCCCTCGGCCAGGGACGTCTGTCCTCCCTCGTGCACTCCATGTACGATCCGGACCACCCGATCGACCACATCCAGGCCATGACCAAGCGCAACGCCTGGCCCGCCGAGCTCGACGCCGTGGAGCCCACCTACCTCCAGGCCAAGACCCGCGAATCCTCCACCCGCGCCCCCTGGTGCCACGCCACCGCGTGGATCAAGGAATGGCCGATGACCCCCGTCGGCGTGAACTTCCTGGCCCCCCTCCTCGTCCACACCCCGGACGTCATCCGCACCGTCGCCGTCACCATGGACCTCGAACCCACCGAGATCGCCATCGAGCGCATGCTGACGGAGAAGACCAACGACGAGGCCGACGCCTCCCGCGCCGCCAAGATGAACCGCACGGTCGACCCCCGCGACATCGCCGCCCACGGCCGGCTCGACCAGAGGGGTGAAGATCTCGCCAGCGGCGCTGCCGGGGTCAACCTCGTCGGGTACATCACGGTGTCCTCCCGTTCCCCCGAAGCCCTCGCCCGCGACAAGCGCACCATCCGCGCCTCCGCCGGCAAGTCCTACCTGAAACTCGAGTGGTGCGACCGCGAGCACCACCGCGCCTTCGTCAACACCTTGCCGTTCGCCACCGGCATCCGACGCTAGCTGGAAGGAATGGCCGCCATGCGAGATCCCATGTCCGCGCTGACGGACGCCTTCACCAGCTTCCTCTTCGGCAAGGTCGAGACCACCCGCCTGCCCGTCCGCACCTCCACCGGCCAGGCCCAGGCCGTCTACCTGCCCACCGCCGCCCCCGGCCTCGGCGACTCCGGTGTGATCATCGGCCGCGAGGTATACAGCGGCAAGGGCTACATCTACGACCCCTTCCAGCTCTACGGCCAGCAGCTCCCGGCCCCCCACTGGCTCGTCCTCGGCGAATCCGGCAACGGCAAGTCCGCCCTGGAGAAGACCTACGTCCTGCGCCAGCTCCGCTTCCGCGACCGCCAGGTCGTCGTCCTCGACGCCCAGGGCGAAGACGGCGTCGGCGAATGGAACCTCATCGCGGAAGCCCTGGGGATAACCCCCATCCGCCTGGACCCCATCGCCGCCAACGACGACGGGATCCGCCTCAACCCCCTCGACCCGGCGATCACCACGACCGGCCAGCTCGCGCTGCTCCGCACCATCATCGAGGTGGCGATGGGCCACGGCCTGGACGAACGCTCCGGCTTCGCCCTCAAGGTCGCGCACGCCTACGTCGTCGACACCATCCGCGACCGCCAGCCCGTCCTCACCGACATCGTCGAGCAGCTGCGCCACCCCGAACCCGAGTCCGCCCTCGCCATGAACGTCGACATAGACGACGTACGGGCCTGGGGCCTCGACGTCGCGCTCGTCCTCGACCGCCTCGTGGACGGCGACCTGCGCGGCATGTTCGACGGCCCCACGACGGTCGGCATCGACCTCGACGCCCCCCTGATCGTCTTCGACCTCTCCCACATCGACCGCAACTCCATCGCCATGCCCATCCTCATGGCGATCGTCGGCGTGTGGCTGGAACACACCTGGATCCGCCCCGACCGGAAAAAAACGGATCTTCCTGGTCGAAGAGGCCTGGCACATCATCAACAGCCCGTTCGTGGCCCAGCTCTTCCAGCGCCTGCTGAAGTTCGGCCGCCGACTCGGCCTGTCCTTCGTCGCCGTCGTCCACCACCTCTCCGACGTCGTCGACGGAGCCGCCGCCCGCGAGGCCGCGGCCATCCTCAAGATGGCCTCGACCCGCACCATCTACGCCCAGAAGGCCGACGAGGCCCGCGCCACGGGCCGCGTCCTCGGCCTGCCACGCTGGGCGGTGGAGATCATCCCGACCCTCACCCCCGGCATCGCCGTCTGGGACGTCAACGGCAACGTGCAGGTCGTCAAACACCTGATCACCGAGACCGAACGCCCCCTCGTCTACACCGACCGCGCGATGACGGAGTCCTCCGCGCCCCAGCAGCTCCCCGAGGACCTGCTGGCCGCGGAACTCGAAGCGGAGGAACGCGCCCTGTACATCGAACGCCAGCGGGGCGGCGGCCCCGGATCCGCGACCACGGTGGCCTGACCGACATGCACGACGCCAGAGGTAGGGAGCCGCGCCCGCGCGGCGGCGGCATCCCCGACGGAGCACTGGTCGGCCTCCTGGCCTTCCTCCTCGGCCTCGCCGTCCTGGTCTGGTCGGCCACCGGCCTGGCGGCCCTCTTCGCCAAGGGCGCCTGGCCGTCCACGGTCACCTTCACCCGCACCCCGGGCGCGGTCCGCGCCCTGATAGCGCAACCGCACGACATCCCGGCCGCCTGGCCCGACACCGACCCGGCGGCACTCTCCGGCTGGGGCTGTTCTGGGGCCTGTTCATCAGCCAGCTCCTGGTCCTGCTGGTCCTGACGATCTTCACCCTGGGCGTGTTCACCCGGACGAAGGCCCGCCGCGCCCGCGCCAAGGCACAAACCCCCGCACCGGCCGCCCCGGCACCCGCAACGGACTCGCTCTCCGCTCCCGGTGCCGCCCAGGCCTCGGACGCGGGCGCCCACCCGGCGCCCGCCACAGGCCGCGCCCCGGCCACGGCGCCCCCGCACGACGGCCCGGATCCGACCTCCCGCCCGGCACGCGTTCCCGCCTCGCACCCGGCACGGGCCCGCGCACGGACTCGCCGTCCAGCACGGCCTCCCGCCCGCACCCCGGCCCTTCCACCCCCGGCACGACCGACGGCCCGGCCCCGGCCTGGGACCCCACCTCCGGCCAGGGCACGCACCAAGCACCGCACCCGGCTCCGGTGCCGGCCCCCACCGCCGCCCGTACCAGGGCCCCGGGCCCGAACCCGGCCCCCTCTGCCACGCCCGCAGACCCCGGCACCCACCCCGCCCCGTCCCCGCACGCACCCCGCCACCACGACGGGAACGAGGCCCCGCCCCGGCCGTACTCCCCGCGCCGGCCCAGCCGGCACCCACCCCGGTATCCGCCGCCGCGCACGCCCCGTCTCCGCACCGGCCCCGCGCATCTCCGGGCCCGTACCGCTCCGGCGGCGGCGGCCCCCGCCCAGGAGGCCTACCGCTACGGCTTCGGCTACGCACCGGCCGCCCGCCCCACGGCACCGCCACCGGCCCCCCGCGTCGCCTACGCACCCCCGGCCGGCCGCCACCGCCTCGCCGCCCAGGCCGTCTCCGCCGCCGAAGGCGCCGTCCTGGTGGTCACGTCCTCCCCCGCCCTCTGGCAGGACACCAAGGACGCCCGCGCAAGCTCGGCCCGGTCCTCCTCTACGACCCCTCACACCTGTGCGACACCCCGGCCCGCCTGCACTGGAACCCCGCCGACGGCTGCGCCGACCGCGAGACCGCCGCCGCCCGGGCGATCGCCCTGCTGGCCCCCGTACGCCCCAGGCCCGCCTCGACGCGGCCGTCGCGGACACCGCCGAAACCCTCGTCCGCAGCTGGCTCCAGGCAGCCGCCCTCGAGGCCTCCCGTTCAAACAGCTGGCCCGGTGGGCCCAGGGCAACGGCTCCCAGGAACCGGTCCGCGTCCTGCGCACCCACCCCAGGCCGCCCCGGGCGCGGCCGGCGAACTCGAAAGCGCCCTCATCGCCCACCCGAACGCCGGGAGCAGGCCCAGTACCTGACGGCCGCGCCCTGTCCTGCCTGACCTCGGTCCACATCCGCGAGGCCTGCAACCCGAACCGAACGGACCCCTCACCTGGCATCGTTCGCAGCCGAAGGGGGCACCCTCTACGTAGTGGGTGAGCCCCTGGAGGACCCGCGCACCCGGCCGGGTGTGATGCCCCTGCTCACCGCACTCGCCTCGCACGTGGTCGAGCACGGCCGCCGCATGGCCGCACGGTCATCCGACGGTCGGCTCGACCCACCAATGACGCTGGTTCCTGGAGGACGTGGCGGCCGTCGCCCCCGTCCCCCAGCTCCCCGACCTCCTCATGGACGAGAAGCTCCCCCTCCTGGCCCTGTGCGCAGCCGCGAACAGGCCCGCGCCCGCTGGCCGGAGTGGCCCGTCGCCTAAGGACATTCAGGGCGCGTGAACAGGTATCGTGCTCCTTGGGACGGGTCGTCCGGCTTCGGGATCACCAGCCCGCTCGGCCGGAACCCGAACCGCCGGTAGAACCCGGCGGCCCGCTCGTTCTTCTCGTGCACGAAGAGCCGCACATGCCCCAGCACGGGCTCTTCCCGGCCCACACCCACTCCAGCGCCGCCTCGAACAGTGCGTCGGTCAGCCCGCTGCCCCGCTGCTCGGGCCGTACGAACACGCCGACGAATGCGCCTGGTCGACGTCGACGGCCTGGCCGAGGAAGTCGCTGGTCCCCGCAGCCTCGATGAACACGGACACGGACCCGTCCCACTGCCCGTCGGGCGCCTCGGCGATGAACTGCCCGACGTGGACGCCCTCCGCCGCCCGGCCGCCCGGTCCTGCCAGTGCTCGTCGGCTTGGCGGCGGCCTGCTCGAAGGTCTCGAGGAAGGCCAGCGACGCGGCGGGATCACGCAGCGCGTCCAGCCTCAGGTCCTTGACCTTCTGCACTCGTCGCCCGCACGGCCCGGATCACGTGCTGCTGCTGCTTCTTCTGCTGCTCCATGCACGCATCCAAACGCGCCGCTCACAACAGGTCAACGCAATATCCCGACCCGACCGGCCTTCTGGCCGTAAACGCAGAAAAGCCCCGCACCATGACTGGTGCGGGCTTTCCCACAATGATTGTTCGGCGGCGTCCTACTCTCCCACAGGGTCCCCTGCAGTACCATCGGCGCTGAAAGGCTTAGCTTCCGGGTTCGGAATGTAACCGGGCGTTTCCCTAACGCTATGACCACCGAAACACTATGAAGTTGAACTCAAGCCGGCAAGGCGAGTTCGTTACTTCAGAACTAACACAGTGGACGCGAGCAACTGAGGACAAGCCCTCGGCCTATTAGTACCAGTCAGCTCCACCCGTTACCGGGCTTCCACATCTGGCCTATCAACCCAGTCGTCTACTGGGAGCCTTACCCTCTCAAGGAGGTGGGAATACTCATCTTGAAGCAGGCTTCCCGCTTAGATGCTTTCAGCGGTTATCCCTCCCGAACGTAGCCAACCAGCCATGCCTTGGCAGGACAACTGGCACACCAGAGTTCGTCCGTCCCGGTCCTCTCGTACTAGGGACAGCCCTTCTCAATATTCCTACGCGCACAGCGGATAGGACCGAACTGTCTCACGACGTTCTAAACCCAGCTCGCGTACCGCTTTAATGGGCGAACAGCCAACCTTGGACCGACTCCAGCCCCAGGATGCGACGAGCCGACATCGAGGTGCCAAACCATCCCGTCGATATGGACTCTTGGGGAAGATCAGCCTGTTATCCCCGGGGTACCTTTTATCCGTTGAGCGACGGCGCTTCCACAAGCCACCGCCGGATCACTAGTCCCGACTTTCGTCCCTGCTCGACCCGTCGGTCTCACAGTCAAGCTCCCTTGTGCACTTACACTCAACACCTGATTGCCAACCAGGCTGAGGGAACCTTTGGCGCCTCCGTTACCCTTTGGGAGGCAACCGCCCCAGTTAAACTACCATCAGACACTGTCCCTGATCCGGATCACGGACCGAGGTTAGACATCCAGCACGACCAGAGTGGTATTTCAACGGCGACTCCACAACCACTGGCGTGGCTGCTTCAAAGTCTCCCACCTATCCTACACAAGCGAACCGAACACCAATATCAAACTGTAGTAAAGGTCCGGGGTCTTTCCGTCCTGCTGCGCGAAACGAGCATCTTTACTCGTAGTGCAATTTCACCGGGCCTATGGTTGAGACAGTCGAGAAGTCGTTACGCCATTCGTGCAGGTCGGAACTTACCCGACAAGAATTTCGCTACCTTAGGATGGTTATAGTTACCACCGCCGTTTACTGGCGCTTAAGTTCTCAGCTTCGCAACCCCGAAAGGTCACTAACCGGTCCCTTAACGTTCCAGCACCGGGCAGGCGTCAGTCCGTATACATCGCCTTACGGCTTCGCACGGACTCTGTGTTTTAGTAAGACAGTCGCTTCTCGCTGGTCTCTGCGGCCACCCCCAGCTCAGAGAGCAAGTCTCATCACCAGGAATGCCCCCTTCTCCCGAAGTTACGGGGCATTTTGCGAGTTCCTTAACCATAGTTCACCCGAACGCCTCGGTATTCTCTACCTGACACCTGAGTCGGTTTAGGGTACGGGCCGCCATGAAACTCGCTAGAGCTTTTCTCGACAGCATAGGATCATCCACTTCACCACAATCGCTCGGCATCAGGTCTCAGCCTTATATGAGGGACGGATTTGCCTACCACCCTCGCCTACACCCTTACCCCGGACAACCACCCGCCGGCTGGACTACCTTCCTGCGTCACCCCATCGCTTACCTACTACCACCTTGGGCCGGCGGCTCCACCACTTTCTTTCCCCGAAGGGTCGGAACGGCTTCACGGCCTCCAGCATCAGAGGATTCGATATTGGGCGTTTCAAAGCGGGTACCGGGAATATCAACCGGTTGTCCATCGACTACGCCTGTCGGCTCGCCTTAGGTCCGACTTACCCTGGGCAGATCAGCTTGACCCAGGAACCCTTAGTCAATCGGCGCACACGTTTCTCACGTTGTAATCGCTACTCATGCCTGCATTCTCACTCGTGAACCGTCCACAACTAGCTTCCGCTGCTGTTCACTCCGGCACACGACGCTCCCCTACCCATCACAGCAGGCGTTGCCCTATTGCTGCAATGACACGACTTCGGCGGTACGCTTGAGCCCCGCTACATTGTCGGCGCGGAATCACTTGACCAGTGAGCTATTACGCACTCTTTCAAGGGTGGCTGCTTCTAAGCCAACCTCCTGTTGTCTGCGACTCCACATCCTTTCCCACTTAGCGTACGCTTAGGGGCCTTAGTCGATGCTCTGGGCTGTTTCCCTCTCGACCATGGAGCTTATCCCCCACAGTCTCACTGCCGTGCTCTCACTTACCGGCATTCGGAGTTTGGCTAAGGTCAGTAACCCGGTAGGGGCCCGCCTATCCAGTGCTCTACCTCGAAACACACGACGCTGCACCTAAATGCATTTCGGGAGAACCAGCTATCACGGAGTTTGATTGGCCTTTCACCCCTAACCACAGGTCATCCCCAGGTTTTCAACCCTGGTGGGTTCGGTCCTCCACGAAGTCTTACCTCCGCTTCAACCTGCCCATGGCTAGATCACTCCGCTTCGGGTCTAGAGCGTGCAACTCAATCGCCCTATTCGGACTCGCTTTCGCTACGGCTTCCCCACACGGGTTAACCTCGCTACACACCGCTAACTCGCAGGCTCATTCTTCAAAAGGCACGCAGTCACGAGACGTACAAGTACGTCCGACGCTCCCACGGCTTGTAGGCACACGGTTTCAGGTACTATTTCACTCCGCTCCCGCGGTACTTTTCACCATTCCCTCACGGTACTATCCGCTATCGGTCACCAGGGAATATTTAGGCTTGTGGTCCCGCCAGATTCACACGGGATTTCTCGGGCCCCGTGCTACTTGGGAGATGAGCAAGCAAGCCGTACAGATTTCAGCTACGGGGGTCTTACCCTCTACGCCGGACCTTTCGCATGTCCTTCGCCTATCCATACGGTTTCTGACTCGCCTCACAGCCGGCAGACTGTGAAAGCTCATTCCACAACCCCGCATGCGCAACCCCTGCCGGGTATCACACGCATACGGTTTGGCCTCATCCGGTTTCGCTCGCCACTACTCCCGGAATCACGGTTGTTTTCTCTTCCTGAGGGTACTGAGATGTTTCACTTCCCCTCGTTCCCTCCACATGCCCTATGTGTTCAGGCATGGGTGACAGCCCATGACGACTGCCGGGTTTCCCCATTCGGACACCCCGGATCAAAGCTCAGTTGGCAGCTCCCCGGGCCTATCGCGGCCTCTCACGTCCTTCATCGGTTCCTGGTGCCAAGGCATCCACCGTGCGCCCTTAAAAACTTGGCCACAGATGCTCGCGTCCACTGTGTAGTTCTCAAATAACGACCAGCCACCCGTCACACCCTGCCGAAACAGAGCTTTACCGGGGCCGGCACTGAAGACTGACCAAATCGGCCGTGCCTTCAGGACCCAACAACGTGCCAAGCACGATCTCTTTCAGTGACTCACTTTCCACGCCGAAGCAGTACTCGTGATCCATCCAGAAGACCGTGCCAACTAATCAACGTTCCACCCATGAG